>JBILLA010000173.1:0-5570 GCA_044376365.1 Bdellovibrionota bacterium | reverse complement strand
TATCACCAGTCAATATTGAAGAAGAAATGCGTCAGTCCTATATGGACTATGCGATGAGCGTTATTGTTGGACGAGCTCTGCCCGATGTGCGCGACGGCTTAAAGCCAGTGCAGCGACGAGTGCTCTACGCAATGTATGATAGCGGCCTCTTATCAAACCGAAAACACTTAAAGTGCGCAAACGTTGTCGGTGAAGTGCTTGGTAAGTATCACCCACATGGTGATTCATCAGTCTATGAAGCGCTTGTTCGTTTGGCGCAGCCATGGAACTTGCGGTATCCGCTTGTTGATGGTCAGGGTAACTTTGGTTCGATCGATGGAGACCCTGCAGCGGCATATCGATATACCGAGTGTCGTATGACGTCAGTGTCTGAGCAGCTGCTTGCTGATATTGAGAGCGAGACAGTCGATTTTATTCCTAACTTTGATGAGTCTCGGCAAGAGCCTGTTGTTCTTCCCAACATGATCCCTAACCTACTTGTAAATGGTAGCGATGGTATTGCTGTTGGTATGGCAACGCATATTCCGCCACATAACTTGCGTGAAGTGGTCAATGGCACGATTGCCCTTATTGAAAATCCAGAGATGAATTTCAGACAGCTTATGGAATACATTCCTGGCCCTGACTTCCCAACTGGTGGAACTATTTATGGTCGTGGTGCTCTTGTGTCGGCATATTCCACAGGCAAAGGGATTATCCAGCTGCGTGCCAAGACAACGATTGAATCACTAGAAGGTAAGAACCGTGAAGTACAGGCGATTATCGTTCATGAAATTCCATACCAAGTGAACAAGTCACGTCTGCTTGAAAAGATTGCAGAGCTTGTGAACGATAAAACTATTGAAGGTATTGCAAAGCTTCGCGATGAGTCAGATCGCCAGGGCATGCGAATCGTCATTGAGCTCAAGCGTGATGCAACACCAGAAGTCGTTTTGAACCAACTGTATAAGACAACACCACTTCAAGTTAGTTTTGGTATCATTAATCTTGCTATCGTTGAAGGAAAGCCAGAGGTACTCGGGCTCATTCCAATGCTCAATCACTTCATCGATCACCGCCGTGATGTCGTGACCCGTCGCACACAGTTTCAGCTTCGCAAAGCAAACGAGCGTATGCATATTTTGGAAGGCTTCCGCATTGCGCTCATTAACCTTGATGACGTTATTAAGCTCATCAAAGAAAGTGAATCGCCAAAAGAAGCGAAAGAAAACCTCTGCGTGCAGTACAAAACCAGCGAGCTTCAGGCGCAAGCAATTCTTGATCTGCGACTCCAAAAACTTACTGGTATGGAGCGTCTTGCCATTGAGCAAGAGCATGCAGAGCTTGCTAAAGAGATCGAAGAGCTCCTCTCTATCCTTCGTGATAGCAAGAAAGTCGATTCGATTATTGTTGGTGAACTCAAAACAATCGTTGAAAAATACGGCGATAATCGTCGTACTGATATCGTTGATGATGGTGCTGAGATTAACATGGAAGACCTCATCGAAGACGAAGAGATGGTTGTCACTGTAAGTCATACAGGCTATGCAAAACGTATTGCAACCAATGCTTACCGCGCGCAGCGTCGAGGCGGTAAAGGTGTCACTGGTGCGTCTTCGAAGGATGAAGATTTCACAGAACACCTCTTTGTTGCTTCCACGAAAGATGAACTGTTAGTCTTTACCACACTTGGCAGACTCTATTGGCTAAAAGTGTATGAGATTCCTGAATCAGGTCGCACGGCCAAGGGCAGAGCGCTTGTGAATCTGCTCAATTTAAAAGCAGATGAAGCAATCTCTGCAATTTTGCCAGTTAAAAATTATACACCAGATCAGTTTGTCCTCATGGCGACGAAATCTGGCTACATTAAAAAGATTGAGCTCATGGAGTTTAGTCGTTCGCGCAAGACAGGCATTGTTGCTTGTACGCTTGCCGAAGGTGACTCACTTGTTGGTGTTGCGATCGCCTCTGCGAAGGATGAAGTTGTGCTTGCAACGAAAACTGGTATGTCGATTCGTTTTGCTACTGCTGATGTTCGAGCAGTAGGGAGAACTGCTCGCGGTGTAACGGGCATTAATCTTGACGATGAAGATGCAGTCGTGAGTATGACCGTTGTAACTGCACTTGATGAGGCACAGGCCAACGCTCACACCCTGATGACGGTTTGTGAGCATGGCTATGGAAAGCGCACCAAGATTAATGATTACCGCACGCAGGGTCGCGCAGGAAAAGGAGTCATCGACATCCAAACTGAAGGACGAAACGGCAACGTTGTTGGCGCCTTTATTGTTGATGATGAGTCGTCTGTGATGTTGGTGACCTCATCTGGAAAGATTATTAAAATTGAGTGCAAAGGCATCTCGATTATTGGCAGAAACACTATGGGTGTTCGCCTCATCGATCTTGAAGAGGGTGAGAAAGTTGTAGCAGTCTGCCACCTGTTTGATACTGATACCGAGTCGTGAGCTGTGCAGTGAGTCAGCCTGCTGCCGCCCGTCATGTTGGTGTGATCGGACTTGGGTATTGGGGTACTGCACTTGCAACACATCTTGCTCGGCTTGGGCATCATGTCACTGGATGGTCACGCGATGCCGACCTTGTACAAAGTATTCAAGATACGAAGCGTCATCTGACCTGTTTTCCAGAACACGCACTACCCTTTACTGCGACGACAAAGCTTGAAGCCCTGTTGGCGTCTGACATGATTATTGTTGCGCTGCCAACCCGTGCGATCGCTGAATACGATTTTGCAGCGAAGCTTACTGCGCACCAATATCTTATCAGTGTGATGAAAGGCTTTGAGCTTGCAAGTGCATTGACACCATGCGCATTTTTTCAAGCGCGTGGCACCGCTGCCAAGCTTGCAACACTATCGGGGCCAAGTTTTGCTATCGATGTCATGGATGGAACACCTGTTGCCGTTTCTGCCGCTGCCTCTTCTAAAACGGATGCACAGGCTGTTGCTAACCTTTTTCATTCATCCTCAATGCGTGTCTATCCATCAGACGATCTTATTGGAGTTGAACTAGGTGGAGCTTTAAAAAATATCATAGCCCTTGCCAGTGGTATCTGTGCAGGATTGTGCTTTGGTGATTCAACGAAAGCCGCCCTTATGACACGAGGTCTGGCAGAGATGACGCGCTTTGCTGTTCACTTTGGAGCACGAGCACAGACGCTCTCGGGGCTTTCAGGGCTTGGCGATCTCATTCTGACAGCCTCTTCAATGCAGAGCAGAAACTATTCATTTGGCTATAAGCTTGGGCAAGGTGCTACTCCAGAGCAGGCAGCCCTAGCAGTTGGTTCAACGACGGAAGGGGTATTTTCGACCCCAGTTGTGACTCGGATGGCCAAGCAGCATGGGATAGCCATGCCGATTACTGAAGCCCTCAATCAGGTGCTCCTCCAAGTAATTCGTCCCGAGGATATGGTTGGGCTCCTCATGACTCGCCCCGCGACAGAAGAATAGGTATACTTACCCTTACGCATGCGTCAAAAGCTCAAAGACTATCTAGAACTGTCAAAGCCTGGGATTTTAATCCTTGTCCTTGTCACAACTGCGCTTGGCTTTATTCTCGCAGAGCGCTCTGCTGAAAATTATGTGATGCTGCTCATTACACTACTCGGTACCACTGTTTGTGCTGCTGGCGCAGGAGCACTGAATCATTTCATTGAGCGAGACGTTGATACCAAAATGAATCGTACAAAAAATCGTCCCATTCCAAGTGGACGAGTCGCTGCTCATGAAGCCTTGGCGTATGGAGTCCTTTGTACTGTTGCTGGTTGCTCACTGCTTGCATGGCAGGTGAACTTGCTCTCTGGATTTCTTGCGCTCATGACGACTTTTCTTTACGCGCTTGTTTACACACCGCTCAAGCGTCAAACATGGCTCAATACTGCTATTGGTGCGGTACCAGGTGCTCTGCCAATAATGGGTGGTTGGGTTGCTGCAACGAATCATATCTCCCTTGAAGCCTGGATACTCTTTGCGATTATGTTTACCTGGCAACATCCACACTTCTATGCGATAGCATGGATCCTTCGTGAGGACTATGCGCGTGGTGGTTTTAAAATGTTGCCCTGTGTTGAGCCAGATGGCGAGAGTACTTTTCGCCAAATTCGTTGGTTCTCGTATTTGATGCTGTTTGCAACGTTGATGCTCTATGCCATTGGTGCTGCAGGTCTGATTTACGGGATTGGTTCGACAGTGCTTGGCATTCTTATGATCTATTATGGCGAACAGAGCAGCCGTACGCACCAAAATGCAGCAGCGCGCACGGTGTTTCGATACTCAATTATTTATCTTCCGTTGCTCTTTGTATTCCTGGCACTTGATATTGGATTTGGTGCCTAGTCCAAAGCGAGCAGTCCCCCGTTATTTTTTTGCAAGCTTTGCGACGACTCGAAAGCCAAGCAGCAAACCACCAACAAGGAAGAGTGCAGGCACGAGCCATGCAAGCAGTCCAAACCCAGATGTCTCTGGAATAGCACGTAGAGTTTCTGTGCCATATTCATCTTGAAGCTTTGACAGGACGTCTTCTTTTGATCTGCCTTGAGCAAGCTCCTCACGTATCATGTGTTTGAGCTCACTTGCTTTTGCACTCGGACAATCTGATAAGAGCTTCCCTGGGCAATATGGGCTCATCACTGTGGTAAAGATTGACTGAGCAATGGGTTCAGTTGCTTCTGTCTGAACTTGAGCATGAGTAAGCGGAGCAATGATGAGGACGCATGATGCTATCCATAAACATGAATGCTTTCGCAAAGATTTCATGACTTTGCTCCGTACTGAGCAAGATAGTTGGTGATAGCTTGTTGCTGCTCAATGCCAAGAGCATAAACACCAGCCTCCGGGCCAGACAGATACGAGAAAATGTCATGAATCGTAACGAGCGGATAAATAGAGATGCCAAATAATTGCTCCATCTCTTGCTTGGCAGAGATAGTCCCCTCTCCTACTTCGCAACGATCAACGGCGATGCAAACACCAAGTAAGTTAACTTTTAGTTCATCAATCAGCATCGGAACAATTTTTTTGATTGTGGTACCTGCTGTGATGACATCTTCTACCAGCGCAACACTTTCACCAGCTGTCGGCACTTTCCCTACAAGCATGCCACCTTCACCGACAGATTTTGCTTCTTTGCGATCAAAGCAGTAATCAGCATTATGGTTATGGGTGCGATAAAGTGCTGCCGTGGTTGCTACAGAGAGTGGAATGCCTTTGTATGATGGACCAAAAACAATTGAGGGTAATGAAGGGAGGTGATGCTTCATCGCGGCTGCATAGGTTTCGCCAAGTTCTATCAGGGCGCTTCCAGAGTGTAGTTTGCCGAAGTTTAAAAAATACGGAGAAAGCCTGCCGCTCTTAATTTTAAATTCACCAAATAAGAGTGCTTTTTCTTGTAAGAGGAAGCGAATGAAGTTTTTTTGGTATGCTTCAAGTGTTTTGTTCATAGACATGGACAGTATTACCGCTTATTAAAAGTTTATTTAAATCTATTGATGCATCATTTTTGATGCGAATAAATGCAAGCGACTGATTGTTTGTGTCATCATTGCATACTGAGATAACACGCCCAATATCGACTTCG
>JBILLA010000034.1:0-17265 GCA_044376365.1 Bdellovibrionota bacterium | reverse complement strand
TTTCGATTGCGGCGATTCCGGCAGTTGATCTTGCTGCGTCTCTTGAGAAGATGCTGGCTCCAGACGCTCCGCGTCCCAAAATTATTGCGGGAATGATGACGGATGATGCGAGTCCTGATCAGGTACGCGCGCGCTTTGAATATATGAAGGAGCGTTTTGTCATATTAGAAAAGATCACAGGCTTTCAGTTCTCACGACTTGAATTGCTTCCTGATGGAGAGCTCCTTGCAAAGCCATCACGTGCCTCATTTGTCGTGCAATTTGATACAAGCTGGGGCGATCCAAAGGCCTTTGAAGATGAAGTGATGCGTCTAAAACTAATCTTGCCCGAGATTCGTGAGAAGCTCCATGAGGTCCAAAAGATAGACCTTGCCTATAACAAGTTGGCTGTGGTCAGTTTTTCTACTCCCCAGGTTACGCCGACAACAAAAAGCGTTAAAAAAGTAGGGGATACTTCTGCTGTCAAGCAGTGATATTTACCCCTTGCCCAATATGCAAACTCTGTTTAATTTTGAGATTATATGACTCGCAATCCTCACATTGTTACTGCACTTGATATTGGTACTTCACAAACCAAAATAGTGATCACCGATATGTCCGATCCAAGTCGCCACGAAGTCATTGGTGTCGGTGTTGCGCCGTCTCGAGGCTTACGGAAAGGTGTGGTCATCAACATTGATAATACCATCGCTGGTATTCAGCAGGCACTCAAGCAAGCTGAGTCAATGGCTGGGATTGAAGTATCATCAGTGTACTGCTCGCTCTCTGGTGCTCATATTAAAGGGCTTTCGAGTAATGGCGTTGTTGCTATCAAGCATAAAGAAGTTCGAATCGATGACGTTGAACGAGTTATCGAAGCTGCTAAAGCAGTTGCTATTCCGATGGACCGTGAAGTGCTTCATGTTTTGCCACAAGAATTTATTGTTGATGATCAAGATTCTATTAAAGACCCAGTAGGGATTCATGGTGTGCGCCTTGAAGCTCGTGTGCACATGGTAACGGGAGCTGTAGCAAGTGCCGAGAATATTGTGAAATGTGCGAACCGTTGCGGCTTAACGGTGAATGATGTGGTGAGTGCTGGTATTGCATCGGGTCGTGCTGTTGTGACAGATGAAGAACAGGATCTTGGTGTGTGTGTCATTGATATTGGTGGTGGTACCACTGATGTGACCGTTTTTCATAATGGTGCAGTGAAACATTCATTTGTCTTGCCTGTTGGTGGAAATCATATTTCTAATGATATTGCGCTGCTTCTGCGAACCCCTATTGAGGCGGCAGAGGAGTTAAAGTGTTTGCATGGTTGTGCGCTACCGTCACTTATTCAACATGATGAAACGCTCTCTGTAACATCAACAGGTGAACGTGAGGATCGTGTCCTCTCAAAGCAGTGGTTAGCAGAGATTATCGAGCCGCGCCTCACCGAGATATTTCAAGTGGTTATCGGAGAGCTTATTAATGCGAAAGCAGATCAGCTCATTCATAGCGGCATTGTATTAACAGGTGGCGTTGCCAATCAGGTTGGTATCGCTGAGCTTGCTGAAAGTGTTTTTAGTGCTCCCGTCCGTGTTGGTTTCCCTCGTGGGGCACAGGGACTTTCCGATCTCATCAAAGATCCAGCGCATGCAGCTAGTTTTGGCCTCGTGCTCTACGGTGATGCAACAAAGAGCACTTCTCGTGCGTCACAGGGTCGGGGAAATTTCTTGAGCCAATCGATTAAAAAAGTTGCTAACTGGTTCGGTGAGCATTTTTAGTCTATAGTATCCGCCACCAAAGCTATCAGACGAAGGGGTTTTGGCTACAATCTATCTGTAGGGTCTTCCCGAACAACGAGAGTAACTGACTGAAAACGTTCAGCCTCACATTAAATTCGAGTAGTCTTAAAAAATTTGGTAGTTTTACTCCCCCTTGCTCTGACTTTACGCTTTACTTTGACGCTATTTTAGTTTAAGTAACCTAAAGTAACAGTGTTTTTTTGATTAGATAAACAAAGGTAGAATTCAATGACAACCGAAGCTGGTAAAAAGCATCATCCTAATACGGCCAACATTAAAGTATTTGGGATTGGTGGCGCCGGATTAAATGCCGTCAACAATATGATAAAGGGAGGGCTCGCTGGCGTTGAGTTCTTTGCTGCAAACACTGACTCACAGGCGCTTTCCTCCTGTGAAGCTATCAACAAAATTCAACTTGGTGATGAAATTACAAAGGGCCTTGGTGCTGGTGCTGATCCAGATGTTGGATACGCGGCTGCTCGTGAGAGCCTTGAATCAATCCGTAAAGCACTCCATGGTGCAGATATGGTTTTCATTACTGCTGGTATGGGCGGCGGTACGGGAACGCTTGGTGCATCAGTTGTTGCTGAAGTTGCTAAAGAGCTTGGTTGTTTAACTGTAGGCGTGGTCACAAAACCTTTCCTTTTTGAAGGTAAGCGCCGCATGAAAAATGCTGAGCGTGGTATTGAAGAGCTCCGCAAACAAGTTGATACGCTCATTACAATTCCTAACCAGCGTCTGCTTTCAATTGCGGGACGTAATACATCACTTCTTGATACATTCAGAAGAGCAGATGATATTCTCTATCAAGCTGTGAAAGGTATCTCTGATCTGATCACCTATGAAGGTCTTGTCAACGTCGACTTCGCTGACGTACGTGCAGTTATGTCAGAGATGGGCATGGCGATGATGGGTACTGGTGATTCTTCTGGTGAGAACCGAGCTGTTGAAGCTGCTCAGAAAGCAGTTTCTTCTCCGCTGCTTGAAGATATCTCTATCCATGGTGCCCGTGGTGTTCTTATTAACTTTACAGCGTCTCGTGATGTAACGCTTCAAGAAGTGAACGAAGCTGCAGAGCTTATTCACTCAGAGGCTCACGAAGAGGCAAACATCATCTGGGGTATGGTCATTGATCCGCAACTTGAGGATCGAGTACAGGTGACGGTCATTGCAACAGGTTTTGGAGATAGAGATGCTGTTTCATCTGGAACAACATTTTCATCAACAAATGCTGGTGCCGCACAACTATCAAGCTTCTCTACTACTCAAACAGCATCAGCGCCTGCTGCGACAGGACTGGCTGCTTCAGTTGAGCAAACAGGAAGTTTTAGTAAGAAAGCTCCGCAGTCAGATGTGATTAAGCTCAAAAAGCTATCAGTGATGGCGAGCGCAGAAGACGAGGATAAGTTTGATATCCCAACATTCTTAAGAAGAGGTCCTGAGTAATTCTTAAGGATATAAAGTAAGGTCCTAATCGAATCGAAGGGGGCGAATCATAAAGAGAAATATTCTCTTTATGGTTCGCTCCTTTCTCTTTTTGGTGGTTTTATCGAGTTGTAATTTGTAGCCCACGCGCATTGAATCGATGAGTGCGAGGCGTTTCGTAACGTTTGAGGATGCCGTAAGCAAAATCGCTCGCACTGCCTCCTTCAATAGTGCTGCCAACGAAGGCATCTCTATCGATCAAAAGTCGTAAGCTAACAAGGAGATCATCGAGTCGTGTTTGAATGGCTACAGAGAGTGGAGCCTCTCTTGTTTCAGTATTGAGAGATTCAGCAAGACAGAATGCAGCTTCATCACGAACATGTTGGGTGCTGTCATTGAGTCCTTGAATAAAAATATCAAGGAAGATTGAAGCGCTTTCTGCGCAGGCAGGAAAGCCAGTTGCCCAAAATGTACGGAGGATATTTGCTTTCTCGACACTATCCGCAGTGCGATATGTATCAGCTAAGATCGATGCGGTTTGTGTGATAAGGCTGCTTTGTTCGGATTTTTTTATATGCGCACATTCGGTACGTTCAGAAATGCATATCTGTCGGTGCACTGCATCTATAAATTCTAATGCAGCAGTGCATGTGCCACCTGAAGCGACGTTTGCTTGCTGTGCACGGCAGAGCGTGGCTGCAAGCTCCTGAGCGTCTTGGGGGATAGGAGGGGGCGAAAAAGAGAGCATAGGCTCTCTATTATCGCATGAGCGCTTCGCCTTTACGAACCTCAGCGCCTTCTTTCACGAAGATTTCGTTGATGATGCCACACCATGGTGACGCAATCACGTTTTCCATTTTCATAGCCTCAATGATAGCAACAGGTTGGCCGCTTGAGACCTCGTCGCCAGATTTTACCAACATTTTAGCAACGACTCCTGGCAGAGGCGAACATATTGCTTGGGGATCTGTGGTATTGGCAGGAAGTGTCTCTTGCCGCACGATTCGTGGTTCTGCTGCGCGTGGCAAAGCTCCAGTGGTGAGTGCGCTCGTACCTGCTTGGATGGGCAGTACTGGTTCAACTGATACTGTGTATGTTTGATTTTGTATTGCAAAGGTAATGGTATCGCCCTGCTTTTTGATAAGCGTGACATCGAATGTTTTGTCATGAACGGTGACGTTGTATCTATGTTTCATCGAAGCTCCGAAAATGAACCATGCGTGCTCCATGCACGAGTTGGTGTCGTGGTTGTAACGGTCTGGTCTGTGAGCAGGAAGATCGCTGTAGCAATTGCAAGAATATCTTGATCTGAGGGGACCTCTGCTTTGACGGGTATTGATGCGATCGCATCAGTACCTTCTGTATCAAGAAAGAAGGTTTCTTCGAATCGATGCTTCTTGGTACGTGATTTAGAGCGGGATGTTGCCATGTTTCTTTTTGGGATTAGATTGTACCTTACCTTCGAGGAACGAGAATGCTTTGATAATTTCTTGGCGCGTATCTTTTGGTTCTATGACAGCGTCGATAAATCCAAGTCGTGCAGCTTCCCATGGATTTGAGAATTGTTGCTTGTAGCTATCGATTAATTCAAGACGTTTTTGATCACGTGCGTGGTGCGGCAACGAATCAATCTCCTTACGGAAGAGGATCTGTACTGCGCCCTCTGCTCCCATAACTGCAATTTCAGCTCCTGGATAGCTCAAATTAATATCAGCTCTGATATGCTTGGATGCCATGACGTCATAAGCACCACCGTATGCTTTTCTTGTGATAAGGGTGACCTTTGGTACTGTACTTTCTGCAAATGCATAGAGGAGCTTTGCACCGTGACGGATAATCCCACCATGCTCTTGCTCAATGCCAGGCAGAAAACCAGGAACATCAACAAGGGTGAGGAGTGGAATAGAGAATGCATCACAAAATCGAACGAACCTTGCAGCTTTAGTGCTTGCGTCGATATCGAGGCATCCAGCAAGTGCCATTGGCTGATTCGCTACGACACCGACTGATTGTCCATCCAGTCGAATAAATCCAGTCACTATGTTTTGTGCAAAGTTTTCCTGGAGCTCATAGAACCAATGGTTGTCAGCGACCTCAGTAATAATAGTTTTAATATCGTACGGTTTATTCGGTTCGTCTGGTACGAGCCCTTGCAAGCAGTGGTTCACTCGTGCGCGGGTATCTCCGCTGCTCTGCCGAGGCGTACGATCAAGATTATTTTGCGGAATGAATGACAGGAGCGTTTTAACCTGTTCGAGCGCATCATGATCAGAGCTGCATACTTTGTGACAGACGCCACTCAGGCTTTCGTGCGCGTGTGCTCCTCCAAGTGATTCTTTGTCTATCTCTTCTCGTGTGACCTGTTTAATGACTTCAGGTCCCGTAATAAACATATGGCTTGTACGATCCACCATAAAGATAAAGTCAGTAATCGCAGGGCTGTACACTGCGCCTCCTGCGCATGGTCCCATGACAAGAGATATTTGTGGTACGACACCAGAGAGCAGTGTGTTTTTGAGGAAGATGTCAGCATAGCCACCAAGGCTTTCAACTCCTTCATGGATACGGGCGCCACCTGAATCATTGATGCCGATAATCGGGCAGCCGACGTGCTCGGCATGTTCCATGATTTTTACGATTTTTTTTGCATGTGCTGCGGCAAGTGAACCGCCAAACACTGTAAAGTCTTGGCTGAAAATACAGACGTTTCGCCCAGCAATGGTACCAAAACCAGTGATGACGCCATCACCGAGTATTTTTTGCTCTGCAATCCCAAAGCTTTGTGCGTTGTGAGTCACAAACGTATCAAGCTCAACAAAACTATCGGGATCCAGTAATGCGAGTACCCGTTCACGAGCAGTCAGGCGTGTTCCGCCAGCACGCTGTTTGTCGAGACGATCGCGACCACCCGCGGCAAGCGCTTCAAGACGTTTTTGGTGTAGTTCATCCATCCCTTTCATACGTACTCGTGATCCATCCTTTCCAGTCGCTCAATTCTAATGATACTTTCTCACTGTGAGCAATTCGAATACTCAAAGAAAAGAAAGAATCTATGGGTCTCAAACCTTTGGTGACGCTGGTGAGTTCCCCTTTACGCGCGGTATCCATCCTGAGATGTATCGAAAGAAGCTCTGGACAATGCGCCAGTATGCAGGATTTGGCGATGCTGCATCGGCAAACGCTCGTTTTCGGTACCTCTTGTCCCAAGGCACCACAGGATTAAGTGTCGCTTTTGATCTGCCTACACAGATGGGGCGGGACCCAGACCATGAACTTGCACGTGGTGAAGTAGGCAAAGTGGGGGTCTCGATAGCCACCCGTGATGATATGGCAGAGCTCTTTTCGCAGATAGATCTTGCTCAGGCATCAGTGTCGATGACCATTAATGCCACAGCGACAATTTTACTTAGCTTGCTCTGCGTAAAAGCCAAGCAGGATGGAACCAAGCTTTCAGATCTTAGGGGGACGACGCAAAACGATATCCTCAAAGAGTATATAGCCCGTGGCACCTATATCTATCCACCGAAGGGGGCAATGAAGCTCACAACAGATCTTATGTTGTTTTGTAAACAGGAGCTACCTCAGTGGAACACGATTTCTATCTCTGGTTATCACATTCGTGAAGCAGGCAGTACCGCAGCGCAAGAGATAGCGTTTACGTTAGCAGATGGCATTGCCTATATTGAAGCTGCGCTTCAAAAGGGACGCTCAATTGATGAGTTTGCTCCGCGCCTGTCATTTTTCTTTAATGGACACAGTAATTTCTTTGAAGAGATTGCAAAATTCCGAGCAGCACGCCAACTCTGGGCGCAGCTCGTTGAGGAGCGGTATCATCCGCAAAAGAAAGAGAGCATGCAGCTTCGTTTTCATACACAGACTGCTGGTAGCACCCTTACGGCTCAGCAGCCTGAAAACAATATCGTTCGCACAACGCTTCAGGCTCTTGCTGCTGTCCTTGGTGGCACGCAAAGTCTGCATACCAATGGCTTCGATGAAGCGCTTCGTTTGCCTACAAAAGAAGCTGCAACATTAGCATTACGAACACAGCAGATTATTGCTCATGAATCTGGAGTTGTAGATGTTGTTGATCCGCTTGGAGGTTCTCCGTATATCGAAGCGCTCACTGAAGGGCTTGTTGTTGAAGCTCGAGCATTGATTGAGAAGATTGATCAGCAAGGAGGTATGATTGCTGCAATTGAAAATTATTTTCCACAGGGCGAGATTGAAAAGGCAGCCTATGAGTACCAAAAAGCTGTGGAAGACAAGAGAAGTATTGTGGTGGGGGTGAATGAGTTTGTTGTAGAGGATCTTCAACCAACTTCTGCACAAACAGGGACATCCCTGGATATGAAGAAACTTGAAAGTTCTCTTCAAGATAAAGTGGCACACTTTAAAGCCTCTCGTGCTTCTGAGCCTGCTTCGCACGCGCTGCAAGCCCTGCGTGTTGCTGCTACTGAAGATAGGAATACAATGCCGCTTACGATCGCTGCGCTGGAAGCTGGTTGCACCCTGGGTGAAATAAGCGATGTTTTCCGCTCTATTTTCGGTGAGTATCACGCCACGTAGCATTCTTTTGATTGTCGCAAAACGGCTAATCGACTAGGATAGAGTCCATGAAAAATGCGCAATTATTAGCTCTCTCTTCTGTTGGTCAATCTGTTTGGTATGACAATCTCTCCCGTGATGTCTTGAAGTCTGGAGAATTAAAAAGTCTTATTGATGCTGGTGTGCTTGGGCTCACGAGTAATCCTGCGATCTTTAAAAAAGCAATTGCCGATAGTAATGACTATGATGCTGCTATGAAAACGCTTAAAGCTGATGGTGTGCTGGATGCTGATGCTGTGACTGAAGCGCTCATGGTTGAAGATGTTGCTGCAGCTGCTGATCTGCTGCGTCCAATCTATGACAGTACTGATGCTGTAGATGGGTATGCAAGTATCGAAGTATCGCCATTTTTAGCACATGATACTGCTGGCACAATCAATGCTGGTATAAAGCTTTGGCAGAAACTGAATCGCCCAAATATCATGATCAAAGTTCCAGCAACCTTGGAGGGGATCCCAGCAATTAAAGCGCTCCTTGAGCAGGGAATAAATGTCAATGTAACCCTAATTTTTTCTGTCGAAGTATACGGTGCAGTGATGGACGCCTACATAGCAGGCTTAGAAGCTCGTGCTGCCAAGGCGCTTCCCATCGATCGTATTGCATCAGTAGCAAGTTTTTTTGTTTCTCGGGTTGATAGCATCGTTGAAAGTGAGCTTGCAAAGATTAAAAAAGAGGGGCGAGTCTCTGATGAAGTTGAGGCGAGCTATTTTGGTAAAGTTGGTATTGCTAATTCAAAGCTTGCCTATAATGCCTATGAGAAGATGTTTTCGTCGCCCCGTTTCAAGGCTATGCAGGCAAAAGGTGCCCGAGTACAACGACCACTTTGGGCAAGCACGGGTACCAAGAATCCTGCTTTCTCTCCGGTGATGTATGTTGAAGCTTTGGCTGGAAAGGATACAGTTAATACGATGCCACCTGCGACGTTAAAAGCCACGATGCAGCAAGCAACTATTGGAAATGCGCTTGCTTCTGGCTATCAAGAAAGTGAAACAATGATTAATTCTTTGTCATCACATCATGTGAATTTTGGTAAGCTTCTTGAAGATCTCCAAGTCCAGGGTGTTAAGCTCTTTGCGGATGCTTTTCAGGAACTTCTTGACTCAACCAAGACCAAGCTCGCTTCACTGTAACGATAACGCTCGTATAAAGATAACGTATGGCACCTCTCTCTGTTCCTTCTCCTTCAAATCAAAATCCACCTGCTACAGTGCTTGTCATTTTTGGTGCGAGTGGTGATTTGACTGTTCGAAAGCTTATTCCTGCTCTCTATAATTTGTTTGCGGATACATACTTACCTGAACATTTTATTGTTATCGGCTCTGCTCGAACCAAGTTTACTGATGAAGAATTTCGTACCAAGCTTTATGAGGGCCTTAAGAAATTTTCCCGTCGTCCAGTATCGGATGAACAGTGGGCTGCTTTTTCGAGTAAGATTTTTTATCAACCAGTTGATGGTTCTGTCTTTGATGATTTTAAGGAGCTCAAAGCTCGTATTGAGTCATTAACTGAAGGATCGATTACCTATAACTATTTGCACTATCTTGCTGTCTCGCCAGAGTTCTTTGCTGGTATTGCTGCGAATCTCAAGCATGCAGATCTTATGGTTGATCCTGCGACTGCAACTCGACGTACAGGTTTGATCGTTGAAAAACCGTTTGGTCATGATGTGCCATCTGCTCGACAGTTAAACCAGGAGTTAATGGAGCACCTGCGCGAGAGTCAAATATTCCGTATTGATCACTATCTTGGGAAAGAAACCGTTCAGAATATTCTTGTCTTTCGTTTTGCCAATGGTATTTTTGAACCGCTTTGGAACAATCGCTACATTGACTCAATACAGATCTCTGTGTGTGAAGAGATAGGCGTAGGCAACCGTGGTCCATACTTCGATCAGAATGGCATCACCCGTGATATCATTCAGAACCATGCGCTGCAGATGCTCTCTTTGCTTTGCATTGAGCCTCCACATTCATTGACGGATCCAAATGCTATTCGTGATGAGAAAGTAAAAGTGCTTCGTTCTATTAAGCGACATACTCCTCAAGAGGCTGCTGCGCACTCTGTGCGTGGGCAGTATGTGGCAGGTACAGTGCAGGGAGAGGCGGTTTGTGGCTATAAAGAAGAGAAAGGGATCTCGAATACAAGTAAGACAGAGACATACTCTGCGTTACTTCTTGAAATTGATAACTGGCGTTGGAAAGGAGTACCGATTTACGTCAGAGCTGGAAAACGTCTTCCAAAACGAATTACTGATATTACTATTTATTTTAAGAGCGCGCCTCACTCACTTTTTCGCGGGCGGCATATCGGCGCACTTGAACAGAATTGTTTAACGATACAGGTGCAGCCGAAAGAGGGGATGGCGTTGCACATTAATTCTAAGCCACCTGGGTTGCGCTTAAGTGTTGAGCCAGTGCAGATGGATTTTCAGTATAATCAATCTTTTGGAGTTGCATCTTCTGATGCGTATGAGCGTTTGCTCCTTGATGCAATGCGTGGTGATTCAACGCTCTTTACTCGTAATGATGAAATAGAAGAAGCATGGGCGCTGCTTGAACCATTCTTTGATGCATGGAGTGATAAGTATTTATGCCCACTTCATGACTATGTATCAGGCACATGGGGGCCTGCAGAAGGTGATAAGCTTCTTGAACAACGTAACCATAAGTGGCGTCAGTTATGAATATTTTAGCATTTGATGCTGCGACCTACGCTGCTGATGCTGCCCGAGCAATTCTTGATGCCATCCGAAGTTATAAGCAAGGTGTTGTGCGTGTAGCGTTGTGTGGAGGCTCAACGCCTAAGCCTATATATGCTGAGATTGCACAAGCAATGCAGCATGATACGACGCTCTCTGAGCTTACCCTTGATTTGTATCTTGGTGATGAGCGATTTGTTCCTCTCTCTGATGCTCGTAGTAATTACAAGATGATTATTGAATCTGGTCTTGGTGATATACCAGGGCGCACAAAGCTTTATCCGCTTGATATCTCATCGACTGATGTTTCTGAAGCATCAAAAAGATATGAAGAGCTTTTGAATGCACAGGTTCCTACGTTCGATATTATGCTTCTTGGTATCGGTGATGATGGTCATACTGCATCGTTGTTCCCCAATGATCTTGTGGCTCTTCATGAGCTATCTAAGCGTTGTATCGCTGTGACTCATCCAACAGATGGTACTGAACGTATGTCAATGACCCTTCCAGTGCTTGAGAGTTCTTCTCATATTATGTTTCTTGCGAAGGGAGCTGCGAAAGCAAAGCTTCTGAGTGAAGTTGTTGCAGGTGAATATTCTGTTGAGACATATCCAAGTACATTTTGGCGTTCGTGCCCCTCAAAGGTTACTTTTTTATTTGATAAACCAGCAGCGGAAATGCTGTAACGGAGCCTATCATGCTGACTTTGCAAGCAGGAGAGAAAGCTGAGCAGTTACGAGAAGAGTTGCAACGTTGGCTTGCATCGAATACGCCACCGCAGATTTCACCCGAAGGCGATTTGGCTGAGTTTATCCGTGAGGGAAAGATCTGGCAGCGCAAGCTTTCTGATCAAAAATTTATAGCAGTGCATTGGCCGCAAGCATATGGTGGTCGATCGTTATCGTTGGTAGAGGAAGCGATTCTTCAGGAGGAGCTTGGTAAAGCTCGAGCACCTCAAGTGGTTGGGCTGTTTGGTTTGACGATGGTTGGACCTGTGCTGATTCGCCATGGAACGCCGGCGCAAAAAGAGCGTTACCTTTCAAAAATATTATCTGCTGAAGAGATCTGGTGTCAGGGATTCTCTGAGCCAGAGGCAGGAAGTGATTTGGCAAATCTTAAGACTCGCGCGACAAAAGTTGATGGTGGCTTTTTGCTGACTGGTCAAAAGATCTGGACAAGCTTTGCGCATGTTGCGGATTACATCTTTGTGCTTGCCCGTACCTCTGATGAAGCAAAGCGTCACCAAGGTCTTACATACTTTCTTGTTCCCATGACAACGCCTGGTATTACCGTTCGCCCGTTGCGACAAATTACTGGGGATGCAGAGTTTAATGAAGTTTTTTTTGAGGATGTGTTTGTTCCTGAAGAGCACATCGTGGGTGCAATTGGCGATGGATGGCACATTGCTATATCAACGCTGATGTATGAGCGAGTGATCCTTACTTTTTCAAGACACATTCAGTCAGAGCTTGCGTTGCGACAGTTACTTGAGCAGCAAGGGTCTCTTACTCGTGGAGAGCAGGTATCGCTTGCTCATGCTGTTATGACGCAGGCCGCTACTCGTGCTCTTGCGTATAAGCATCTGCATCGTTACAGCGTGAGTGGTGCAGAGCCTGGTGCTGAGGGATCTCTTGATAAACTACTCTGGAGCACATCATTTCAGGAGCTAGCAAAGCTTGGTGCAAAGCGATGGGGTCCGGAGCTTGCTCTTGGAGAGCATGACATGGATGCAGGAGACGACCTGCTGCGCTACTTTTATTCCCGTGGCCGCACCATAGCCGCAGGCACCACCGAAATCCAAAAAAACATCATCGCCGAGCGCCTCCTCGCCCTCAAAATATAGTTCTCAGAGAGCGCGTGCGAATATTTCATTGGAAACTATTCTTCCCAAATAAGCGAATAGCAGTAGAGGTCTGAAGTGCTGAGATTAGCATGGCCCTTCTAGTAAAAGCGTCTCATGAGCCCATGTCTTAGGCTGACCCCATATGCAAAAGAGTTCTAAAGAAAATTACTACGAAAGTCGAATAGAACCCTGTGTCACAAGCTAAAAGCGCTCTTACATTTGTTTTGCTCGTAAAAGAGCAGCTCTCCCAAATCGATGATATTCATGCGTTGATGAAGCGAGGCCATGGAGCCCATATTAGCATAGCTATACTGCGTGAAATGTCGAGTGTTTTGAGGGAGTTATCGCCTGAACTACAAGATGAGTACCTTAGGATATTAGTAACCATTGCGACGGCAGATGGCTCACGTCCTCGTCAAGTATCAGTTTGTGAAGACTTTATCAAAAATAGTGCCAATATTAAGACAAGGTTTGCCCAGCGACTGAGGGGCAACCTTATGAAAGTTGCCTAAATTAAAATTCTCAGAGACAGCGTGAGCTAGTAAAATATTCAAAAATAGTAAACTTATAGTGCGCATCAACGAATAGGATGAGTGCCTTATCATCCACGAATCGAACATCCTAAACTTGCTACGTTATGTACTATTAGAAGCCGCAATGCACAATTGTGGTTTGTAAATAATCATGCGCTAGAGCAAAGTATTTTAGGTTATCTAGCTCGATATGTGACTCGATATCAAACAACCATTTATGCATTTGGTATAGAGGGTAATCATGTTCATACCTTGGCGCACTATGCATCGGGTACACAATCTCGTTTTCACCGAGATCTCAATTCTTCAATTGCTCGTGCGATCCCACGTTTTGTTAAAGAATATGATGGTGGCCGATTTTGGGCTCGAAGATATTCTTCGGAGTTTGTCCCTGATTATAGCGATATAGAAGAGTATTTTTTTTATATAGTTCTTCAGCCTGTTAAAGATGGTTTGGTCGATAGTATTTTTGAGTATCCCGGTTATAACTGCTTTATTGATGCGATTCATGAAACTACTCGATTGTATCAAGTAATCGATTGGCAGAAATATCATGATCAAAAAAGGTTTAATCATTCGCTTACTCCGCAAGATTTTATTGAGAATGTAGAGTTAAAGTTTTCACGACTTCCTGGATATGAGCATATGTCCCAAAAGAATTATCGTGCAATGATGCTCAAAAAGCTTCGTGAACGCACAAATTTGCTTTTGAATAAAAGAAATGGTCGGCCGGCAGCAGGATTGCTTAAAATAAAACAAACGGTTCCTGGGTCTAAGCCTATAAACTCAAAAAAAAGCACTCGTTTTTCTCATCGACCTCGTATTCTTGCTGTTAATAAAGGCAGAAGAGTAAAATGGTATGCTTGGTATTTTTCTACCTATTTTCAGTATAGAGAAGCCTCTCTTGAGTTTAGGCAAGGTAACTTGCTTGTTGAGTTCCCACCAGGCACACACCGGCCACCATCATTCACTGCCCAATTGAATGAATTAAGATTTCAACAATAGGTGTGTGTTCGGTCACATAGACTGTATAGAGTGAGACTCCTTGTAATGTATGCTATAAGCAACTCCTTGTAGTCTACTCCTAGGGTGGTCATACATTTCTATTATAGTTACTCATTTGATAATAAGTATGACAGCTATAGAATTAAGAACCTTAGTTGATTCCAAAACCCAATTTTTCGCTTCACTAGATATTTTTAGACGCTATGAACCGCATATTGGACTAGTCTCGCACGCGCTCTCTGAGAAAAAGATTGGTTCGACCGGGGCGGGGAATTTTGGTAGGCTCTGGGGCATGCATTCATCTGTCCTGATTCTTGATTTTGGCTCGCAGTTTACTCAATTGATTGCTCGTAGGATCCGAGAGCTTGGTGTGTATAGTGAGATAAAGCCCTGTACGACCTCGCCATCGGAGGTTGATACAAATGCTTTCCAAGCGCTTATCCTCTCCGGAGGCCCAGCCTCGGTTCGTGATGCTGATGCACCGAGCTTTGATCCCGATTGGTTGAAGCTTGGTTTGCCTACCCTTGGCATCTGCTACGGTATGCAGCTCGTAGCACACCTTTTTGGTGGTAAACTAGCCGCTGGCAAAAGCCGAGAGTACGGCAGAGCAGAACTTGAGATCATAGCACCACGCGGCATCTTCGCTGGCTTTGCTCCTCATGAGAAAACCACAGTATGGATGAGTCACGGCGATCATGTCGAATCACTCCCCAAAGGGTACACCCTCTTAGCGCAGTCGCACGGTGCTCCGATTGCTGCAATGTGTAACGAGATAACTCGCACCTACTGTGTGCAGTTCCATCCTGAGGTTGTGCACACTGCCGCTGGCAAGAGCATGCTTTCAAACTTTCTCTTTGAAGTTGCTAATGTAAAGCCTGATTGGACTCCTGGAAACTTTATCGAAGAGCAGACTGAAAAATTACGAGCTGAAGTTTCTGATGATGCAAATGTAATCTGTGGATTAAGCGGAGGTGTCGATTCAACCGTTGCAGCTGCGCTTGTGCACCGCGCCATTGGAAAACGCCTGACCTGCATTTTTGTCGATAATGGATTGCTTCGAAAAGATGAAGCAAAAGAAGTCGTTGATCTTTTAGGTAACTCTGGCCTTGGATTGAACCTTGTGCACGTTGATGCGACGCATGAATTTTTGTCAGAGCTTAAGGGGGTCACAGATCCTGAACAGAAACGAAAAATCATAGGTCGTGTTTTCGTTGAAGTTTTTGAGCGTGAAGCTCATAAGATTTCAAAAGTATCTCACCTTGTTCAAGGAACGCTCTATCCTGACGTCATCGAAAGCTTCTCAGTGAGAGGCCCATCTGCAACGATTAAAACGCATCATAATGTAGGAGGCTTGCCTGAGAAACTTCAGTTCAAGTTAATAGAGCCCCTTCGTGAACTTTTTAAGGATGAAGTTCGCCTCATTGGTAAAGATCTGCAGGTGCCACCATCTATACTGACCCGTCAACCATTTCCTGGACCTGGCCTGGCCGTAAGAATCTTAGGAGACATAACAGCTGAGAAGCTCGCACTCCTCAAGGAGGCAGACAAAATCTTTATGGATGAAGTCCGCGCAGCTGGTCTCTATGAGACTCTTTGGCAGAGTTTTGCGGTTCTCCTTCCTGTTAAATCAGTAGGCGTGATGGGCGATGGTCGAACCTACGAACAGGCTATCTGTCTGCGGGCTGTCCATTCAGATGACGGTATGACTGCTGATTGGGCCTACCTGCCTCACGACCTTCTGCAGCGAGTGTCTAATCGCATCATTAATACTGTCAAAGGCATTAATAGAGTCGTACTCGATATATCAAGTAAGCCCCCCGCAACGATTGAGTGGGAGTAGGGCCCAGAGCCTTCAGGATACAGCTCTTCTTTGGCAATTTGTTAAAAATAACCAATTGCGCTGGAGGGTAAGTCCTTGATATAACCTGTAAAAGATAGTGGAACCCCGTTTTGGGGTAGTTTATAGGAAGCAACATTTAGTAGGCGCAAACATGGTTAAACGCGAAAAAGCAAATTACCTTATTCAATCAGTCTCACATGCAATTGATGTGCTCGAAGAGTTGGTCAAGTCTGGTCAAGAGATCGGTGTTACTGAACTCTCTAAACGTTTAAAGCTTCACAAGAACAATGTCTTCCGTTTGCTTGCAACATTAGAGCTTCGCGGTTACGTTGAGCAAAATAAAGATACTGAGGACTATCGCCTCAGCGTACGTTGTTTGCAGTTAGGTCAGTCATTTATTCAACAAAGCACTCTTGTTAGTCGCGCATTCCCTATTATTCGCCAGGCTGCTGAAACACTTGGTGAGACGGTAAGCTTCGCTACTCTTAAGAACAGCCAAGTATATTTCCCAGTAACCATTGAGTCTAAGAAAGCTGTGAAAGTTGCTTCTCGAAATGGTGTTGTCATCGGTGCTAAAAACTGCGCAGTTGGGCGCTTACTTCTTGCACAGATATCTGATAGCTCGCTTGCTGAGATGCTTTCAACAAACACGCCGCAAGATGCAGCGATTAAAAATCAGCTCGGAGAACTTCGCGCATCAGGCCAAGTAACTGATAAAGGCGTTACTGAAGCGGATGTTGTTACGGTCTCTAAACTTGTCCGTGGTGCAGGCAATGAGATTGTAGGTGCTATTGAGATCCTTGTTCCTCAGTATCGTGCCCGCCTTGAGCAAATCCAGCCTGTTCTTGATGAAGCTGTGGCATCGCTGTCTGCTAGCCTCGGATCGGTTGCCAAGGGCCTTGTATCTGCTATTGAGAAAGAAGTTGCTGCAGAGCCTTTAGCAAAAGAGTCTACGTCGGCGTCTGCAGGTCAGCCTGGCGTTATTCCTGCTAGTCAGATTAATCAAGCACTCCTAGGTAAAATTGCTAGAACATAAGAAATAATTTGGCGACAGCTACGGCTGTCTCACATTATAATGAAAAGGGATGGGTTACTCCGTCCCTTTTTTACAATGGATCGTATGAGCGAAATATTTGGACTATCTGATGAGCAAGTTGCTCTTCAATCAGAAGCAAGAAAGTTTGTAAGAGGCGAGGTGCTACCCCACGCGCCGCGGCTTGATGAGACCTCAGAATTTCCTTCGGCGATTATTGCAAAAGCTCACGAGCTTGGATTCTTAAATATTCTTCAATCTGCTGACTATGGTGGCACAGGATTGTCATTTCTTGACGCATGTCTGGTGGTTGAAGAGTTCGCTGCTGGTTGTGCAGGAGTTACCACTTCCATGGTTGCCAATGATCTCGCGCTGCTTCCTATACATTTATGTGGCACGACCGAACAGAAAAAGAAATTCATTGAGCCCATTACTTCAAAGGGCCTTTTTGCATCGTTTGGTTTAACAGAGCCAGGTGCGGGTTCAGATGCTGGAGGTATTCAAACTCAGA
>JBILLA010000172.1:0-5667 GCA_044376365.1 Bdellovibrionota bacterium | reverse complement strand
TTGCAAGCTTAGGGGCGCTCATATCGGAACTTAACCCATCGTGAGCACTACTTGCCTCGCCGTCTTTATCAGCACGTATTTTTTCAGCAATTTCACCGGCAAGCTTCTCTGCTTGGCGGATATCTTTAATAGGCTCTGCATTACCTAGAGATGTAGCCTTAAAAGCCCGCAATGTTGAAATAACAGCATCAGTATTCTGTACAGCGCGTGCAACGCTTTGCTGAGCCGCAGCGGCTTGAGGAGAGATTTGCTTTGTATTTTGGAGTGCAGCAGTATCGCGAGCCACTTTCTGGTCGACCTGATTCTTTTCTATACTGCCTAATACTACTTTCAGCGACATATCCTTCTGTTGCCTCGATGAATGATCCATCGTCGTCCTATGTTAAAACTTGAGGAAAAATTTACCTACTCTATACTCAGCTCTTAAGATGGCACGAGATATGAAAAAGTATGAAGAAAATGAAGGTTCAGCTTCTGAAATTTTACGTGCAGACTACGAAAAACTCTTAGGCGAAAAACAAAACCTCGAAAAACTGGTCCATGACCTCACAACCTCTGCCTCCTGGCGACTGACAAAGCCACTTCGCACGCTCCTCTCTATCAAACGCTCTGCTTGGCCTTTGGCTGCCTTCAAGCGATGGCGTATCGCGCGCTGCGAAATGCATGACGTTGAAGAAACAACCCCGCATACTTTTCTAACGAAACCCGGCACTCCTTTTCTTGCGTATGCACCAACTGATTCAACGCGGCTCCCTGGTGGCTGGATGTTGCTGTCTTTCAAAGTATCAGCACCAGTCTACTTTCACCTCTCCTATGATGAGGGATTAGGATATTCAGATCTGCATAAACGTTTCATCTTGCTCACACCAGAGAAACCTTCCGTAGCAGTGCGCCTTCCGCAAAGTGGCATCTCAAAATTTCGTATCGATTTCTTTGAAACAGGCGAAGCTCAATCTTTAGAATTTCATGGAGTTCAAACAATCGGTTCGCTCCAAGTGCTCTTCTATTTGCTCAAAACAAAGATGGGTACCGATCCAAAATACTGGCTGCCTAAAGTAAAAAAAGGGCTGCAACTTTTCAAAGTTGGTGGAGTGCATGCGCTGCGACTGAAACTAATCGGTGATGAACCAACACAAAGTTACGACGAATGGGTCGATCGTAATGATATACTCACAGATAGCGATCTCCGCGCGATGCGTGAGCACCTCAAAGAGCTTTCGTTCAAACCGAAAATTTCTATCATCATGCCAACGTACAATACACCAATTGCATTCCTGAAACGTGCAATTGAATCAGTACAGCAGCAGGTCTATGAACATTGGGAACTCTGTATTGCGGATGATGCATCACCAAATAAAGATGTCCGCACGACTCTTGAAGCATATGCAGCGCTCGATGCTCGTATTAAAATTCATGTTCGCTCTGAAAATGGTCATATCTCTCGCACAAGTAATGATGCTGCAGCGTTAGCAACAGGTGAGTTTCTTGGATTACTCGATCATGATGATGAGCTTCGACCTCATGCTCTCTATATGAATATTGTCGAGCTCAATCGCCATCCCGAGGCGGGGCTTATCTACAGTGATGAAGATAAAATTAATGCATTTGGTAAGCGCTTTAACCCCTACTTTAAAAGCGACTGGAATCCAGAGCTCTTTACACAACAAAATTTCATCTGTCACTTCACTGTAATGAAACGCTCGCACTTTGAAGCTGTTGGTGGATTTCGAGCTGGATTTGAAGGTTCACAAGATTGGGATCTTTTCCTTCGTATGACCGAATTACTCCGTGATGAGCAGATACGTCACATCCCTCATATTCTTTACCACTGGCGTGCTATCGAAGGATCAACAGCGCAGAGTGCTGGATTTAAACCGTATGCATTGCTTGCTGCACAACGAGCACTACAAGAGCACTTTGAGCGCACACATGAAGCTGCTACCGTTGAGACTCTTGATGCAATTTCACAGTGCCGTATTCGATACCCTCTTCCTAGTGTGCTGCCTCTGGTCTCACTCATTATTCCAACACGGGATAAGATAGACATTCTTGCACGATGCATAGCAAGCATTCTGAAAAAAACAACCTATCAAAACTACGAAATTATTATTATCGACAACGGCAGCGTTGAAGCTGCTTCTCTTAACTATTTTGAAAAGCTACAACAGCAGCACCATCATATTCGTGTCGTTCGCGATGACGGACCTTTTAACTTCTCTGCACTCAACAACCGTGCCGTTAAACAAGCACGTGGCGCTATTCTTGGCTTCCTCAACAATGATCTTGAAATCATCAATGCTGACTGGCTCTCAGAGATGGTCAGCCACGTCCTGCGACCTAAGAATGGTGCCGTTGGAGCACGCTTGTGGTTTCCTAATAACCTCTTACAGCATGGCGGCGTTATCCTTGGGATCGGTGGCGTCGCAGGTCACTCTCACAAGGGAATGCCCCGCTCTCATTTTGGCTATTTCAACCGAGGCGTACTGGCGCAAAATTTCTCTGCGGTCACTGCTGCATGCTTATTAGTGCGCAAAGAAGTCTTTGAGCAGGTTGGTGGATTCGATGAAGCATCGCTTGCAATTGCGTTTAATGATGTCGACCTGTGCTTAAAAATTAGAGAGGCAGGATATTGGAACGTCTGGACCCCCTATGCCGAAGCATATCACTATGAATCACTGAGCCGAGGCTATGAACACTCTCCCGAAAAATTTGCTCGATTCGAAAAAGAATCTGCTGCAATGAAAACCCGTTGGCAAGCAGCACTGCTGACCGATCCCGCTTATAACCCCAATCTGACAGTCCAAAGTGAAGACTTTAAGTTCGCTGAACGAACTCGAGCTACCCGCCCCTGGATAAGCTAACAAGGGGTGACTAATCATTTTTTTTGTGCGACTCTCTCCTTATGAGAAGCAAAGCGACTCAAACTGCGGAGGGCGATAGTTGTGAGCGAAGAGAAAGAGCTCATCAGCACTCAGGAATTACTTCCTGCTGAATCATCAGCAACGGCGGAACATGCCGAACGGCTTCGCATTATCGAAAAACAGGTTCAAGAATTAATTTTCCAACGAGAGCTCCACGACCTTCGTGATGTCCTCTCTGAACTTGCCCCTGCCGATATCGCCGAAGTACTTGAAGCCATAAGCAACGACGATCAAGTCGTTGTCTTTCGAATTCTTCCACGCGATCTTGCAAGTGATGTTTTCTCTGAGCTTTCAAGTGAAATACAAGAAGCTCTCATCCACTCACTGGGCGATCAGCGCATCGCTGTCCTCTTAAACGAAATGTCAGCAGATGACCGTACAGCTTTCTTTGAAGAGCTGCCTGCTGCTGCCGTTCGCAAACTATTACTCCTCCTCAACCGAGAAGAACGAACAATTGCATCAAGCCTCCTTGGGTATCCTGAAACCAGCGTCGGCCGTCACATGACTCCTGACTATGTCATGGTACGACCAGACATGACGGTGCAAAAAGTACTTGAGTACGTCAGGAAATTTGGACAAGACAGCGACTCTTTGAACCATATTTATGTTGTCGATGACAACGGAATACTTATCGACGATATACGTATTCGGGATATTCTGCTTGCGGAACCTGAGACACTTGTCTCTGATCTCATGCACGAAGCTCTTGTGAAAATCTTTGCAACACAAGACCAAGAAGATGCAGTTGAGCTCTTTAAAAAATATGACCGCACGGTTTTACCAGTGACTGATTTGCAAGGTGTGATGCTTGGTATCATCACCATCGACGATGTCTTTGATATTGCAGAAGAAGAAACAACTGAAGATATTCAAAAACTCGGAGCCGTTGAAGCTCTCGATGATCCATACATGGAAACCTCAATGCTTGAACTCGTCCGCAAGCGAGCGCATTGGCTGATCTTTTTATTTATCGGTGAGATGTTTACTGCTTCGGCAATGTCGTACTTTGAAGATGAGATTGCTCGAGCAGTCGTATTGGCATTATTTGTTCCACTGATTATCTCGAGTGGTGGTAACGCAGGCTCGCAAGCATCCACACTTGTGATTCGTGCACTTGCAATTGGTGAAATTGAAGTACGAGACTGGTTTAAAGTTTTCATGCGTGAGCTCCCATCAGGGCTTCTCCTTGGTCTTATTCTGGGCGCTATTGGCTTTATTAGGATCCTCATCTGGCAGTCTGCATTTCATCTGTATGGCGAACACTGGCTGTTAATCGCTGCAACCGTGTGCATTTCCTTGATTGGCGTTGTTATCTGGGGTTCTCTTGCTGGCTCAATGCTGCCATTCGCACTGAAAAAAATGGGAGTCGACCCAGCAACATCGAGTGCGCCATTTGTTGCAACCCTTGTCGATGTTACAGGGCTTGTCATCTATTTTACAGTTGCTCAAATATTTCTCACGCCGATGTTTCGGTAAACTGCCTACCACCATCGTGATACCAAATCTAAGAAAAGTGGTGTCATAAGCTGCACAAGTAACACAGGAACGAGTATCGTAGCGACAAGAGCACCCCATCGACTCTGCACTGCCAGAGTTGTTTCAAATGCATCTGACTTCCTAAGATGTAAAGGCAGAAACACAGAGCCAAACACCAAAGGCACCATGAGCACGACAGGAAAAAAATATCGCGCCTGCACACCATCAATAAGTGCTGCACCAACAGGAGACCAAGTCAGGTAAAGCGTCAGTGGTACACAAAGAGCAGTCACAAAAAGGCTAACACTCAACAAGATAAAGAGGACACCTTTCTGTGCCCAACAACGCCAGTGCTCTGTCCATGCAACACGTAGAACGAAGAGTGCAGCGAATATATCAATACAAAAGCTGATAAAAAGCATACGTTTCAAAACACGGAGCGTCCAGCGACTCAGTGGCGCATCAAGCCAACCAAGAGGACCCGTAAAGCTATGAATATTTAAAAATTGAAAACAGCAATCACAAAGCATCTTGAACACAGTCCACGGGTGTTCAAGTATGAATAGCATTTGACGCTTCATATCGATATCTCGTCCTAACATTTGGTGCGCAGGAGGAGTGTGATCTTGAAGCACCATCCAGATAGCTGCAAGTGTGGCACTCGCCGTACAGGCTACAACAAGAAGCAATCTATGAGACCGCAGCATAGAACCAAATGATGGTGACGGCTGAGTGAGATAAAACCGTAAAAAACCAACAAATAAAAAAAACGGCATCATGGGCAGCAGCGGAGGTTTGGTCATTGCGACAGAGATCGCAAGGTAAAAGAGCAGCAACCAATCAAAGAACTTTACTCGCTCCATAAACAAGAGAAAGGTCAACAGCGACAGAGACAGCGCAAAGGTAATACCATCTGCACTCACTGCAAACGATTGCTGTAAGAAGAGTGGGCTCAGTATCATCACACTCAAAGAAAGCATTCCAGGAATAATCTGCTGCGAGCAGCGCATAAAACTCCACAAGCGAACAATCAGAAATATCACCAACGCTCCCTGCAGAAGGCGCGACAGTAAAAAGAGCTGAAACGCTTTAGGAGGAGATTTGCCTTCACCAACCGTCAGCAGGCGAGCCAACAGAATACCAGGGTACGTACCAATATAGCCGTAGTTCAGCATTGATGCTGAACAAACTTTTTTTATCTTAGAAAGAGTACGGTATTGTTGCCCATCAATTTTTTCGTTTGGATGAAATGCTATTCTATTCGTCTCAA
>JBILLA010000171.1:0-5683 GCA_044376365.1 Bdellovibrionota bacterium | reverse complement strand
TCTTCAGCGCCGTCAGCTTTGACGCTTTTCGTGATTCCCTTAATATCATCAGAGATCTGAACAGTGTTATCGACAACTTTTGCAGCTTTGCCTAAAAGTTCTGATGTATCAGCTTCAGAGGATGCCATAAGAAATCCACCAGAAGCTGCTTGAATAGGATCTTTGCCTACACTGATACTTGCGAATTTATCACCAAGTAATCCAGCGGTTTCAAGAGAGACCCGTGAATCAAGTCGGATACGGCTTAAGTATTTTTCATTAATTGAAAGAGTGACGGTGAGGTCGTCAGTGTCACCGGCAAACAGAATGTCTGCAACTCGCCCAATGATGACACCACCGAGTTTTACGGGCGCGCCAAGTGAGAGTCCTTTGACATCTTTAAATGAAACATAATAGTTCGACTGCTTAGAAAATATTTCTCGTTCGCTGCCAAGGAAGTAGATACTCAATATGAACGAGGCAATAGCAAAGGCCAAAAAAATACCGGTCTTGATAGTGTCAGAGGCTCTAGTCGTCATGTACGTGTCCTGTAATAAATCGTTGAACTTCGGGGTTTTCTTGAGCTAATACCGTCGGTTCACCGTCGGCAATTTTATATCCATTTCGTATAAGCATCCAGCGGGTAGAGATACGCTGTGCGCTTGGAATATCGTGGGTCACAACAAGGGAGGTAATCTGGAGCTCCTCTCGAAGCCGAATAATAAGGTCGTCGATGAGGCGCACTGCTGTTGGGTCGAGTCCTGTCGTGGGCTCATCAAAGAGCATCACCTTTGGCTCTGTTGCAAGAGCGCGAGCAAGACCGATTCTTTTTTTCTGACCGCCAGAGAGCTGCGACGGAAACTTTCGTTCTTGTCCTGCTAAGTCCACAATCTGGAGTCGTTGTTTTACAATATCTCTGATGACATCTTCGTTTTTTTCCCCACGTTCACGAAGTGGATACGCAATGTTTTCGTATACATCGAGACTGTCAAATAGTGCAGCACCTTGAAAGAGAATACCTACCTGTTTTCTGAGGTCGACTAATTGGTCTTCCGTGGCAGTATTTGTGTCAATGCCGAGCACGTTGACGGCGCCACTCGTTGGAAAAAGAAAACCCATTATTAACTTAAAGATTACTGTTTTACCGGTACCACTCGGTCCAAGAATGGTGAGCGCTTCACCTGCAGTTACTTCGAATGAGATATCTTTGTGCACTGCGTTCGTACCAAAGCTCATGCCAACATGATCGAATGTAATAATTGGTGCCATCGATTGGTGACCTTAGAGCATCAATAAAAATTTAGTGAGAAAAAAATTCGATACGAAGATAACAATAGAGCCGATAACCATCGTCTCGGTAGTTGCTTTTCCTACACCTTCGGTGCCACCGCGAACGGTAAGACCTTTGTGGCATGCGATGGTAACGATCAAAAATCCAAAGACGCCGCTCTTAAAGAGCCCTTCTAAAAGATCCCGAATTTTCAACGTGTAGAGAATAGAACGATAGTAGGTGTGAGCAGTGATTTTTAGATCAAGCACACCAACAACAAGCCCACCATATATACCTACAATATCTGCAATCATAACAAGCAGCGGCATGACGATGAGCGCAGCAACGACTCGGGGGGTTACAAGTTTGCGAATTGGATTTGCGCCGAGTGCTTTTATCGCATCAACTTGTTCAGTCACAACCATCGATGCTATCTCTGCCGTAATGCCAGCACCGACTCTGCCGCAGAGCATAATAGCAGATAGAACAGGACCAAGTTCACGAACTAGTCCAAGACCGACAACGTTTCCGATATAGTTTTTTGCGCCAAACCGATGCAGTCCATACGCAGTTTGCATCGAGAGCACCATGCCAGTGGTGAGTGCTGTTAAGATGATGATAGGTAATGATGCTGCACCAATGCGGTACATTTGACGCCACAGCTCACTGCCGCTGACACCACGTCGCAGATCCCACATCATCTGACGAAGGAGTTCTCCGTATGCTCCGAGTGCTCTGAGGTAATCTACGAATGACATCATTTTTTTATCGGGAAAAGTTTTTTCGCTTCCTCAGCAAGATTCAGTGAAAGGTTTTTGCTCCAGTATATAGAGTCAATCACGCAATCATCTTTGCGACCGGTAATCGTAATAATTGAGATAGGAACGAGATCCAGAATAGCAGAGGCTTTTGTCACAAGGTAGTCTTCGCCGTTGATGATTTCAGGGGTCATTGTTTCTATTTTTACGGCGTCAAAACCAGTAAGGAGTTGACGTGTTGTAGCAAGCGAGGGCACATAATCTTTTACTCCACACTGTTTTATCACTGTGGAGTAAATATCTTGGCTGCTTGAGACGAGTTTGCCCCCTGTTGGTTTTGGGACCGAACTCGAGCAACCAGGGAGCCCAAGCATCAGGATAAAAAGCATCAGGAGTAGGTTTCGAGGGGTCATAGCAATATCAACTCTAGACATGAACATTGTGGTCGGCGATTATTCAAGAAAACTTCCTTACGAAATATGATTCACCTTTATAATGTACGTAAGAGCTATCCACCAGATCAAACCGCCCTCCAGAACGTCACAGTGAGGGTGGAGCAGGGGGATTTCCTCTTTATAGCCGGCTCCAGTGGTGCGGGAAAATCAACGCTCCTAAAATTACTCTTTGGTGCAGAAAAAGCAACTTCTGGAGAAGTGGTGGTCGGTGGCCGAAATTTGACTGAACTTGATGAGCATTCGGTTATGCTCCTTCGTCGAGAGATAGGTGTCATCTTCCAAGATTATAAGCTCCTCCCAAGACGGACCGTCATTGAGAATGTTGCCTACGGCCTTGAAGTGAGGGGATATAAGCGAGAAGAGCGACTCTCTCTTGCTGCTCGAATGTTGGCCGCTGTTGGTCTCTCAGGCAAAGAGCATGTATTCCCCCTGACGCTTTCAGGTGGAGAGCAGCAACGAGTTTCAATTGCGCGAGCGCTCATTCACAAGCCGCGAGTTATTTTGGCTGATGAGCCAACAGGAAATCTGGACCAGCAGATGACTGATGTTATTTTTGATCTGTTGCTCGAAGCAAACGCAGCTGGTTCAACTGTGATTGTTGCTACTCATAACTTGAGCATGATTGAAAATCTTAACCTGCGTACTATCGTTTTGAATAAAGGCGCTATCGTCGGTGACTTTGAAAATCCAAGGGGAATAGGATGAAGCATCTTCTTGAGGGCATAAACCCCGCTACCCGTGAACCACTCTCTTCGATATGGGCATCAACAACGCAGCTTGCTCCTGCAACACTTACAGAGCACCTCATGCACTTGTTCTCATTGGTGTGGGGGCAAATACGTCGTTCACTCCTTTCTTTTATTCTGACACTTTCCAGTATTGTTGTTTCTTTGCTGCTCTTTTCTCTGTTTTTGCTCATTGCAATTAACTGCCAAGAGCGAGTTCGTGAAAGTTCTGAACAGATCTCGGTGAGTGCTTACTTCAAAGAAGGAATACCAGATTCGACTGCAGTAACCGTACGCAATGAAGTTGCGAAGCTGCAAGGTGTCAAAGAAGTTATGATGCGTAATAAAGAGGAAGCACTTTCCTATTTTACGCAACTTGTTGGTCCCGACTCACCGCTCCTGGTAGGACTAGCAGAAAGAAATCCTCTCCCCGTATCGCTGGAAATCGTTTTTATCCCCGATGCAATTCAATCAAGGCTCTATGAGCGTGTCGTCAATAATCTTGGGGAAAATTCATCCATAGAGCTTGTAAAGATCCACAACGGCGATCTTTCTCAGGCGTCAAAAGCTATGGAGAGTCTGCGGCGAAGCGCAATTCTTGGCACAGCTTTTATGATCTTTGTGTGTGGCTTGCTTATAACGAATGCCATTCGTTTAACGGTGTATGCTAATCGAGAAGAGCTTGAGATTATGCAGCTTGTCGGGGCAAGCAGAGCGTATATGAGCACGCCCTTTATATTAGAGGGAATTTTACAAGGGCTTGTTGGTGCATTGGTATCATTAGGACTTTGTTGGGCATGCTTTCCGTGGATCAACGGTCTCTACCTTTCGTCTCCGCTTGGTGAAGTGAGTGACACAGGATTGTCCTTTTTAAGTTTTGCTTCCATGGTGGTTGTTGTCGTGCTTGGAGCTGTCACTGGTGGATTAGCCGCACTCTTTGGTACGAGATCAGTAAAGTATGAAGCTGCCAAGTAGCACCTTACTCGCACTCCTTTTTCTTTGTGTGATCGGTGTATCCACCGGGTCACCGTGCTTATCAGAAGAGGCAAAGCTTCAACTGGATACCATCAAAGCTGAGCTTTCTGCGAGTGAAACGGAAATTACTCAGATTACTGAAGAGCTTAAAGAGATAAAAGCAGAGGTTCAGAAGTTAAGCGCACAGGTTGTTGCCCTGCGGGAGCGAGAGAAAAAGGTAAAGAAAGAGCTTGATCAGAAACAGAGTTCTCAGGCTGAAATTCAAAAGCTTGTTCAGGACCTACAGGGGCGCCTGCTTGAAATCGAGCTTCGCTATCAAAGGAGAGTCAGAGCCCTCTATGTGTTGCAGGCCTCAGATACACCATCATCGCGATTACTTTTGTCCCACGGCTATGAAGCATTCAGCCGTGGAACAGTCTACCTCAAGGCTATTAAGCGTATGGATGCTCTCGAGGGTCAAGAGATTCGTGAACTCCGTAGCAAACGGGATGTCGAAACCTACAAGCTTAACCAGACCCTACAGCAGAGCCAGATGCTGCTCGCCGATATGGCGCTTCAGCGAAAAGAGATTGAATCAAAGCTTGCTTCGCAGAATCAGAAAGTTTCAGAGTTTCAGGCCAAAAAGAAGAAGCTTGAGGTCGCCCTGGTCTCTCTTCGAGCTCAAGAGCTCCGCTTTGAGACTGTGCTTAAGTCTATGACCGGAGGCGAAGAGCAGGGGGCCGTTGTTCAAAAGCAGCCCGAAGACACTCAAGATCGTGAGGTTGGACCCTGGGAGGGGGCAGGTATCACTGGTGAGCTCACTAACCCTCTTAAGGGTAAGGTTATCAAGAAATTTGGTACAGGTGATGGTGTGACCAAGAAAGGTATTCTCATTAAAGGGGGTACTCCAGAAGTCGTCGCCATTGCTGAAGGAAAGGTTGCTTTTGTTGGAGTTCTGCCGCAGCTTGGTACGGTCGTCATCCTCGATCATGGAAGCCGAGAATTCTCACTCTATGGAAAGCTCACGGAGCCCCATGTCTCAGTTGGAGCAATCGTTCCATCGGGTGGCTCGATTGGCACAACTGGTGAGACGTTCTACTTTGAGATTCGTAAAAAAGGAGTATCAACCGATCCTCTCTTGAATCGTTATGCCTCACCTTGATATCCTACTTATATGTTTTCTACACGCGTCGAGCGGACCCTTGCTTCGCTCGTAGCGATTCTTCTTTTTATCGTTCTCACCACTGCATCGCCCAGCGTATTTTCCAACGCGTATGGTAAACAGAATTCTAGCGACTCGGATATCTTTGGTCAGCTAAAAGTCTTTACGGATGTTTTGGCAATTGTCCAAAAAGACTATGTCAAAGACGTTAACTCAAAAGAGCTTATTGAGGGCGCCATCAAAGGGCTCATTACTAATCTCGATCCTCACTCAAGCTACCTCGATCCTGAATTTTATAAAGATCTACAAATCCATACGAAAGGTGAGTTCGGTGGTCTTGGTTTAGAGATTACAGCAAAAGACGGCATGCTTGTTGTGGT
>JBILLA010000170.1:0-5696 GCA_044376365.1 Bdellovibrionota bacterium | reverse complement strand
CTATTGATTCAAGTAGTTCGTCCATTACAAACCTCCATGTTCTAAGGGTATTAAGAATACAGGGCACATCCTTGCATCCTTCGCCCACCAATGAAGTCGGCTGCTAACGAGAGAATCTTTCCGATTGAGCGCTCTTTTTTTACCGGGTGAGTGGTCAGGCTACGTTAATTTGCAAGAAATTTATAAAAAGCCTTGAATTTGCTGGTCTCAGCGCCTTCGTAGTCAGTATGTTCAGCAACTTTTGCAGCAATTAGGAGACTTTCAGGGTGCTCAACGGCAGACTCCCATGCAAGTTGAATCTCTTCAGGGAAGCCTTGAGCTATAGAATGAGGTGGCTCTGTTGTGTTTTGTGGTTTGTTTGCTTCCGAAAGTGGTTGTGCTGATTGAGCCATATGGAGTGACTCTTGGGGAGAGTTGGCTTGGTTCTGAGCAGTTTTTCCTGACTGCACACTAACGATGGTTACATTATCTTTCGCTAAACGTAACTTTGTTATAGAGACACTTGCTCCTATAAACAGCGCGGCGAGGCATGCTGTGAGTATAGCAATGCGCGGCGTATGAATGATCCGCGATATGAGCGAGGGGCGCACCACATCAGTGAGCGTTCCTTTCTCAGCCAACATAGCTGCACGCATTTTTTTTATCTCATAAGGAGATGGTCCAGTTGTTTCACCACCACCGTATCCGATAGTTGCTTGTCGTGGTCGTTCAAGTTGAATACGTGCGATGAAATCATTTTCAATCCAACACTCAGGACGCTCCGAGAGACGGGTAACAATCACAACAATCTGTTGCTTAACAGCGAGTCGTACCCAGCAGTCAGCGAATAATTCGAGGGCATGGGTAGAGAATTCAAGAAATGGATCGTTGAGGAAAAATACTTTTCGATTTGATACACCATCAAAACATGCAATTTGTCGCACCATGCGCCAGGTTACAGGGGATAGATCTGTACATCGCTGCTGTGATAGGTCATCGAGTCCCATGGTTGAGAGACTTGCTTTAATCTTTTCAGGTTCGACGCCCCATCGAATCAAGTACTCGCTCACAGTTTGGCTGGTTGGTGATTCATCCCGAGCACCAAAGCCGATAAAAAAGTGATCCTGTGGATTGAAGGGTTGGCTGTCGAGTACAAGGGAGAATTCCTCTGCAGGACGTTTCCCCTCAAGTGCAAGGCGATATGTTTGTAGTTCATCTTCTGAGCGCGCGCGAAAAACAGTCACGCGACCGGGTATGCAACGGATAGTACGTGCTTTTTCACCGATATCTGAGAACCGGTGTATCTCTAAGAAATTCATCGACACTGTAGAGCAGTATCGGATAAGGTGAAGGTTAATTTAAGTCCTAAATTAGCAACAATTCGTTTTCATAAAGGTTAAAATAGGAATGCTGTTCTATTCTTCTCTGTTCAAAGCATTATCAATTTAGCATTTTTTAAAGAACGCCGAAGGTATAAGGGTCCATGTATATGTTTTTCCCTACGCGTCACAACTGTTTCAGCGGCAAGTGGTTCTTGCTGCTGTGTGCTGCGGTTATCATATCGTTGATGGCAGCTGATGTGCGCGCAGATTTTATTTCTCTCAATCCACTCTGTCGTCATATAACCAGCGCCGATCAGGGCTCTGCAGGGGTTGTCATACTTCCGAATACTTCTGCCAATACTGGTCCGGCCGGATTACTGATCTACAGTACTCAAAAAAGTATTCCAGCCCAAGGATTTTCGATACGTTCTATTCCAGCGAAGGATTCTGTAAGTATCTTTCTAAAGTTTAATCGCGAAACAAAGCGGTTTTCAGATCTTATTATCTCTGGGGGCAGGCAGTATCGCCTTGAAGGTAATATCTCACTTGAGCTTAAAAATATTCGTATCAATGTGAGCTATGAAAATAATTATGATGTCTATACATCAGTGGTTTTTAAGCCTGATGCCTCGGTGATTGCGCTCAGTGGTCTTGAACCTATGATTGTGAGCAAAGGAGAGACGCTAGTTACTTGGCTTGGTCAGGATAGTGTTGCTGCAAGTGAAGTGATGAAGGTAGCACCAGGCGGCTCATTGCAGATTGGGGAGGCTCCGTTCCAAGGCGATAAGATTGGACTGCCGAATCAAAATCTCAATCAAAATATCTGTATGAATACAGGCACAATCTATATGTCACCAAGCGCATTCGCAGAGCTTGAGAAACGTGTCATGCTAAATCAGTCAGCCGTTGTTGAGCGTAGAGCGCTTGTCAAAAAATCTTCTGACTTCCTCGTGAAAAACTCAGTCCTAGTAATGCTTGCGCAGGGTATTGTTGTTCAGGATGGATACGGACAGTTGCTCACCGTGAAACCAGCAGCAAGTAAGCTCTTTGACGATCAAATTATATGTCTTGTGGAGGGCTTGTCATGATGGCATGTCGCATCGCTGCACGAGTGCTCGTTGTATTGCTGTGTGGTGCAAGCAGTGCTGTTGCTGCTCCAGGTGCGAACTGCACCATTCCTTTTACTGAGCTGCAAGCAGGAGTGACAGAAATTGATCTTGGCAATGTAAAAATAAAGACTGAGTCCTATAATAAAATTGCAAAGATGAAATTAATAGGTGAAGTCAACGAGGATTGGACCAGTGTTTCGACCGAAGATGATAGTATCGGACTTATTACGGGATACGTCGGAAATGGTGACGCTGCCAAAGTCGTTGCTGAACTTGTGATTCAGCAGATTGATGATAGTTATACATTTGCAGTCTTTAAAGCAGATGCTCGGCAGCCTCAAGAGAGTCGAGTGACCGGCGTTGCATATTTTCATGACTCTGGACAGGTAACCTGTATTGCAACCACCTACAAGCAATGGCTTGCGGGGCGCGGCAAAATCTTTGGATCAACGTTCAATCAATCTGCAATCAATCTTGAACCAGATGGTTTTGGGTGAGCAGTGCTTAGCTTGGGCTATCAACACCTAGATAGAGCACGCTTCCCACGCCAAGCATAATAAAGTTTGCAAGCCACGCAGCAACAGCCGGCTCGAGTATCTCTGCACGTCCCATAGCTATCGCATATGAGTGCAGAACATAGTACGAGAATCCAATCACAAGCCCAGCAACAAAGCTCATAGCTAAGCTGCCAGAGCGCGCAGGACGAATTGCAAACGTCAGAGACACAAAGCTTGCTATAAAGGTAATGAACGGGAAAGCTATTTTCGCATAGAGATCAGTTTGTAGCTTTGCTGTAGCGACACCAGTTTCGGCTTGGCGTTTCACATATTTTCGAAAGCTGCGATATGACATGGTATCAGCATCAGTTTCAACGCTGTAGAAGCTCTCGGGATCTTCGGTTGTTGCAAGGGGAAATGCAGGAAGTTTCTCAACCTCGGTTTGGTTCGTGCTTGAGAAGCGATAGTCTGTGACCTCTTTCATGGTCCATCCATACGTTTCATCTATCCAATGAGCTCGCGTTGCATTGGTGCGTCGTGTGACCTCGAACTCGGGATTGGTATTAAAGACTGATATGCCCATCATAGAGTCCGTACGGGAGTCAAACATGGTCAGATTAATGAATCGATTGTTTTTTCGCCCCCAGTAATTCGACTTGCTGTACGTGCCACGCTCATCTTTTTTTTGAATGTCAATGTTATAGATCTCTTTCACACGACGCGTTGCGAGGGGTACGACTGTTTCATTAAACACAATACTGAGTAGGCTTACAGTGAGCCCTGCAATATAGATGGGGCGAGCAAGGTAGAACGTTGAAAGTCCGGCCGCACGCATTGCCGTCAGTTCACTATTTTTAGCAAAGGTTCCAAGGGTAAAAAGTGTTGCAACAAGAAACGCAAGTGGCACCATGAGGTTTAGGGTGAGTGGTATTTTGAAAAGAAAATACTCAAATGCGCTGCCAAAGGAGGCTCCCGCGGCAACAATATTATCAATCCGATCAAAGAAATCGATCACGAGAAAGAGCGATGCAAAGAGCGTCATGCAGAGCGCAAGATTTCGCAGCAAACTTTGTAAGATGTAGCGATGGATAATGCTCATAGAGAAGATCTTTTCGCTTTAAAGGCCTGCATGCGTTCTCGAACGAAGAGTTCAACAGCTTCAGTTACAGAGTGCCATCGTTCTTTTCCAAGTTGATAGAGAGTACCAGACGCAAGGCAGAGCACAATACAGTTTGGTAACCAGAGCGCTATGAGCGGCGGTAGCGTGCCGCTCTCTGCCAAGGCAATCCCGATGGATAGGAAGCCATAGTACACAACGAATACCGCTAAGCCAAAGACGGCAGATAATCCGATACCAAATGTTCGTTGCGTTCGTGGTGGTTGAATACCGAGACTCATTCCTACTAAGGCAAGCACGAGTGCTGCAAAAGGCATTGAGACTCTACGGCCTTTTTCAAGCTCAATGCGATGAATACGTTTTGTAATCTCTTTTTTATTGAGTTGATGCTCAGCTAATGTTTGTCCAAAGGGGAGTGAGAGATCTTGTGGGGAGGGGATTTCACCATGGGTGATGCGTTCGCGAAGTGCTATGAAGGCTTGTTTTGTTTGTTCAAGCTCATCAAATTGCATAGTGCTAAACTGGCGCCCCTTTTTATTCGCATCACTCGATATGAGTTCGTCAGCAGCGATTGCGGCAATGTTCTCTTCAAAGTGCGTGACAGCGTATTTGCCTTGTTGTTCTTCATGTATTTCACCATCGATTAGGTGGAAGATGATTTGATTCGTTTCTTTATTATTTCCAAGATTCCCAGAGCGAGCAAAAATAATTTTTCTATTGGCATTGTCACGTCGATCATCGAGCAGGACATGAGTCATATTACCTGTCGAGTGGTCGATGCGCTCGCAGTACATGGTCATCGTGCCGAATTGAGTGAACACTCCTTCATCAAGTCCTGCTGTGCTCGATGTTGAGGCGATCTGTTTGAGCGTGCTATTGAGTGTATTATATCCCCATGGTCGACCAAAAAGACTAATGCCAAGACTCATGATACTTACGAGGATCCCAAAAATTGCAACGGGACGCACGAGGGCGCTCAGCGAGATGCCGCTCGCCCGGAGTACGATAAGCTCTGAGTCCCCAGAGAGGCGAGCAAAAGCGAGCATAACGCCGAGGAGGATCGCCATTGGTACCGCGATTTCAAGAAACGTAGGAATGAGGGAGAGGAATACCATCCCTATCTGTGAGCTTTCGACACCCTTAGCAACAATGAGTGATGCAAACTTGAGAAGGTTGACGGCAAAAAGGACGCCAATAAAAGCGGCTAGACATCCAAAAAAAAATACCGCTATCTCTTTGAGGAGGTAGCGGTAGATAATTTTAGGAAAGGAAGTTGTTGCAGACACTTCGCTAAAAAACCACTTAGCTAAAAAGCATAGCGTTTTTCTTTGCTCGCGACTCTTCTTTGCGAACTTTCTTCATCGCTTCTTTTGCTTTACGCTTTCTTTTGAGCGATGGCTTTTCAAAATAACGACGGCTTTTCAGTTCTTTGAAAAGTCCTTCCTTGATAAGCTTTCTTTTGAGGATCTTCATTGCTTTTTCGATATTGGTATCGACGATGACCTCCATTGGTCCACCACGTGGACGCTCAACTTGAGCAGTTGCACCGCCAGCTGCACCCTGGAAATAATCTTTACGGGGGCGACGTTCAGTTTTTTCGTTTTGTTCGTTGTTATCCAATTTCTATCTCCAAAAAATCTATCGTAACTCTTATTGTTCTGTAGCAACTGTT
>JBILLA010000169.1:0-5699 GCA_044376365.1 Bdellovibrionota bacterium | reverse complement strand
TGCAAGAAAAAAGAAGGACCCTACTTTCGGTACTATCGCGAGGGTATTTTTACCAATAAAGGCTCCAGTCGTACGAGCCGCCAGTGCGCGTTCCAAAAGTGGCACTGCATCAGCAAAGAAACGTACCGTACCAAACTGTGCAAGTTTCTCACCAAGCAATGCGAGTGCTTCCTTAAAGACGAGGTGATAGTCACGTCCCCACGCATAGCGAGCAACTGTTCCATATCCAGGTCGCGGCGGTGGTGCAGGCTCGGCACCGTAATCAAGTGCAAGAGAGATAACAGTTTGTGCTTGCGGCAAGAGTGTACGCGGATCTGCAAGAAGCGCAGGGTCACGCTTCATGTATTCCATGCCAGCAGCAAAGCCCTGTGCTTGCCATTGAGCCAGCGCATGACGATCCTGCTCAAGCTCAGAGGCATCAGTAATACCAACTACTTTCAATCCACAGGTATAAAGAATTTCAGCTATTTCTTGGAGGTGATAGGCTTGCACAACAGCGTCAGTTTACCTGAAAGATACAGACCGCTCGATAATTCTTTCATGAAAATTTGACGTAGCCCTCTATTTTCATTACTCTTTCATTGTCTGTCCCCATCGTCTAGAGGCCTAGGACACCTCCCTTTCACGGAGTAAACCAGGGTTCGAATCCCTGTGGGGACGCATTTTTTCACTTGATAGCCTCTGGTGCTCAAAGCATGGAAACTTTCTGGGAAAACGTTCAGTCCATCCTCTCCTTGCTCATTAGGTCTTTATTTTTCCTTATTCTTCTCGATCTGGGCTGTATCCTATTCGAAGTAGACACAAGGATCCCATTTGTTACCGTCATTACCGATTGGATTCTTGCTAAAGTAGCAGTACTTCGTTGAAACAGGATTCAAAAAAAATACTTATTACAGTCCATGGTATGGGTAGACTCCATTGGTCGATGATCCATCTTGGGCTCATTGCCCGTGACTTTACGGTCTTTAACTTTAGTTACCAAACACGGCAGGGTTCGATTGAGTCTCATGCTGCAGCACTCGTTTCATATATAACACAGATCGCTTCAACTGATGATGAAATCTACTTTATCAGTCACTCACTAGGCTGCGTTATTATTAGCCACGCACTTCCACTACTAGATGATTACAATATCAAACGAGCTGTATTTCTAGGGCCTCCACTACGAGGCTCTACAGTTGCTGCAAAACTGTCGTCTGTAAGCTTCATACGAAGATATTTCGGTAGACCTTTTGAACAGCTTGCTGCACGCCAACCAGTGACACTCACAGGCCCGATCCAAGATCGTATTTCAATAGGCGTGATTGCAGGAGTACTCTCAAAGCGGTGGTCGCTGTCCCCTTGGTTTTCAGAACCAAATGATTTTCTGGTCGCAGTCGACGAAACCAAAGTGGATGGGATACAATCTCACCTTGAGCTGCACTGTCCCCACGCGGTCCTGATGTATGCTCCTCACGTACTTCGAGCAACTTTTAACTACTTACGACATGGGCGATTCAACACTCTCTGATTCAAAAAAACTTACTGATAAGCTACCAAAGTCGCTGTCACCCCGAGAGAAAATCTCTCTTGTTGTTGGCACGCTCAAAGGACTCAATCAGGTAGAATCTATTATTGATTCGAAATTTGACGCCGCAAGCCCACTGCTCAATGAGATCTCAAAGTACCTCTTTACGATTGGTGGTAAACGTATTCGCCCTGTACTTTGCGTGCTTATTGCTCAAAGCCTTGGTGGAGCAAAAGAGCCACAACGACTGCACGAAGTAGCTGCTGGTATAGAGCTCATCCACATGGCGACGCTGCTTCATGATGACATCATTGATCGATCACCACTTCGAAGACATGAAGCATCTCCATGGGTGAAATATGGCACACCTGATACGTTAATTACAGGAGACTTCCTTTTAACTCGTGCCTTTAGTCTCTGTGCACGACTCGATCGATTCATTATCGATAAAACTGAAGTTGCTTGCATTGAACTCACTGAAGGTGAGATTGATGAGCGTCCACTTTCTGTAAAAAATTTCACAATTAATGCTTCTATTGAAATAGCTCGCAAAAAAACAGGTTCGCTCTTTCGTCTTGCTGGTGAAAGTGCAGGATACCTCTGTTCCCACGATACTGCGCTGGCAGCGTCATGTGGCGCCTTTGGTGAAGCACTGGGTATTTCATTCCAGATTCTTGACGATATCCTTGATGTTATCTCAACAGAAGATCTGCTTGGTAAAAAAGCTGGTATTGATCTTATTGAAAAGAAACCTTCTGCTATTAACGTGCTCTGGCTGGAAACGAAAGAACCACTTGCGCAAAGTATTCTTCGTGCAGAACAAGAACCGACAACTGCTGCTATCGATGAAGCCCTGGCACATCTCAGAAATCATCCCGTCATTCATCAAGCTCGAGCACTTGCAAAACAATACGTAGATAAGGCCATAGCAGCACTAAACGAGATGGAGTGTCTGCTTGGAAAGCCGCTTGAAACAAAATCCAAAGAAGCACTCTTGGCGCTGACGCAGTATGTTATCGATCGAATGGAGTAGTGAGTCGCGCTTTTACTCTGTGACTATTGAGTAAAAAATTGCTTGTTTTTCCCGCTCACGCACACGCATAGGGTCAAGGTCACGGATTTGCTTAAGGCCCCCTCTAGAAAACCCAAGTATTTTCATGTAGTTAAAGAGGATCTGAAATTTTTCTGCATTCGTACCAATTTTAAGCAACCTTTCACGCACCATCGAAATAACTCCCTTCAGTAAAACAATTGTCTGCGTAAGACAACATAAGAGGGAATAGAAATGGCATCAGAGGGACTTCCACAAATCGATATGTCGTATGACTTGGGTAAGGGTTTTGACTCAATCTCAGAGCTTATGCGCGCTATGATTCTACGCACCATTGAAGACTTTCAATCTGGAGGCGAGCTTCGTGAAGAAGCAATTCAGTACATGATGGGGGCTGATGAAGAGTACATCTTTTCATTTTCAGCAATCTGCTACCAGCTTGGGCTTCATCCCGTTAATACACGCAATAAAATTATGAGTGCCGAAAAGCGTATCAGCACTCGCCGACGAGCTGCGTAATAAAAAACAGCTACTGTCTTACCGGGGAAGAAATCCGAATCTTCCCCACAGCAACTTCCCCACAGAATACTTATTCCAGGACAAAAGTCAGTTAACCATCTGGGATAATTAGAAGTCAAAAGCTGTAATAAAATTTACCGATAACCAGCTCATTTTTCTCTCGGTAAACTCCCAAGACCTCAGTACAGTAGAGGTTCCGAATCAGAGCAGTTCTTGTAGTTTCACCTTATCATTCTTGGGAGCAATGAATACATGGACCACACTTTCCGCAATCAGATTATGAAACTGAAAGCAAATGACGAACAACTTGAGCGGCTTTTTGCTCAACATCAGCAGTATGAGCAGGAGCTCGAAAAACTAGACCGACGTAAATTCAAAACACAAGAAGAACAACATCGAGTGAAAATTCTTAAATTCGCAAAAGCACGGGGCAAAGAACAGATGTCTTTTATTGCTCAGCTGTATGAAAAAGCTGCTTAGATACTAGAGATTATTTTTCTTTTACAGGACACAGATCGAGCCAGATATCCTAAAGCGCACATAATGCGACTCTTTGGATATCTGGCTCTTATTGAAACGACTCCGCTTTAGAAAAGACGTTCCGTGCAAACCCATAGGCGCCTGTTGACACCTACTCTTACAATGATTTCATAGGAGCTTCATCAGGAAGACCCTGAGTTGCAACAACTTTATTCATACCATCAAGAGCAGCAGTTCGGTATGCTTGCCCAAGCGTTGGATAATTAAAAACAGCCTGCGATAAGTAATCAATACCGCCCTCAAGTGCCATTGCTGTTTGACCAACATGAATAAGCTCACTGGCTGATTCACCGATAATATGAACACCAAGAAGACGCAAGGTATGACGGTGGAATAATAATTTCAACACGCCAGTATCATCACCCGTAATTTTACCCCGCTCAACCTCTCCAAAACGTGCGATACCAACTTCGTATGGAATTTTATCACGGCTCAACTCAATCTCTGTCTTACCGACCATACTAATTTCAGGGATCGTATAAATGCCATACGGCAGTGGATACATAAATGCTCTATCAGCCATTCCAAATGCATGACACGCAGCTCGTCGTCCCTGCTCAAGGGCTGTGGAAGCAAGGGCTGGCGCCCCAATGACGTCACCAACTGCATAAATATGAGGTGCAACTGTTTGATACTGATCATTTACTTTAATCAGTCCTCGCTTATCAGGTTCAATACCAACAGAGGCAAGATTAAGGGAATGCGTATTGCCGACACGGCCAGCGGAGACCAATAATTTATCAGTCACAACGCGCTTACCGCTTTCAAGATACGTCACTGCTCGTCCATCTGGAGAACGTGCACAGCCAACCACTTTATCATTGGTGATAATTTGTACTTTCTGCTCTCGGAGTTTATACGCTAATGAATCGACAAGCTCTTTATCAACAAAACTTAAAATCGCTTCTCGCTGCTCTAAAATAGTGACCTTAATACCCAAGGCAGCAAACATTGATCCATACTCACAGCCAATGACACCACCACCGACGATACTCAAGCTTCGAGGAAGTTGTTTCATATGAAGGATGCCATCACTGTCCATGATAACGTCATTATCAAATTGGAAATCTCCAGGACGCCATGGATAACTCCCAACAGCAATAACTGCGCTTGCAAAGGTAACAACCTGTTCTTTCTTACCAGAAGTAATCTTTAATTCATGAGGTGAAACAAAAGAGCCCTTCCCATAGACAAGCTCAATATTATTGCGAATCAGCTGCGATCGCATTGTTTGCTCAATTTCATTGATGATGCCATCCGTGCGGTTCACAAGATCCGCCATCTCGATGTTTTCTTTCACACGATATGCTTGACCGTAGTGCTTACGCTGATTATAGCCTGAGAGGTGAATGATTGCTTCGCGAAATGATTTACTGGGAACGGTGCCATCATAGAGGCTTGCTCCTCCAACAAACTGGCGTGCTTCCACAATCAGCACCTTACGTCCTAGCTTGGCCCCCTGTACGGCAGCTTTCTGTCCTCCAGGACCACTGCCGATGACCACCATGTCATAATCAAAATTAGTCATACAGGTGAGCTATCGTCAGCATCCGTTTGGAAACTTTACCAGTTTCCATCAAACAAGGTTCTTATGGTGAGTGCCTTCGAATTAAGAAAAAAGGCCTTAAAGTGCCTCCCCTTTACTGCCCATAGTGAAGAGGAATACTTTAAAGCCCCAAAAGAAGTATAGCGAGGTACACAAGAAACATAGCTTTGCCCTTTCCGCGAAAAAAGCCTCAAAGACTACATTTCCCTTTTTTTAAGTCGATGCTTAAAAAATCTGTTTTTCTCTTTAGGTGCTGCTTTAGGAAAAGCATCTAAAGATGGAAGATACAGCCACAAAATACTCGTCGTGGCTGTACCCACCGCTATCACTCACCGACTTTATCGGAGTAGTGACAGTGCTAGTTCAGGCTGCTGGTTCGCCTGAGACAAGATTGAAGCACCCGCCTGTTGGAGGATGTTCAATCGTGTGAGCTCTGCAGCTTCACTTGCGACATCAACGTCTCGAATACGGCTTTCAGCAGCAGCGAAGTTTTCACGTGCAACCGAAAGGTTGTTAATCGAAACACGAAGTCTTGC
>JBILLA010000167.1:0-5715 GCA_044376365.1 Bdellovibrionota bacterium | reverse complement strand
GATGAGAACGGAGTAGAGGTGAGCTTATTTTCTGCAGTGAGGTAGCTAAAGGTACGCGCAACACCTTCGCTTGATACCGTGTCGCTATTTGCTGGATGGGTCCACTGGAGCACCATTGGCACATTGCCACCAGTTGCTCGGTTAAAAGAGATATCTGTTTTGAAGCTATATGATCCATCAGTGAAGGTAAGCTTTTTTGTAACCTGCAATCCGCTTGGGAGTGTTCCCGTAAAGGTAAGGACTGCTGGGGCATCATGTTTTGTTACATAGTATTGACCTTCCATAGGAGGCACTGATGTCTGATCGAGTTGATAGAGGACAAAGTCATCGTTAGCGCCGTCAGCAATGACACCAAGGGGTAATGGTGCACCATCAAGCTTTGCAACAAGCTGCAGAGGATCCGTCGTACCAACGTTCTCTGTGTATTGCTTGAGGCTTATGCCCTGGATACGACCACCAAGGTGATTGATTGCGATGAGTGCAGCGCCAGTATTAACGAATGACTGTGGGCTCTCATCGAGCTGCGCAAGGCTTGGGACCGTGCCACTATGGAACGTGTTCACTCCTTGCGCGGCTATTGGAGTAACGCTTGTTTGCGCTACTTGTTGTCCACTTTGTGGAGCAGTGACTGCCGTTGAGTTTTCAGTAGTCGATGTCACTGGCGCAGGTGTGGGGAACATCACCTGGACATAGATCATGACAAAGAACAGGATAAAGACGACAACGAATAAATTTTTTCTATCTTCCATAGCTTTCTTTTTTAAACATCTTTGCTCCGAGACGGAGCTGCTGCGTTCGGCACGGGATCAAGTCCTCCTGCCGACCAGGGGTGACACCGCACAATTCGCTGGAGAGCCATGAAGCTTCCCCCAACAACACCTCGTTGCTCAATGGCATCGATTGCGTATTGACTGCACGATGGATAGAACCTGCAGTGGGATCCGAACAGTGGGCTCACTATGTACTTATATCCCCTCAATGCGGCAATGGCGAGATCTGAGAGTGCTGAATTTAAGCTTTTAATAGTGATTTTCCTTGCAGTAGTTTCTTTAATTCTTGAGCGACTTCTTGAGAACGCATCGCTGAAAAATCTTTCCGCGCAATTATGACGATATCAAATGCACCTTGCAATTTAGGTTCGAGCGAGCGAAATGCTTCTCGAATGAGGCGCTTCATACGGTTACGTATAACCGCTCGTTTATCGACTTTTGTTGAAACGGTGATTCCAAGACGCCAAACGTCACGCTCAGTCTCAGTGAGTTGCAGGGAGAGGTGATAGCTTTGGAGCTTGAGTGGAGCACCTTTGGCGCGCTGAAACTCAAAGGACTTGCGAAGCTTATTTATAGTGACCTTTTTTAGGTGCAGTTACAGAGACTCTCTTACGTCCCTTTGCACGACGCGCGTTAAGAACCTTTTGGCCACCCTTGGTTTCCATACGTGTTCTGAAGCCGTGAGTTGTCTTTCTGCTTTTTTTACTCGGTTGGTAGGTTCTTTTCATAGTATACGCCTTCTTCTGAAAATCGTGTGTGTCGCTCTTCTAAATTTTTCTTGTTACATGTTCTTTAGAAAAGCTTAACCATTTCGTCTTCTTGCATCTGTCTGCAAGAAGGCTAATATGGACGGAAGAGCTATTCTAAATCAGGAGGCCGTCAGAAAGCAATTTTGGGGCGGCAAAAGCAAGCTAACTTATTGAAAACACTACATGTCGGACCTCGTAGAAGATTGGATTAACAGCCAGCCTGACCAAAAAAAGGGCATCGAGCTCTCATTGATCATACCAGCCTACAATGAGCGCTGGCGTCTTCCTCCGACACTCATTGATATCATTGATTACGTTGAGCATCGCAAGCTTCGCTATGAAATTATCGTGGTTGATGATGGGAGCACTGATGAAACATCTGATATCGTTCGTAAGTTTGAGCGTGTGCGCCCAAACGAGCTTCGCTGCATTCGTTTGCCAAAAAATAGAGGCAAAGGGCATGCAGTACGTACAGGTGCAGTGAATGCGACAGGTAAACGAATTATTTTTCTTGATGCAGATGGTGCAACACCGATCGCTGAGATAGAGCGTCTTGAAGCAGCACTTGATGGTGGGGCAGATATTGCAATTGGATCGCGTGCCATGAAGAGCACCGATACTCAGATCAAAACGGTGTGGTACCGCAAATTACTCGGACGCATCTTTAATAGTTGCGTGAACTTTATTTTACTTCCTGAGATTAACGATACGCAGTGTGGCTTTAAAATGTTTACTGCAGAAGCTGCGGCAAAATTATTTCCATTACAAACTGCAGAGCGATTTAGCTTTGACGTTGAGCTCCTGTACCTTGCTCGCAAGTTTCATATGAAGATCGCCGAGGTGCCAATCAATTGGGAGAATGTGCCTGGGTCAAAGGTAAACCTCGTGCTTGATTCGTTGCGCATGTTGCGTGATGTGATCCGTTTTCGCGTTATCCATCGAAACCGCTCCTAGAGCAGTTTAGCGCCCCTTTTTTAAGCAAAAAGGTTATATTTGATGATGGCGTAGAGTGCGCGGAAGCCATCTTTCATGCCGATTTTTTTACCTTCAGCATAGGTTCGACCATAGTACGAGATGCCCATTTCATAGATACGGCAGTTGAGCTTGGCAACTTTTGCAGTAATTTCTGGTTCAAATCCAAAGCGGTTCTCTTCAATGGTAATGTTCTGGATGATTTCGCGGCGGAACATTTTGTAGCATGTTTCCATATCGGTGAGGTTGATGTTGGTAAACATGTTTGAAAGAAGAGTTAGGAACTTATTACCAACCATGTGCCAGAAATAGACGACGCGGTGCGGTTGTCCTCCCATGAAACGTGAACCGAACACAACATCTGCTTTGCCACGTGCGATTGGTTCCATAAGCAGTGCAAGCTCTTTTGGATCGTACTCAAGGTCTGCATCTTGTACGACGACAACATCACCTGTGGCATGCTGGAATCCAGTTCGCAGCGCTGCTCCTTTTCCTTGGTTAAAGTCGTGGTAGACGATTTTTGAGACCAGCGGGGCTATCTCATTCTTGAGAATGTCACGGCATCCATCTGTAGAGTAGTCATCGACGATAATGATCTCTTTTTCAGCAACGGGGCACTCATTGACTGCTTTGATAATGTCATGAATGGTGTTTTTCTCGTTGTAGCAAGGAATAACGATGGAAAGTTTCATAGGGAAGAAGGTAGTTACTTGAGCTATAAAAATCAACAGTGTCGCAGGATAAGCGTACCCTTCCCTGCCCTGTAAGTGGTCGATTGTAGAATGAAAGTCCTGTTTTGCATACGGAGCAATCAGGAACAGCAAAATGATGGGTTAGCTTGCCGTCTCAATGGCCTGGATAGTTGCCTGTAAGTCTGTACGACCATTAAACGTGCTCTTATCAAGCTTGAAGGCCACATTGACTTCTGCACCCGTTACCAGAGCGGGATGTCCAGTATTACGCCAGAACATGCCAGTCATATGGCGTGTTCCATCTGAAAAGACAGCTTTCGTATGAGCCTGTTTAATGACGGCAACTTCAAGTACGCGCAGGTGCTTAGCAAGAAGAACTGGTGTCGGATTGCCCATCCCAAAAGGCGCAAAGCCCTGCAACTCATCAATCAGAGAAAAATCGAGCTCATCAAGGATTACTTCTGTGTCTGCTTCGATGTAGGGGATGACTTCAAGCTCTTGCAAGCGTCGTTCGCACTCAGCTTTAAATTGCTCGACAAATTCAGGTAGTTTTTCCGGAAGCACCGATAGCCCCCCTGCGCCGCTGTGTCCTCCGAATTTTACCATCGTTGGCGCGATTGCATGGAGCGCTTCTACAACGTTAAATCCTTTAATACCGCGCACGGACCCTTTGTATAAGCCATCGGAATCAACACCCATCACCACTGCAGGTCGATAGAAGTTTTCAACAAGCCGTTGTGCAACGATACCAACCACTCCTGTGTGAAAATCTTTATGAAAGACGACTAAGCCTGCTTCAAGAACTCCTCGCTTTTGGATCATTTTAATTGCCTGATCTTTGACAAGCAGTTCAGTATCTTGTCGATCGCTATTTAATCGATTGAGCTTTCCTGCAAGTTTTTCAGCACGATCCGTTTGGTCTGTTGTTAAGAGGTCAATAACCACTTCGCCGTGCACCATGCGTCCAGCAGCATTAATGCGTGGCCCAATGCCAAATCCAACATCATGGCAGTTCACCGTGCTTTTGATGCCCGCAACATTTTTTAGCGAGATAAGACCCAATCGTTTGGTGGTAGTGAGTACTTCGAGCCCTTTTTTTGCAATCACACGATTCACTCCTGTGAGTGGTACCATGTCACAAATAGTACCGAGGCAAGCAAGGTCAAGGTATTCTTTCAGATCAATGGTGGCAGCTTCAGGAATAGCTTTCTTGAGACCATTGAGGAAGTACCACACCAGTCCTGCAGCACAGAGTATTTTATCGGCAAATCCACATGAGGGCTGGTTCGGGTTAATAAAGACATCAGGCGTTGCGTGTGACGCCGCCACATGATGATGATCGATGACAATTGTTTGCATGCCAAGTGAGCGAGCAAGATCGATCTCTTTGATATTTGTTGTACCGTAGTCAATGGTGATAAGGAGTGTGTTGCCCTCTTCATGCATGCGACGAATCATTGCTTCATTGAGGCCATACCCCTCTTTAAAGCGATCGGGCACAAAGATAGAGACTGCTGCGCCAATTCGTTTGAGGAAGTGGTATGCTTGCGCACCACCTGAAAGACCATCAACATCAAAGTCGCAAGCAAGCGCAATTTTTTCTTTTCGCTCAAACACTGCTGCCGTGAGTGCTGCAGCTTCACGAAGCCCGACTAACTGTTCAGCATTGGGTAAGCCCTGTTTGAGTGTTGGTTGCAAGAAAACATCAAGCGTAGCGCCAGGACGAAAGTTTCTGGCAGCAAGGACTCGCGCGGTGACAGGGTGCACCGTTAGCTTTGCTTCAATGCTATGCAAAGTCGTTGGATCAATTGATCGAACTTTAATTTTTTTATGTGCAGTGGCAACAAGCCTTGAAACAACAGCATTCATAGTGATGATAGGTAGCGAATCACCTCCTCAAGAGGAGGTTGGTATCCCTTGATGCGGACTGGCTCAACAGCAGCAAGCACGACGTGTGGTTCGAGCCATCGTACCTGTTGAAACTCTTGTTCCTCAGAGACAAGATTAATCTTTGATGAGTCGCTGACGCGAACAAGCCAAAAAGTTTGCTCCTGCCCTATGAAGCGGTTTGCAAAGTGCGATGGTGGGACTTCCCACTCATAGCGATGCGTTGCTTCAAGCTGCTTGATGATTTCCACTGCAGGATGACAAAGCCCAAGCTCTTCTTCGAGTTCTCGGTACACGTTTTCTTCAAGTGAGTACTCAGCTTCAACACCGCCCTGTGGAAATTGCCAAATACCACTTTGGCGAAATCGCTCGCCGAGCAAGATCTGCTTCTGATCATTAAAGAGGATCATGCAGACATTCTGTCGGTAGGGAAGTGTAGCGGTAGGTTGCATTGTCATGGCGTTGCAACCTAGTGTAATCATCTTTTGATAAGATTCCAATTTCTAACAGAGCCTCCAGATCGTCCATCAGCTCATCTATGTGCATGAGAAGGACCCGTTTGTCTTTTTCTTGTTGATTTTTGACAAGCTGCTGAAAGATGACGTGGTGTGGCTGGAAGGTGGAAGCTTGCGCTGCCCCGCCCTG
>JBILLA010000168.1:0-5715 GCA_044376365.1 Bdellovibrionota bacterium | reverse complement strand
CCAAGCCCCGCCCCTCTTGTACCTGAAAAGCCAGGGGAAGAATCTATCCCAACACCACATCGTACTTGCCCTCTGGACCTCGAAAAATTAAGCCTTCCCAAGCGTGTTGTTGAGCTCTGAGGACACTACTGCATTAAAGAAGCCAAATAAAAACACTTCCCATTTAGAAAAACCGATAGAAGGGCCGTTTTGAGGCTCTAGAACGATTTTTTGCCACTATCTGTAAGGCCTATCCTGTATAAGATAAAGCCTCTCTTTCGTACAAATGATAGTTCTCATCTAATTTTTCTGTTAGATATTTCAAGCATTTTCACGATAGTATCATAAGAAAAATAGGGAATACGCACTATGTACGGCATCGTGAATAAAGCGATTGAAGAGCTGCTTACTGCGCATGGTGGCATTGAACTGTGGCATGCAGTTTGTGAAGAAGCTGGTGTTGAGCCACTCACATTCATCGCACAAGAATCATATCCTGATTGTATTACCTTTGGCCTAGTGCAAGCTGCATCCAAAAAACTTGGAATGAGTCCTCATGATGTTCTTGTAAAATTTGGAGAACACTGGAGCATTTACACAGGGCAAACTGGTTATGGACACCTCTTTAAAATGCTTGGCGAAGATCTCATGACATTCTTAGATAATCTTCCAGAGCTGCACGACCATGTTGCTCATATCTTCCCAGACATGAAGATGCCGCACTTTGAAACTGAGCGAGTCGATCCTCAAACTATTCGAGTCCTGTATCGCTCTGAGCGTACAGGTCTTGCGCCGATGGTACTGGGGCTCTTGGAAGGTATGGCAAAAATTTATAATACGCAGGTTCGCGTCTCGCATAGTCGTCAACTTGATGCATCTTTTGATGCAGATGAATTCTTTGTCACCCTCACCGATGAGGCACATACAATAACATGACAGGCAAGAGTCTTTTAGATGCACTGCTTATTGCAGAACCATTTCACCTCCAGTTTGATAAAAATCTCTCTATACGTTCACAGGGTCAAAGCTATGCTGCCTGTGGTTTAACTATCGAAGAAGGGTCTTCACTTTCGTCAATCCTCGAGCTCCTTCGTCCTAAACGCGTACCCATGACGTGGGAAGCTTTAAACTCTATCTCACATAAACCATGTTCGCTCCGTCATAAAAATTATGATCTGATGCTCCGCGGGCAATTTATTTTCGCAGAAGACGCAGAAGATGGCCTTTTCATCGGAAGTCCATGGTTCTCAAAAGTAGAAGAGTACACGCGTCGCTCGGTTTCGATGCAGAGCCTACCAGTGCACTATGGTACCGTCGAAACACTTTTTGTACTCCAAACAGCTCAAGCATCACTCGATGACTTTAAAAAGCTCACCAATGAGCTTCAACGTCAACGCCGAGAACTTATCAAAGCTCGTACCGATGCCGAGCAAGCACTTAAAATAAAGTCTCGCTTCCTTGCCATGATGAGCCACGAAATCCGCACTCCAATTAGTGGGATATTAGGCATGCTGCAACTCCTCACCGATAGCGGTTTATCCCTGATACAAAAAGAATATGCCGCAACATTGCAAAACGCTGCGGAATCGCTCCTCCGCATCCTCAACGATATTCTCGATTTTTCTCGGATGGAAGTTGATCGATTCGAGCTTATCCCTCAACCCTTTCAACTAGACGCACTGCTCTCTCATATTGATCAGCTCCTGTTTCCTATGGCAGCCGATAAGCTGATTGATTTCCAAATTAAAAATAATCTTCCGCAAGGTCTCTGGTTATTCGGTGATGAACTTCGCCTCAAACAAATCTTGCTCAATCTTTTGTCAAATGCAATAAAATTTACCGAATGCGGATATGCACAGCTACAAATTGATGCTGCACCTAATAGTGAATCAATCATTTTTCAGGTAAAAGATTCAGGGGTTGGTATAGATGAAGAAACAAAAACTCGACTCTTTGAACCGTTTGAGACATCACATGTCCTCAAGAACCGAAACCTAAGCGGTACAGGGCTAGGGCTTGTCATTGTACATCGCCTCGTTGAACTCATGGATGGCTCTATAAGCGTCATCAGTGAACCTGAAAAAGGCACACTCTTTACCCTTCAGCTTCCTCTACCCTTACTTGATAAGCATACGCTCCTTACATCAGATCTTGCTAAGGTCCCCTCCGAAATATCATTCCCAAAAGGCATTCGAGTGCTCCTCGTTGAAGATAACGATATCAATGCGCGTATCACAGAGCACCTGCTCCATAAGTGGGGCCTCACGACATTACGCGTCTCGAACGGACAAGAAGCAGTGGATTTAGCACAACGAGAATCATTTAATCTTATCCTTATGGATTGCCAAATGCCGGTGATGGATGGACTTGAAGCAACAAAAATTATTCGTGCCACACCTGGACCCTGTCAACTGGTACCGATTGTTGCACTGACTGCAAATGTTTTTGCTAGTGATCAAGCAGAGTGCCTTGCATCAGGCATGGATGCATTCATCCCAAAACCTATTGAAGTGAATAAACTTGCATCCTGCATACGCCAGCTTCTTCAAAAGGTGCATGCCCCCGTACTGCACCTTTTGTGATGCTCGCTTTCCGTATGCCCTTTTTTACGGTACTTTTTTACTGTGAATAATAAATCCATCCCTACGACACTCTCTATCCAGGCTTCACTAACGCCCAGTGGTATTACACTCGGTATTGAAGGCGAGCAATTCCCGATAACCTATGATAAAGATGTCTGGCAGCGTACCTCTGCATCGCTCAAAGAGCAGCTCCTCCATAATTTGCCCATGGCATCAACGCTTTACTTACCCCAAATTCTTGGGAAACGAGAAATTCACTACAATACAGCTCGTCCAATTGGTGAGAGCTTTTTCCTTAGAAATGGCATCTATGATGCACCTTACTGCGCCAATGTTGATGGCCAATCTTCGACTCAGTATCTAAAAGACTTCTTTAATACTCGATACCTTTTTGCGCATGATTCCATACGCACCCCTGCGGCTGTGCAGTTTGAGCGTCCCTCCAAGACTAAGCCACGTGCACTGGTCCTATTTTCGTTCGGTAAAGAGAGCCTCTTAAGCTTTGCACTGTGCAAAGAGCTTGGTATTGAGCCTGTATTAGTCACGATTATTCATCCAGGCTTTGCCTATGAATGGCATCATAAAAAACCGCTCGTTGAAAAATTTGAGAAAGAGTTTGGTGTCACCGTTCATACTGTTGATTATCAGCCAGGACTGTTAAAAGAAGGGAAATTTTTCGGGCTCTCTACTGAGCTTGGCTGGGGGCTACATGTCACGGAATATGCTCTTTTAGCACTCCCCTATGCTGAAGTTTTTGACTGTGATTTTGTTATTTGCGGCAATGAGCAATCATGTAACGATATCTACTTTGATAAAGAAGATGTGCTTATCTACCGAGCAGGCCTTGATCAGCATCACGATTGGACAAAATCACAGGGATTGTTGCAAAGCCTTCTGATGAGCCGCTCGCTTGGTGCATACAGCATGCTTGAACCACTCTATGAAATTGCTGAAACAAAAATCCTCCATACACGCTACCCTGCAATTGGTAAGTATCAAATGTCCTGCTTTGCCTCAACTGAGGGCTCAAAAGATAGACGCTGGTGCCAAGAGTGTGACAAATGTGCCTATATGTATGCACTCTTGCGAGGTTTTCAAATAGATCCTCACGCCCTTGGGTTTACCGATAACCTTTTTGATGAACAGCATAAGCATCTCTACGATACATTCTTCTCTCGCACTGATGACACGCATTTCTATGGATCACAGGGAGAGCTAGGTCTTGGCTTCTATGCAGCCCTATCCTACGGATCACAAGACTACTCCTTGCAACGATTCACCAAAGAGCTCTTAGCAAAATTTAAATCAAATTTTGCTTCTATTCGTGAAAAGTACCTTGGTATTCATCCGACATTCCAATATCCACCTACCTTTGATGCTAAACTGCAATCAATTTTTTCAGACGAGCTATCACATTGTCTGCTGAGTTAGGACTCTTTCCACCATCATGGTTCTCGCTGGTCTCAAAAGGGCTGCTGTCATGGCAGCATACAAACACGTGGCCATCACATGAGACATTTGTTTCTTTTGAAGATGCACTGTGGGCGTTCCTTGATACTGCTCCGCTCTCAACTCATACGATCTTGGTGCCCGATTTTTTTTGTACAGATGTCACCAGTCGCCTCACGGAACGTGGCTATACGATTGTATGGTATGCACTTAATCCCGATTTAACTTTTAATGAAGCAAGCTTTCTTAATGCAGCACAGGGCACAATCGGTGCAGTGTTTCTGTACTATCCTATGGGGGCTCGCGCAACAACGCCAGCTCCAAGCTGGTTTCGCTCTCATCTTGGGCGTCAAACTCTCATCATTGAAGATGCCGCAGATTGCCTGCTTGAACCTAGGCAGGTTGCCCTCATTGATGATGCACATATAGTGATTGATAGCCTACGAAAGATACTACCGCTTCAGGGTGCGCGATTATTCCACGCACTCAAATCTCCAGTTGCTAGTGCGCCTTGCATGAATTCCTACCTTTTGAAAACTCATGTACTGCATATCGCCTATCATTTTCTACACAGTATCAGCGAGCTGATTCCACTATCATGGCTGCTACACTTGAAATGGAATATTTTTGTGATGCACTCTGACCTTATCGGGTCTGAACCACGCGGAATTAGAGCGCTTGCGACGTCTATGTTTCTGTATAATCGATGCGATATCACTCTTTGGAAGCAGCGCCGAGCTGCACTCATGCATCGTTACTATGACAGACTCACTCCTGCTCTTACTCATACCGACTACCAACTTATCGCACCCACTCGCGATGAAGCCTCAGAGGTTCGTTTTCCAATACTGATGGGCAAAAAAGGCAGCCTCTCGGCTGTAGCCGATGCACTTGAACAGGCAAGCATCTATGTTGATATTCACTTTGATGATTCGCCCCGTGCAATGGAGGCTGACTACCTTCTGCTACCACTTAATCCCTGTATGCGCGAAGATGATATCGATACAATAGCAGCAGCGATAATGAACCTCATCAACAGAAATAACTCATGAAATTAATTGGCTGCTTTGGTCACACACTTGATCCACTCTCGCTTTCACCTGCTGTGCGCTCATCACTCGTCGTCTTCTTACCTAAAGCAGATAAACGCTTACAGCAATACTACAAAGGCTTTCGCACTGCTTTCTTCGATGGCACGAAGTCTCAGATTATAGAAGAGATGGCTGATCTTGATATTGTTCGCCTTAAAAGCTTTCAACGCGCTGCAGCAAAAAGCGGCATCACGCATTTACTCGTTAGTCATCGCTCTTCAAAAGAGCTTTTTCAAAAACTGCGTTCTCTCAATATTACTCCACTTGGCAATGATTATCGCTGGGCCACACAATTCGAAAATAAACGCTTTTTTGATAGGCTGCTCACCAAACTTGCCATTCCAAAACCTCGTACGCTCAGTATTAAAGATTTGCAACAACCCCTAGAACGAGTTGTCGTCCAAGAGATTGACTCATTTGGAAGTTTTGGAACAAAGATTGTCTCGTCTCATACAGCGATCAAATTGTTGCAAAAAAGTTCGCATCGAAAAAATCTGATGACTCGTGCATTTATCACGGGTGATGTCTATGGCATTACGATGCTTGTGAAAGGCAGTTCTTTTGCACTCTCAGCACTTCGGCAGCAGTGCTACTACAGAACAGGGCTCGTTTTT
>JBILLA010000032.1:0-17618 GCA_044376365.1 Bdellovibrionota bacterium | reverse complement strand
GCCTTGACTTTCTCGCCAGGACGAACAATTGGCTTTTGCGTAATGCATGTATTTTGGTTTGAACGGCGGTACTTAATGAGGTTGTAAATATCAACACCCGTATCAAGCGGATCATCAGTTAACTTGTCAGCGCGTACAACGATACGCTCTGAATCAACTGACATAATCTTACCTGAACGCTTTGCAACAACAGTCGCACCAGAGTCACGAGCAACAATACCTTCCATACCGGTACCAACAAGTGGTGCCATAGTACGCAGACATGGTACTGCCTGACGCTGCATGTTCGATCCCATGAGCGCTCGGTTTGCATCGTCGTTTTCAAGGAATGGAATCAGTGATGCCGCAACAGAAACAGTCTGCTTTGGGCTCACGTCCATTTTGGTGACATCTGCTTGCGGTGCTGCGATATACTCACCATTCTTTCTTGCTGGAACTGACTCATTTCGGAATGAACCGTCAGATGCCAAGCAATCCATAGCAGGAGCAATCGTCTCGCGCTCTTCTTCAAGAGCTGACAAGAATACGATGTCGTCAGTGACACGATTTTGAGAATCAACAACACGATACGGCGTCTCAAGGAAACCGAATTCGTTGACTCGCGCATACACTGCAAGTGATGAGATAAGACCGATGTTTGGACCTTCAGGAGTCTCAATCGGACAGATTCTTCCGTAGTGCGTTGTGTTTACGTCGCGTACTTCGAATCCAGCACGATCTCTGGTCAAACCACCTGGGCCTAATGCAGAAAGACGTCGCTTATGCGTAATCTCTGAAAGCGGGTTGGTCTGATCCATGAACTGAGAAAGTTGCGATGAACCAAAGAACTCTTTGATAACAGCTGAAGCAGGCTTGTAGTTAATGAGGTCTTGTGGAACAAGGGTCTCAATATCTTGCATACCCATGCGCTCACGCACTGCACGCTCCATACGCACCAAACCGACTCGGTATTGGTTTTCAATAAGCTCACCAACTGCACGGACACGACGGTTACCGAGGTGATCGATATCATCAGTTGAATAACGAACTGCATCAGACGAGTTACGTAATTCAAGAAGATAGCGAACAGTTTCAACGATATCAGAATGTGAAAGCACTCCCTGCTCAAGGCTTGGAGCTTCCTTTCCATGTGCGTGATACAGCTTGTGATTAAGCTTATAACGCCCGATATCTGAGAGATCATAACGATCAGCATTAAAGAATAGATTCTTGAATGTTGCCGCTGCAGTTTCTGGACGCGGTGGATCCCCTGGACGGAGTCTGCGGTAGATCTCAATAAGCGAATCCGACGTAGGCTTCTTGGCCAAACGAGCATAGATATCTTCACGCTCAGGAGACATCTTATCAGTAACAAGAGTCTTCCAAAGTGCGTCACCGATGTGGTGATCATCAAGATAAAGAACTTTTACAGTCTCAATCTTAAGCTCTTGAACAAGAGATATAGTTCCCTGCTCAACAACTTCACCTTTTGAATTTACTTTATCAGCAGTGAGTTCTTCACCAGCATCAACAATGACTGTGAATTTTGAACAGATGTTCTTACCATCATTCTCATTCAAAGCGGCGATAGCACCAGCAAGACGCTCTTTAATAGCCTCCCAACCGATAAGAATCTCACCTGCTTCGGCAAGAATTTCACCAGTCTTAGGATGCGCTATTTCTTCATCCGCACGGATGATTGTCTCAGATGCGCACATTCCTGGAACTGAATCTGGATCGATCTCAACGATATCGATCTCTGCTTCTTTCATGCGGCGGATTGCAGCGCGGTTGATTTTACCGCCCTGCTTGGCGAGCACTTTTGTGCCAACCTTTATCTCTTTAAAAGCTTTTTGACCTTCAAGCTGTTCAGGGGCGAATTTTTTGGTAACAAGGCCACGTTTGCCAAATGTTACTTCATCGCTCTTATAATAAGAGTTAAGAATTTCTTCACCATCAAGACCAAGCGCACGAAGTACAACAGTTGCGTTGATCTTTCTACGACGGTCGATACGTGCATGAAGAATATCTTTAATATCGAATTCGAAATCGATCCATGAACCACGATAAGGGATTATTCGCGCATTATAGAGGAGTTTGCCTGAAACGTGGCTCTTACCATCATCATGATCGAAGAACACACCAGGTGAACGGTGAAGCTGTGATACAATAACGCGCTCAGTACCATTAATAATAAATGTACCTTTATCGGTCATCAAAGGAATTTCACCGAAGTAGACGACATCCTCTTTCAGAGCATTAAGTGTACGTGCGCCAGTATCAGGATTTACATCCCAAAGAACGAGTTGAATAGTTACACGAAGAGGCGCAGCCCATGTCATACCACGATCACGACACTCGTCTTGATCGTACTTGGGTGTGCCAAGTGTGTACGACACGTACTCTAGTGTCGCGGTATTATTATAGTCCTTGATTGGAAAGATGGACTTAAAGACTTTCTGCAGCCCTATGTCTTCCCGCTTATCGGGGTCGACATTCACTTGGAGAAACCGGTCATAGGATTTCTTTTGAATCCCGATGAGGTTTGGAATCTCTGCTACCTCTTTAATTTTTGAAAAGCTACGACGAAGACGAAGGTTGGTTTTGATTTTTGAAGTCATACGATCGCGAACAAACAGACAATGAAATCCTCTCTTCTAATTAGGACACTCTGTTGAGGCCAAAAAAGAATTAATGTGAAATATCACTTGTCTTGTTTTAAGTTTTATGTTGAGTGCCTAATAGTTTAGGCAATTTTTATTCCAATATCAAGAAAGCCCCCCAGAAATTCCCTTTAGGAAATCTCAGTGGAGGCTTACTTGAATTTTAGGCTCTGTTTTTGGGTCTTCCCTGGAGCAAACAGTGAATCAGTGTTCTAAACCGACCTTTTCATTGCCTTAAAAAGGAGGGCGTTGAAGACAAGAGAAACAGAGCCAACCTATTGAAAATAATAGGTTTTACTGCGTTAAGCTTACTTAACAGCAGCTTTAGCGCCAGCTTCTTCAAGCTTCTTCTTGATATCTTCAGCTTCAGCTTTAGAAGCACCTTCTTTAACGACCTTCGGTGCAGCATCAACAAGATCCTTAGCTTCTTTGAGGCCAAGGCTTGTGATTTCTCTGATCACCTTAATCACTTTAACACGATCCGCACCAGCGTCGCTCAGGGTTACGGTGAACTCTGTTTGCTCTTCAGCAGCAGCAGCTCCACCACCAGCAGCACCGCCAGCAGCAACCATAGCAACAGGAGCTGCAGCAGATACGCCAAGCTCTTCTTCTAGGGCTTTTACTAATTTAGCAGCATCCATCAAAGACATTCCCTTGATGAACTCCTTTACTTCTTCAGCAGTTACACTCATTTTGTTTACTCCTATAAGGTTAAATTAAAAAATTAAAATTACGCAGCCTTGGCTTCCAAGTTTTTGCGATGACCATCGAGTACAGTCAGCATTTGTGTTGCTGGTATATTCATAAGTCGTAGCAACTGAGTAGCAGGCGTATTGATAAGCGCGAGAAGCTGAGCAAGAACTTCTTGCTTGCCAGGCATCTTAGAAAGCTCTTCAACACCAGCTTCATCAAGATACGTTCCATCCATCCACGCACCTTTAATTTGCAGTGCCTGGAACTCCTTTGCAAACTTAGCAACAACTTTAGCAGGTGCTACTGGATCAGCTTCTGAAATAACTAAGAGGCTTGGACCTTTGAAAAGCTTCTTGTATTTTTCAGCATGCTCAGGATTAGCAGCAGAGAATGACTTATCAACTGCTTTAATATTCAGGCTGTTTTTAACGACCTGACCCTTTGCACCGATCTTTGTAAGCTCTTTTCTGAACTTAGTAATTTGATCAACGTTAAGACCACGATAATCAACGCAAAGCGCAACTTGTGCCTTGGAGTACCATGTGCCGAGGTTATTGATTTCTTCTTGTCTTTCTTGGCGATTCATTGTTTCTGGACTCCCTACTTATACGTTTCTGATCGTTGATGGGTCGAGCTTAACGCCAGGTCCCATAGTTAATGCCATTGAGGCTGATTTGATGTACACACCTTTGCTTGTCGATGGCTTTGCTCTGTTGAGCGCAGCAACAAGTGCCGTAGCATTCTCAAGGATCTTATCCTTACCAAATGAAGCTTTTCCAACAGCAGCATGCACAAGTCCTGCTTTATCAACACGGAACTCAGCACGTCCAGCTTTAATAGATTTTACAGTGTCAGCAATGTCGAACGTGACAGTACCAACTTTCGGAGAAGGCATTAAGCCACGGGGGCCTAAAAGTTTACCAACTTTACCGACCTGACCCATCATATCTGGTGTTGCAACAACAGTATCAAAATCAAAAAAACCACCCTTGATTTTCTCAGCAAGGTCATCTGCGCCAACGAAATCTGCACCAGCTGCTTCAGCTTCTTTTGCTTTCTCACCTTTTGCGAAAACAGCAACGCGTACTGTTTTACCAAGGCCATGAGGCAGTGCAGTTGTGCCACGTACGTTTTGATCCGCTTTACGAGGATCAACACCAAGTGAAACTACAACTTCAACAGTCTCATCGAACTTTGCAGAAGCAGTTTTTGCGATAACATCACATGCTTCAGTCAGCGGATATAATTTTTGTGAATCAACAAGCGCTGCAACTTTCTTGAAACGCTTTCCTGTTTTTTTACCAATCTGTGCCACGATAGAATCTCTCTTTAAATACGCTGAAAAACTTAATCTTTAATGTCGATACCCATGCTGCGTGCTGTACCAGCAACACACTTCATCGCTGCTGCGATATCATTCACGTTCAAGTCTTGCATCTTAAGCTGAGCAATCTCTTGAACTTTTGCATTTGGAAGCACTGCAACCTTATCTCGGTTTGGTACCTTTGATCCGCTCTCAATGTTTGCAGCCTTCTTAAGAAGGTATGAAACTGGAGGAGTTTTAACTTCAAATGTAAATGAACGATCTTTGTACACTGTTAAAACAACAGGTGTTACTTCGCCCATGCTCTTTTGTGTACGAGCATTGAATTGTTTACAGAACTCCATGATGTTTACACCATGTTGACCTAATACGGGTCCAATCGGTGGAGCTGGGTTTGCCTGCCCTGCTTTAATCTGAAGCTTTACTAATGCACTAATCTCTTTTGCCATACTTCGCTCTCTTCTATCTCAAATACAAAACTAACTTTTTTCAACCTGCATGAAATCAAGCTCAACAGGTGTTGCACGTCCAAAAATGCTGATAAGCACTTTGACTTTTTGCTTATCTGGCTTCACTTCTTCAACAGTGCCGCTGAACTCAGCAAATGGTCCATCGATAACTTTCACTGTTTCGCCCTGCTCAAAGGTCATCTTCGAACGAGGTGACGCAGAACCTTCCTGTACCTGGTTCATAATGCGCTGCACTTCTTCAAGGCTAATTGGTGATGGATCCTTTGCGTCACCGACAAAACCAGTAATTTTTGGAGTCTCTTTCACAAGGTGCCACGTATCTTCATTGAGCTCCATCTGCACCAAGATATAACTTGGGAAGAACTTTCGGCTTGATGTTTTTTTCTGACCCTTTACAAGCTCAACAACTGTTTCTTGAGGAACGTGGATCTCTCCGAATTTCTCGGGGAATGAGCACTGACGAATTCTTTCTTCGAGGGTTTGCTTTGCTTTCGCTTCAAAACCCGAGTACGCATGCACAACGTACCACTCCAGCTTAGGAGAGGAAGAAGAAGCTTGCTGCATTGTTCCTGTTTCTTCAGACGTTGACACGTTGTTATTTCCAATCAGATAGAAAAATAAAAATTACAAAACCAAAAGTGAAACTACCGTATGGAAAATATAATCCATAAAGAACAGACACAGGGACATGAATGCAATAATGATCAATGTAACCCATGTTGCCTGCACTGCTTCCTGCCGAGATGGTGTTGAAACCTTTCTTAGCTCTGCAATACAGTCCGTTAAATAGTTTCCAGAGACAAAGTTTCCGGAACTAACGGATTCTTTTTGCTCGTTAGTCATAACAATTTGATTGTTTGCTTAAACTTTTCGGTTATTTAGCGGGGCTGCCCCCAAAACCGAAGAGAGAGAAAATTACCAGAAACAGTTCCTTAGATCAAACAAGTCAATAAGGGTAGTAATTCCTACGGGTTAGGATTTCGCTTGGCGAGGATAAACCCTCTACTTTAGCACTCTTGTCGTTACAGCCCCCTTTTAGAGGGTTGGGCAGCACACAATCTGAGCGGAAAGGGCGTAGTAAAGATTTGGCTCGCCCTGCGTTTCCATAACCACTCCTGTCGGAGCTTTGGTCGATCCCCCAAAGATAAGGGTCTTTGAAGAAAGCTTGGGATTGGCCCGCACATTGCTCTCAACATCAAAACCATCAGAAACCACAACATCACTGCTGCGGCATGAAAGCGCTACAGAAATCTTGCCAGATGAAGATGCGTTGCCCACCTTACCAGTTTGGGTATAACAGCGGCTATTAATAATACTATTTGAGATTGGTAGATTTCTACCAGAAAGCCGCGTTTGTGCAGTGGTACATGACTTTTCTATGGTAATAACTTTCGTAGCATTATTCATGCAAAGAACACCAACAGACTGGGCTGCCGCATGAGTCGTTAAAGACAAAACACTGAGGAGCGCAAGCAACAAAGAACCAACTAAGTAGTTTTTCATAAGATCGAGGGTAATTGCCTGCTCAAGATTGAACAAGTGAGAAAAATTGAACTCCCCGCCCGCTCTTGCTATCCTATGCATGTCTACTTCATACGGGGCTAGCTCAATTGGTAGAGTTACGGATTCCAAATCCGTCGGTTGGGGGTTCGATTCCCTCGCCCCGTGCCATTTTTCCCGCTCGCCGCTCTCGGCCACGCTCTCTTCGTTCGCTTTTATAACTTTACTTTTTTTCCCGCTCGCCGCTCTCGGCCACGCTCTCTTCGTTCGCTTTTATAACTTTACTTTTTTTCCCGCTCGCCGCTCTCGGCCACGCTCTCTTCGTTCGCTTTTAAACTTTATCTTTATCGGGGCGAGGGAATCGAACCAGTGAATCCGCCAGGATTCACAAAAAAACACAGTGATTCCCTAGCGGCTTTGTGGCCTTAGTCTAGCTTTGGAATTCTTTGAGACGCAGCAGCCACCAACTCACGACGAGTGCTTTCGCTAATGATAATATCACCACTCATTCCTTCAAGTTTAAACTCAAAGGAAACATTTAAAAGTGAGTTGGAATCTTCCTCCAGATCTGTTTGCTTTGAAAGAGGTATATAAAGTGCAAGAGTATCAATTTCGCCTTCACCTAGAACTGGTATCTCAGCAATAACATGCTGGGGTTTTCGTGCCTTCTCGGCTTTAACATTATGCAACCCTCTTCTAAATCACCAAGTAAAGTTGCATCTGCAACTTTGGGATTTAAGGAACGCTCACTATCAATGGCGACATTGAGTACTGCTGGAAGCATAAAACACCCTCATGAAAAATTTACTAATCGCAAGGATTCTATCGCGCAAGTAAACCTTACTCATCTGATTAGGCAATTTTTTTATCTGATTTTTAGTAAGGGAGGGATTAGCCCACAACGCGGATCGAACGCGTGACCTCTTCCTTACCAAGGAAGTGCTCTACCGACTGAGCTATGTGGGCGCAAAGGAGGGTTTGGTTTAGTAAGAAAACCAAAGCTGACAACGGGACTTGAACCCATAACCTGCAGATTACAAATCAGCTGCTCTACCAGTTGAGCTATGTCAGCACAAAATTTTTCCTCTGACGAAATATCCTACTGCAGGTTATGCAATAGTGATACCGCTCGCCAGCTCGCGGCATCTTTTTAGCACCTCGCTCCCTGTTCGCTGTTGCTCACTGCGCTCGGCTCCCTGCAGATTACAAATCAGCTGCTCTACCAGTTGAGCTATGTCAGCACACTTTCTCAAGCCATCAGCTTGAGGCGGGACCCCTATGATAGCAAAACAGATTGCTGAGTTCCACTTTTTGAAAAAGTGCTTAAAAAATCACTGTTTTCCCGTTAGCCGAGTATCTTCATCACGAAGTATGCAACCCCTCCAGCGCAAGGGAAAGTAAAAATCCAGGCCCATACGATCCGCTCAACTACTATCCACTTCACTGACTTGAGATTTTTGGCTGCACCAACGCCCAGTACCGAGGCTGTAATATTATGAGTCGTTGAAACCGGTATACCAAGGATGCTTGCGAGATGAAGCACAATACTAGAACTTGTCTCTGCAGCAAAACCATGGATAGGCTGCAATCGCACGATTTTTTGTCCCATGGTGCGAATAATCCTCCACCCTCCCATTGCCGTACCTAATGCCATCGTCAACGCGCAGAGCACTTTCACCCAGGTAGGAATGTCTATGCCTGCGCTTGGAGGCTGCGCACCCTGCGCAGTCACAGTGAATAATGCAAGGGCGATAATGCCCATCGTCTTTTGCGCATCATTAGTGCCATGCATAAAACCCATACCTGCAGCACTCAAAATTTGTAATTTACCAAATACGACATTGATGAATGTTGGCTTCAGACGGTGAAGCACAACATAGAGCAGCGCCATAAATAGTGCGCCCACAATAAAGCCTAAGAGCGGCGACGCGACCATAGGCAAAAGCACTTTCCAAAGAATTCCTTTGTGCTCATACCAGTGATTGCTTGAGAGCTGAGACCAGACAATCACACCCCAATTATTCTGTGTAGCGGCAAGCGAAGCACCACAAAGTCCTCCGATAAGTGCGTGGCTTGAGCTTGATGGCAACCCAACGTACCAAGTCAGCAAATTCCATGTAATACCACCAAGCAGCGCAGCTAAAATAACGCTTGGTGTAACAACGGTAGGATCGACTAGTCCAGATGCAATTGTTTTTGCAACAGCAGTTCCCCACAGCGCGCCCAATAGATTAGTTATTGCTGCTAAAAAGATAGCTTGTCGTGGTGTGAGTACCTTTGTTGATACGACAGTAGCAATGCAGTTCGCTGTATCATGAAACCCGTTAATAAATTCAAAGACGAGCGCAATAATAATTACAAAAACAATAAGGGTCATGTGAAAGTCTTTGTTGTAGCGTTATGAATTTTTAAGAGCAATATGCATCACCACAGAACCAGCATCACGGCAACGATCTATGCCCTTCTCAAGGAGGTTAAACATATCCTTCACAAGAAACATTCGTTTTGCATCAACAGCAGCATCAGCATAGAGCGCTTCAAGCAGTTCAACTTCAAGTGCATCAGCATCAGTTTCGCTCTGCTTGAGGGCAGAGTTTAAGCGACGCGCATCATCAAGATTACTTGCGCGGCGAATAAGAAATACCATTTTTTTGACGTGCTCTGCTGCGTCACGGAGGATACGAACCTGTCCAAGAAAATCGTTAGACGATAAAAAATCTTTTGCAATGCGGTAGCGCTCTGCGAACTTCTCGACAGGTTTAATGACGCGGTACAGTGACGTTGCAAGCGCTTCGATATCTTCTCTCTCAAGGCTTGTGACAAAGGTTTTAATCACAAGCTCTTGCAGCTCTTCGGTAAGCTCTTTACTGGCGCGTCTGGCGGCTTTGATATTTTCAAGCGCACCTGGTGCCAATGGATCTTTTAAGAAGGACTCGAGCCCCTCTATCGCTTGGATAATACAATGTGCACTTTGATCGAACAGATCAAAAAAGATGGGATCTTTGCCGAAGAATTGTTGCAGCGAGAACATAGATTGCGACCTTTTTAAGGAGTGCTAGACACTTCAAGAAACGAAGTAAACAGTGCCTCAACTGCAAAGTCCAGTGGAAAGAATGGCAAAGCAATATTCGGATCAGCCAAGTTCGAATAGAAAAACGGAGGAGGCCTTCCAGGCCGACGGGTGTCCAGGAACATTCCTGGTCGAAATTCGAATCTTGGCGAAGCCAAGTTCGAATAGAAAAACGGAGGAGGCCTTCCAGGCCGACGGGTGTCCAGGAACATTCCTGGTCGAAATTCGAATCTTGGCGAAGCCAAGTTCGAATAGAAAAAAAAGTATGGTGAGAGACGGATTCGAACCGCCGTAGACATAAGTCAGCAGATTTACAGTCTGCCCCCTTTAGCCGCTCGGGCATCTCACCACATAAAAAAAAGAGGCTACAACCTGGCTAGGGGTTGAAGCACCACGATTTGCCACCGAAACGACCCGAGAAGGCAAACTCCCCGAAGGGAAAAATCACGTTTGCCGGAGGCAAACTCCCCGAAGGGAAAAAATGGAGCGGGAGACGAGGCTCGAACCCGCGACCCTCAGCTTGGAAGGCTGATGCTCTACCATCTGAGCTACTCCCGCCCATTCGTTAATTACTCTCAAGGGAGTAATTAAAGGATAGTCGGATATTGGACGAAACCAAAGATTACAGATAATTGCGGAAGTGATCAACTTTTAAGGGAATTTCGGGAAACTACGGGGGATTGTAGACTTCGTACCATGAAGAAAACACTAGGAATATTCGGAGCTGGTAAAATTGGCATTGCGCTGTGTGCACTCATTTGCGAATCAAAGCGCTACAATGTGGTCGTCTATGACATTGAGCAAGCGCCCCTCGACGCCATAAAATCGAGCTGGCACCAGCCCTTTACGAGCTCATCGCTAACGATTGATTGCCGAAAGATAGACCTTGCAAACCATGCTCAAACAAAGCAAGCGATGCAGGGGCTTGATGCGGCACTGAGCGCCCTACCCTTTTTCTGTAACACGACACTTGCTGCACTTTGCAGCGAGCTTGGCGTTCATTACTTCGATCTAACAGAAGACGTTGAAACAACAAAAGCGATTAAAGCGATTGCAGCATCATGCAAAAAAGGAGCTTTATTTATGCCGCAGTGTGGCCTTGCACCAGGATTTATCTCTGTTGCTGCGCACTCTTTAGTAAGTGAATTTGATTCAGTTGATACTGTACGCATGCGTGTTGGCGCGCTTCCACTCTTTCCCTCTAATCGCTTGAAGTACAATCTGACCTGGTCTACCGAAGGATTGATTAATGAATATGGCAATCCTTGTGAATTGCTCGAGCACGGCAAACTACGCACGGTTGATGCGCTTGAGGGAGAAGAGCGTTTCTCACTTGACGGTGTGGACTATGAAGCATTCAACACTTCAGGTGGGCTTGGAACATTATGCGAAACCCTTGCTGGGAAAGTTAATAACCTCAACTACAAATCGATTCGCTACCCAGGACATTTAGAATACATTCGATTCCTAATGAAAGACTTGCAGTTCAATGAACATCGCACAGAGCTGAAACATATATTTGAACGTGCAATTCCAAACACCAAGCAAGACAAATGCATCGTCTATGTTGAAGTCATTGGCAGACAGCGCGGCGTCCTACGGCAACAAACATTTGTAAAAACTGTTTACAGTGGGACCATTGCTGGTCAGCTTCTTGGAGCAATTCAGATTACTACAGCTTCAGGAATTCTTGCTCCAGTTGATATCTTTTTGAGCCAGAAAGACCTACCCAAAGGGTTTCAAACCATTGAACAGATCCCCTTACAAGAATTTCTCTCAAACGAATTTGGTCAGTATTACAGCTAGTTTCTTGTCACAAGCACAGCAGCAGCCATACCACCTGCAGCACAGACACTAATCACGCCACGCTGAAGGTTGCTTCGCTTGAGCTCATGACAGAGTGACGTAAGCAGCCGTCCGCCCGTTGCCGCAAAGGGATGACCAAGTGCAATCGAGCCGCCGTTTACATTGATCTTGTCAGCTGGAATGGATCCAATTGGCTTCAAGTTTGGAAATGCGCTCCAACCCTCTTCCCAGATCTTCATATTCGCAAGCACTTGAGCAGCGAATGCTTCATGTATTTCAAAACGATCAATATCACTGACAGAGAGGCCTGTTTTTTGAAGAAGCTTTGGCACCGCTAAGCCAGGAGCCATGAGCAGCCCCTGTTTTGGATGGAGCGCACTAAACTCAACTGCTTCAATAAATCCTAATACTTCTATGCCACGGCGCTTTGCTTCAGCTTCGGACATTAAAAGCACAGCAGATGCTCCATCAGTCAGCGCACTTGAGTTTCCAGCCGTGAGCGTGCCTTTTTCTGAACGATCAAAGACGGGCTTCAAAGATGCAAGCTTTTCAAGGGTCGTATCACCACGAACGAGGTTGTCTTTTTTTGCACCAAAAGCAGCAATAACTTCAGCATCAAATTTACCAGCAGCAATTGCAGCAGCCGCGGCATGGTGGCTTTTGAGTGCCAATTCATCTTGCCGTGCACGAGGAATTGCAAACTCTTGCGCCGATATTTCACAGTGCTGTCCCATGGTAAGACCAGTGGATGGCTCTTTCGGTGATGGCGGAATTGGCGAGATATATTTGAGCTTAAAACTTGCAAGTACTTTCAGCCGTTCAGTGAGTGTTCGAGCCTTCGATAATTTCATAAAGAAGTGCTCACCCTCTCGACGCCATGAGAATGCCGGTTGCGACATAGATTCACTGCCACCAGCAACACCAATGGTGATTCGCCCGCTCACAATACCTTCTCGGATCATGTTTGCAGCTACCAGACCACTGATGCAGTTATTCGAGATAAAATGTGCAGGCAGTGATGCTGGTAATCCTGAGCGAATCACAAGCTCACGCGCAGCATTACCGAAACGTGGATCGAGTAGCACCGTAGAATAGATAAGTTCATCAACTTCTTCGGGCTTTACCGGAGATCGCTCGAACATACCCTTGACTGCAGCGATACCAAGATCAAGAAAGGTCTGCTCTGCAAAATGAGAACCAGCCTTCACGAAGGGAGTTCGTGCTCCCGCAACAATTGCAACTTTTGTCATAGTTGATAGTGTCGCCCAACTAGCTCCAACGAGAAAGCTAAGATTGCATCATGCTGCAAAAAACGAGAGCTGCCGATTGTTCTGGAAGTTTCTCGTAGGGACTTGCAGCTTAGAGCTATCCAAAGCCGCAATTGCATCAAGGAGTGGTCGAGCACTATCGGCGCGCAGCCAGTGGAACTTGCGATCCTCAGCAAGCCGCGCTGCTCCGGTCTGATTCTTCACCGCACGTGCCGACAACCCCTCTTGTTCTATTATTGTATTGAAGGCATGCACGGTGACGAAATCAGCGTGTTCGATTACTGTTTGAGCAAATTTGTGCGCATCGGCTTTCCAATCACCGTAAGGCAAAACTGGTGCTATTTGAATTGCCGTTTCAATCCCAAAGCGTCTGAGGGCCGTAATCATTTTGAGGCGCTCTTCAATACGGGGAAGGCCTGGTGTGTAGCGGTATACTGCCGCTTCATCATTGGTCTCAACCGCAACAGAAACCGTGACGCGATGCCCTAAACGTTTTAAGACGGGTAGTGCAATAACTATCAATGGCGAGCGAGTTTGAATTGTAAGATGCCCCGGAACGTACCGAGCGAAGAGCTCGAGCGCTTTCATAGACACATCAAATTTACCCTGGAAAGGAAAGAATGGGTCAGCATAGCAACCAAAGATAAATTCACTCGTCCCAAGCTCGCCATTCTGAGAAAGGCGCATCAGGTGGTGCTCAAGCTGATGGAGAGGATTAGTAGCCTCTGAGCTGTAGCGGCTGCGTAGCGACCGAACTGCAAATTCATCCTCTAGGCGAAGATAGTGTTGCGTAAAAGAAGTCTCAGTATCCGCAAGCTTCCTTGAGCTGAGCGCCAAGGTCAGTCCTGAATCCTGTCCGATGAAATCAATAGTGTGTATTTTATGGCTCATAGTGTCGTTAATCCTTTTTCCAAGCGGTCAAAGTTTAAACTACTTAAACTACTCATCAGTTATGACGCTGCTTTGGCAGTTTAGATTCAAGTAACTTAAACTAAATATTCTCGGTATATATCGGCAACTTATTGAAATTGTTGAGGGTTGATTTTAACCCGCTTAAACTTTTACAATATTGATACAAGGATTCATTCTGGCTCCTTGGTACAGAAATCTGAGTAGGATTCTGCATGATGGGGGGTAGGTAAATCCTTTTAAGTCCGCTATCATGAAGTCCTACGATATTGAACTTGTTTATAGATAAAGGTGTTGAGCAATGGCTGGTAAAGTGAGCGAAATTCAAGATGCTAATTTTGAAAATGAAGTATTGCAGTCTGCAATCCCAGTCCTTGTCGATTTTTGGGCTCCTTGGTGTGGTCCTTGCAAATCAATCGCACCTGCCCTTGAAGAGATCGCAAACGAGTACGACGGCAAGATCAAAGTCGTCAAAGTAAACGTTGATGACAATCCAAAGTCTCCTGCTGATTACGACGTCAAAGGAATTCCAAATCTTGTTTTCTTTAAAGGCGGAAAACTTGTGAATCGCGTCGTTGGTGCAGTTCCTAAAGATAAACTAGTTGCTGCAATTACTGGTTTGCTATAATTTCATACTGCTCTCAACGAGCATCTCATTTTAAGCGTATGCAAGTGCGTACGCTTACATCTTGTAATTTATATTTTTTGTAGTCGTAGGTTGTAGCCCTTATGGCGATCTCTCCCGTCTCTGTGGAGTTTTCTACAGGTGATGTCGCTCATAATGTAGTCGTTCAAAAGCTTGAAAGAAGTGAGCCAATCGCTTCCCGAAAAGCTATCTCGAGCCTCGATCGTGAACGTATTCGCGAAGCACTGCAGCGAACGCTTATCTACTTTATAGACTGTGGTTTTCCATGCGCGCTTGAAGGGCTTGGAATAATCTTCCCTATTGAAAAAACAACGCAGCAAGTTACAACAACTGCTGATGCAATGAGCATTAGTGTCGAAACACTCAAGACTATTGAATTCGAAAAAACAGATGTTATCTATCAATGTCATCGCAGCCAGTTTGCAAACCTTCTCGAAGACAGGGACATCAGCGATAAAGTCTTTGAGAAAATAGGGGATAAACTCTCTCTCACCTGTACAGAATCAGATGTCCGCCGCGAAATAAAAAATATAATCCGGCAGCTCAAGCATGAAGTGCTGGAGGGCGGTTGGTCGTCGCTCTTGGAGCACGTTGGTATTTTCATCGCCCATCATAATCGTCAAGGCACCACAAAAGCTGATTGGTTTGCCGGTGCAGATATATTTCTTGACCGTGCCTGGAATAAAAAGCTCACCTCCCATTCCACATCCCAGGTGAAGTTTCCAGAGCTTGTCGATGCATTTGAACCATTCGAAATGCAGTACGGTAAAGAAATAGCATCAATCAACATCGACCTCTTTGACGCTATTACCAAACTTGGGTTTGAGTCTCCCCTCACCCAATTTTCACCCTGTTCGATACGCGCGTATAGGGCTGAAGGCTCAAAGAAAGGGCGACGAATAACTTTTGTCACCAATGGCTTGCGATATATTGCCTTTACTCACGCTGGCGCAGATCTTGGTTCTGAAATCGTTGTCGAATTGGCAGCCGACACATGGCAAGACCAGAGCACCTACGAGATACCGACTCAGGTCCTCAATATGATTGCTGTTGCTGCACTACTTATCGCTTCCTCTAAGTCTGGACAGGCACTGCACTATGTTGCTGTCCCCCTACAAGAGATCTTTGCCGCAAAATCCCACCAACCTCATACCCTTGTATCGTTCCCCTATAAGAAAATTGGCCAGGCGGTCAGATGCATCCAAGAGAATGGTAATTTTTATTATGCCCTTTGCAATTTACTGACCGAGGCTGAGGCAATTTCCATTCAATCTAACCATAAGTATCTATTATCATTATTGCTTAGCAGGAAGGGATATTTTCAACAGACCTACATGAATCGTCCCTGCGTATTCAATCGAACAATGGTTGATAAAAAATTTATCATTTCTAGCGGCTTGGCTCTTTAGTAATACTGTATTGCTTACGATAGATTACATCAGACATTCACTTTTAATAAAAGTAGAGCTGCTGTGGAAACCTTTGACGCCCTCGTAATTGATTCAGATCTCGACGCTCGCATGCGATTGAAGCAGGCAATGTCTTCAGTTGCTGCGTTCAAAAGCGGAGCACAGTACGGCAAACTCAATGAGGCACTCATGCGACTTGAATCAAGTCCTGTGCCGATTGGCGTGATCTTTATCTCTTTCCGCTTCGACACAGAAGAAACGATGAAATTTATCGCTAAGGCACGTGAAATAGCAGCGTCTCAAGACGCAGCATTCATTCTCGTGAAACGTTCTGAAGATCAGCAATCAACGACAGTTGCTGCATCAGTACTCAATGGCGCAGATGGACTTCTTTTTGAACCGTTCTCAGTTGATCAGCTTGTTGAAATTACTATTCTTGCATCTCGTGTTAAAAAAGAGCGCTCAACAGCTCGTGAAGAAGGAGCACTCAAGTTTTTGCTCACTGATGTTCTTGGACAAATAGACCAACTTGCATTTCTAAAGTCTTGTGACTACGAAACAGGCCCGACGCTAAAAAAACTCAAAGACTCTTGCGCGGTATTCCAAACACTCACCCCTGAGTCTAAGTTAATTTATCTCAACATTGTTTCTGACGTCTTTGAAACAGCTCCGCTGCCAAAAGTTGAATTTCAAAAAAAGAAATACGGTGGCGTGTCCTCTCGTGTGGCCAAGCGCATGGAGAAAAAGACTCTTACGCAGATGGGTATTTCGACTGACAAGTCATAGCGTACGCTCTGCATCTTGTAAATCAATACAGGACAGGTACTCTATGACCCATGTCCTACTGGAAAATCATCTATACTCTCGCTGACCGTTCGCTCTTTGCTTTTGATGAAGCTCTTGCAGAGATAGAGTATCAACTCATGGAGGCGGGTGCTGTTGGTGTTTACGCAGAAGAAACAGGCATTATCACCGCATTCATAGAAGCTGCGTCGTCTAATGTAGCTGGCACCTTTGCGCAAACACACCTCTCAGAACAGCTCAAGACCTACACCATAGAGCCGGTTCCTGATACAAATTGGACGCAATCTTCAACAGAGCTTCTTGAAAAGATTATCATTGAAGACCTCACTATAATTCCTGTGGCCGATGCTGCAGCAGCACGTGCTCAACAGCAGCTCAGCAAAAGCAGCTCAGCTATTTTTATTATTCCAGGCATGGGATTTGGCACCGGTCATCATGCAACAACGAAAACGGTTATGCAGTACCTTCAGTCATCGCAGCTTCGTGAGGAGGCCAAGAAGTGGCATGACCAAAGCACCCCCCTTCGCATTCTTGATTTTGGCACTGGCTCCGGAATCCTTGCCCTCCTCGCTCGACGACTCTTTCCAGGCGCCTTACTCTATGCAGTCGATAACGATCCTGCCGCCATAGATAACGCAATAGAGAATGCTCAGATTAATGGTATCACTGATATTACATTTGAGGTTGATGATAGGCCTCGACATCAGGCAGATATCATTATCGCTAACATTTATGCCGAGCTCTTGCAGCAATTCGAGCAAGATTTCTACCGACAACTTCCTGCTGTCGGGATGCTGATTACCTCTGGCATAATGCAAGAGAAAGCGTCGCTCATAGACAGCAGCTTCCCCACTGAACGTTGGGAGCTTCTCGATTCGACTACGGCTGATGGATGGATGACGCGCATGTATCGCAAAAAAGGATAAGCGTAGCTATGAAAGCAATCTTCTTTGAACAGCACGGTGAAATTGATGTCCTCAAGTATGCAGATCTTCCCGATCCTACCCCTGCTCCTGGTGAAGCGCTCATCAAGATAAAAGCTGTTGCCCTCAATCACCTCGATATCTGGGTTCGCCG
>JBILLA010000031.1:0-17725 GCA_044376365.1 Bdellovibrionota bacterium | reverse complement strand
GGTCGTTCTTGAGCAGTGGCAAATTGATTCAGAAGGGTTTTGGCAGCATTTTTTTCAGCCGCAAGTTCAGTATCAGACACGCTTCCCGTCCGGTCTATCATAATAATGATATCTCCAGGCGATGTAATACCGCAGACAGTGCTTGATGAGCGGACACATTTCGGGCCAGGAAGTTGACCTACCGCGTATGTACTTGAAGAGGATACATCGACTGCAACATTTATTGGCCCAGTTTCGGTGAGCTCGCCTGTAATTGTGTATGAGTAAGTTGCGCAACCGCTTGATACGTTTGTAGACCATTTAACACCGTTCACGCCTGAAGATGCCTCTTGTGTAACGACACCACCAGAAGAGGTGCTTGCGAGAGTAAACGATGGGAAACATCCTGGTATCCCGAGAACAAAATTATCAAGGTCATGTGACCCTGTTTTGCAGACTTGATATGCATACGTGGTGTTACCACTAGCAATGACTGGTGATAGAGCAGTCACTGTCCAGCCATTTAAGGTTACTGATTGCGCCCAGGAGCTTTGTGTGAATAAAAAGCTACAAGCACATGCGAGTAAAATTAATTTTATTTTTGTTATCATTGTAGTCCTTACTTGAAAAATTGATTACTTACACATTTCGAGTGGTAAACTTTGGTATCCATCGTGGATACCATCTGATTTACAGCAGCAGAGATCTCGTTGTCCGTCTGAAGTGGTTATAAGTACTTGTCCTTCTTCATCCATCTTTTGACATGCGGATTCACAGGAATCGGCGGCTTGAGCCAATAATGGGGAGGTGTGTACCAAGATAGCGGCAAGAAAAGCAGCAATTGTTATACATGATTTAGTTTTCATTGTTAGCTCCATATATTAAGCGTACGCCAGAAATTAACCCTGAGACGCTGTCTATGAACTGGCTATTAAAAGCAATGGGTATGCCCGTGATAGCTCGGTTGGGATCGCTATGATGGATACCAAGCAGTACTCAGTATAGGATTCAGGATTGGCACTATGTATGAGCAGCAGATTTTTAGTAATGTAAAAAAAGTTTGGTCAATTTTAAGATTGTCGATTTAGTTGATGTTGCAATGTGAGACTGGCTAATGGCCTTAATAGCTTACGCCCGTAGGTTGTGAAGCAGTGTTATTTGAGAGAATACTATCATTGAGCGCCTGTACGATGACGGTATTGCAAATTGGTTCGGCACTCGAACATGGTCCTGTACCACCAGTACCAAGAGGTGCTGAAACATTTACTTTCACAACAACAGTAATCTTTACGGTTTCAAGTGGGTTTAAGTAATTTAAGTTACAAGAGATAACACCACCTGTCGCTGAACCATCATGGGTACAGCTTGAGGATGCACCCTCGGTGTCATTCACCGATAGACTCACAAATGAGGTATCAGCATCGAGGGTATCAGATGTAACAACTGAGTTTGCCACGATACTTGTTGAAAGATTATTCACTTCAAGTGAGTAGGTAATACTTTGAAGCGGTTCAGTAGGATCAGGAGCATCCATTTTCTGTACTTTTATATCTGCTTCAGAGATAAAGAAATCTTGGGTTTTGAGAAGAGGAATGGTTTGAGTTCCAACACTAATCTTGTCACCAAGTATTGTCTCAGTGCTGTCACTTTTACCAGCTACGTTACCTGAGGTGCCTGCGGGGATCTCTTTATCTAAAACGAGCCATATTTCAAGAATTGCGGTATCACCAGTATCTAAACCAAAAATGGTGAATTCACCCTGAATATCTCCACTTGGAAGAATAGACGTAGTAAATGATACAGACTCATTACCATCAAGATTTTCTTGCGCTGAATCTGAGATATCAATAAAAGCACAGTACACTTTATAGGCTGCGTCAAAACCAAAGTTTGACGATGATGTGGTTTCAGTCGCAAAGTTTAGCTTTGTCTTTATGATGCCATTTTCAGGTCTGGTATCTCCTGACACTTTCACTCGAAGCTCATAGGGGACTATTTGCCCAAGCGCCATATGTCCTGGGGCGAGTGATGATATGCCACTTGTATAATCAGCCCAAGGAAGAGGATTAAACGCTACACCACCTCCTGGTGTTGGACATGCGAGGTCTCCAGGCATTTTACGATCATAGTTTGCAGGATCCGCCCCACGAAGTGTAAGAGTGTAGGCTCCTCCATCTGCCCGTGCCTGTGTGATGCCCAGCATAAAGCATAAGTATGTTGAGCAAAGAAGATTGAGAATCGTATACTTTGTGCCCGCACTCATAGCATTCCTTAGTCCAATACGTTTATGGCGTAGTTGGTTATTTGCTTTTATTGGCAAATCTCAATCAAGTACCTCATAGAGCAATAGCTATACCTATTACTGAAAATTCTTATAGCAGGTTTATATTTCGAATAATTGTGCTAAGTGGCTGAATACAGAAGCGATAATTATATCAATCTTTTATTGCAACAGATCGTTATCTTTTTTTTAGTTCTGTCGATTTGGTTCAGAATGGAGTGCCTGCGTGCCCGCGTAAAAAGCTTTCAAAGTATCCTTCTTGCGATGCTTTTTGTACTGCTTTTTTCACGCAGTGTATCTGCTCAATCAAGTTTCGTTATTCAGGTAAAGGACAGTGATGGGCAGCCTGTCTCTGCAGCTACTGTTCAGGGAACGCAAGGGTTTGGAATTGATATTACTGATGGGGTAGGTCAGGTTGTCGTGCCACCTTCAGTCAATGAGCCAATGATTGTTTTGAGTGGCTTAGGTAAGCGTTATGTTCCCGCGCAATTTAAAGTCAATGTAAAAAATTGCCCAGGCTATATCTGTCGTAGTGTCGCATATGAGGATGGTGCGCCAACTGAAATTACGCAGTTTCGTCTTGTAACAAGCACTGGACAGCCAGCAGTAGGCATACCAGTTATGCTCTTACAGGGTTCGAAAAGCTGTTTGCCACAGTACACTGATAGTGATGGTTTGGCACTTTTTGCTGCGCCTAAACATCTTGCCGCATGTAATGAGAAGGACAACAATCCGTTGAATGACCCTTATACGGTTATGCCCTTAGCGCCGTCAGGTCAAAACTGCACATTTTCAACGACACTTACGAACAGATTTAATAGTTGCCTTTTTACTGGCTCAACAATTATTAGTGCAACAAGCAGCTGTACCTCTTTTACGCCAACAGCAACAGCTTCACCGGTGACTTATACCATTAGGCTTCGAAATAGAAATAATGGAAATGGTGTCTGGGGAGCGACGTTCCTTATTAATAATAATGGCGGTAGCGTTACGACTGATTCTACTGGTACGGCACGGATAACACTTGATGGGAGCACCTCCTATACTGCTGTAGTGTCTGGTAGTAAGGTTGAAACTCAGCCTTCGTTTATCATTTCTCCTCAGACATGTCCTGGGCGTATCTGTTCCTTCTTTGGTGCATTACGTGACAGTAATATGTCGTCTGTTGCGGTTTCAGTTGCTAAGAATACTGGTGAACCACTTGGTGCAGTCGCAATTGATTTTAAGAATTTATGTGGTGAAATTCAGCGCGAAGTCACGGATAGCACTGGTATGGCTCTGACATCTGCTGTGCAAGTAAATTCTTGTGACGATAGTGCTTCAATGTACTCTCTAAATCCTTCATTAGATGGGTATAGCTTCACTTACAATGGTGGTCATTCATTCTATTACTGCCCTACGACATCACAAAAAACTTTGTCGTTGATTGGGGGAACGGCTCAAGGAGCTCCAGATGCACAGGTGCAAATTAGTGGTGGTGTCTATGATCTAGAGGGACAACCTTTCCCTGATGTACAGATATATAATAACGATGCATACACAACATCTTCAGATAATGCTGGTCGCTATTCACTCATGGTAACAAAAGGCTCAAGTATTAAAGTGCGACCAAATGTTCCAAATAGTCCACTACGATTTGATCCTCAAGAACAGCAGTTTGTAGCTCTTGATCAGAATGTCTCTCTTGATTTATACGCTGTTGCTCCAGATCCAAAAGCTGGTGATGTGCCTCCAGAAATTTCACCGTGTCCAGTGAAGCCATATAATACGATTGCAGGGACTGTCTATTCTCAAGAAGGGACAGTTGTGCCAAATGCAATGATAGTTCCGAATTTCGGTTCTCCTATCTATACTGATTCCTCTGGCCGATACTCTCTCACTGTCGAGCAGGGGACTGATAATTGGGTATCGATCTTCTACAGCAATTGGCAGTTCTACCCTGTTGCATATTCACTGCCTGATATTCGGTGTGACAAATTTGACGCCGATTTTGTTCAAATTGGAAAAACTTCATACCTGATTAGTGGTTACATTCGATCTAGTCAGGGAGATGCAATTGCTGGATTACCATTGGCACTTGTTACTGAATCCGGTGATACGTTTACAGCTATTTCAGATACCGATGGAAGTTATGCTTTTGAAGCAGTACCTGATGGTGAATCGTTTACAGTGACTATTAGTGATAGCAACATGGCATCACTGTTTTTGCCATCGGCAATAAGCAACGCAGCTGAACGTGACTATTTTGACCTTAATTTTACTCAGCTTGCTCCAACACCAACGCCTACTCACACACCAACAAGTACAGCAACATCGACGGTAACACCAACCTTTACGATTACTTCAACACCAACTGCGACTGCAACAGCGACTAGAACACCGACAATTACTGCAACGTTTACGAGTACTGTCACACCAACACGTACCCCTACTGCAACGATAACACCGACATCAACGTTTACATTTACGCCAACAAGAACTCCTACCTGGACAGTCACACCACTTCCAACATATACGCCAACTGCCACAGCTACAGCGACAAGAACTCATACACCGCTGCCAACGAGTACACCTACTGTGACCCTGACACCGACTCGTACGTTTACACCAACAGCTACTGCAACTGTAACGCAAACTCACACAGCGACCAGCACCGCTACGAACACCCCAACATCGACAGTGACCGCAACGCCTACTAGAACTGCTACTGCAACGGTTACCAATACACCTACAAGAACTGCTACCCCTTCTCCGACACATACAGTGACGCCAACGCCTCAGCCTACATTTACTTCAACTCATACTCCGACTCCAAGTGCTACACCGACAGCGACCTACACACCAGAACCTACAGAAACCCCTACAGTGACACCAACTGAAACACCCACACCAACGGCAACAGAGACTCCAACGATCACTCCAACACCAATTACCTGCGTATTTGAAGGTGCGCTTCGTGAAGGTGGAAAGAAGATGACAACAACATTCTTGACCCGAGTACAAAAAGCAAAAGGTAGTGTCATTGCGCAGGATTTACGCACAAAGAAAAAGTATAGCAAAGCAATTGCCTCGGATACTTTTAGCGTAGAGGTTCCTTGTGGAAGGACATATTCGCTCTCTCTTTTAGACTCCAGTCGAACAATAGATGTAGCGTCTCGACCTCGAACATACACAAGAACTATTCGAGAAAGTAGACCGGTCTTAACAGGAAACAATTTTGGTATTCGAGTCACAAGGGCACTAACAACGTCTGCGCAAGCAAGAGAGGCAAGGGCAAAGTAGTATGAAGTGTAAGCATACCCTCATAGCTTCTTTCCTAGCTTGTCTAAGCTGGTTGTTGTTCGCCGGACATGCATATGCAGAGCCGCAGGCAATTCCAGGTGAATTTATCATTATCGAGCACCATCCAGCCCCTATCATGAAGATACGAGATGTAGAAGCAATTGAAGCAGCAGTCGGTAAGCAAGTTGCAATTACAGATGCCACAGCGATAGGTGTAAAAATATCTACATCAGCTGCGTGGTCAAAACATGGTCAAGATGTCGATGTTTGTAGTTTAGTTCGCGCCCATAATCGACAGCAGCGAAAAAATAATCCACAGAAAATTATTCGACGAGTGCCGTGTGAAAGAAACTATGCAGTTGCTGCGTCAATAATTCCTAATGATCCCTATTGGTCAGTTATGTGGGATATGCAACGTCTGAATATGACCTCTGTATGGGATAAATCAACTGGTTCAAATGCAGTGATAGTTGCTGTTGTTGATACAGGAGTTGATTACAACCATCCAGACCTTGCTTCTAATATTTGGAGAAATACCCGAGAGATTGCTGGCAATGGCATTGATGATGATGCGAATGGATACGTTGATGATATCTATGGTGCAAACTTTGTTACGGGGACAGGAGACCCAATGGATGATAACGGACATGGAACGCACTGTTCTGGAACAATAGGGGCGCGAGGAAATAATAGTACTGGTATTGCTGGTGTGAACTGGAATGTGAAAATCATGGGGCTAAAATTCCTCAGTGCAAGTGGTTCTGGATCTACTTGGGGTGCTATTAATGCGTTGACGTATGGTCGCAACATGAAAGAGCGAGGGGAAAATGTTGTGCTATCTAGTAACTCATGGGGTGGCGGAGGATACTCTTCAGCCCTTGCCACTGAGATTGAGCGTTGGCGCGCTGCAGATATGCTTGTTGTTGTTGCAGCAGGTAACTCAAGCAGCAATAACGATGCAGCACCGTCATACCCAGCCTCCTACCCTTCAGATAATATAATTAGTGTTGCTGCAATTGCATCTGATGGTAGTTTAGCAAGTTTCTCTAACTATGGTGCCACTTCGGTTGATATCGGAGCACCTGGCGTGCAGATACCAAGCACATATCCTTCAAACCGTTATGTTTACTTGAGTGGCACTTCGATGGCGTGTCCACACGTCAGTGGTGCTGCTGCACTTTTGAAAGCATACTCTGGTAACTTGTCGAGTGCTGCAATTAAAGCTGCGCTGCTGAATGGTGCACGAGGAAATGCAAATCTTTCTGGAAAGACACTAACAGGTGGAGAGCTTGATACCCTTGGAGCCATGGCTCTTGTACCTGACAGCCCGTACAATCCAACGCCTGCTCCATCACCAACACCCACTATGACGCCAACGATGACACCAACGGCTACACCAACACCAGTGCCACCAACGCCAACTGCAACAGCAACTCCTGTCGCAGGCAGCCTTGTGCTGCGTGTAATTTCTGATGCTGGGCTTGGCATGTCCCAAGTACAGGTTAAAGTGCAGGGGCCTGGAGCATTCACCTATACAGGGCAGACCGCAGCTGATGGCAGAGTCACGGTTGGAACAGTTGCGGGTGGAATGTACACTGTACAGTTTACCAAGAGTGGATATAGTTTCGGTGCAACGTCTTTTCAAGTCTATGTGAATGGCACTACAAGCTATGTCGTATCTGCTATTCGTAATACCTATACAGTACAAGTATATGCACTTGATAAAGTGACCGCTGCTCCAATTCCTGGAGCTTTGGCAACTATCTTTATAAACAGTAGTCTTGCGCAAACAGCGACTGTACAGCCAGATGGTTCAGTGACTGCTATGATACCATTTGGAGCAGAGTATCGTTTTGTCTATACCGCCGATAATTACTATGCAAAAGAAGTCAGTGGTACTGTCACTGGATCGGTGAAGCGTGTTGCAGGCATGATGTAGTCAGACGTGCGTTATTGAACATCTGATGAAGATTTTACAATAATTTACTGAGCACATCACTTAACTCACATCCACAAGGAAGCTGATTAATAATGTGACGAAGATTATATTGACCTATGAGATCCTCATGAGTCAGAACTTGCTTTGAAAGTATTTTGGGAAGACCAAAGCGCAAATATTTATGAATATCAGCACCTTTGAGAAGGCTAAGATCGTTGAGTTCGTTTTCGTGTAACTTAAGATTCGAAATAACCGCTTCAAGCGCCTGACGAGGAGTTGCTGCACTAGGCGAAAAAATGGTTCAACAAGAGTAGTTTGATAGATCTAAAAAAGCGCCCTTGCTATCAGTCGCACATTGCAGATTGCTTTCGAGGCGTAGGCATCCAAGACCTTCAGCGGTAATAAGAGGTAAGTATTATGTATGATGTGGCTCGTCGATTACTTCGTTTAAGGCAGGGTGTTTCCAGGGCCTCCTTTGGTTAGTGATGGTTGGAGCCTCCTCTGAAAGAGCTTTGAGTGCAGGGGAGGTGAGATCGTTGAAGAGGAGCATTGCCTTGTGATTAGTTCGATTCCTGTAAGAATCACGCTCTTTGAGGTCTTCTATGAAACGTTGAATCGTCGCTGTATACGTAGTGTGGGGAGGAAAATTATGACCAATAAGTACAGTATCAACCTGTGATATTGCCGCACTTGGGTTATTAGGATCTGAGAAAAAATCCTTTGTGCTTGCGAGTGATAATCGTTGCTTTAGTTCATGCTTAAACGACATAGGAGTATGGTACCAAGCTACACTTTCTTACTATATGACGGCGCCTTATGTGCTGTTTGCAAAATGGCTAACAGAGATGGAAATATCAATTTTCCGATTAATATTAAATAGTTAGAGCCTGCGGAATATTCTTAGGACTTTCAGAAGAATCGGGATTTTTATGATCTGCGCCCCCAAATATTTAGCGTGAAAAATAATGAGGCGATGATAGCTCTATGGATGCGGGAAATAAGTTTGATGAAAAAGAGGCCTGGAATCTCGGCATGCAAGCTGTTGATGCCCTCGGCCGCATCCCACCAGTCTTCACCCATGCTGTACGTGCATTAATACTTGAGGAAGCTCGTTGTCCCTATGAGGATCTGAGTTCTGGTACAGAGCACCTGCTTGCACGCTTGATACATTCACCCACCTTGAAATCAACACTCTATCACGCAGCAATTACGTACTATGATGATATCTCTCCAGAGCTAATGCGGATGAATTCGCGAGATATTCTAAAAGTATTTCGGCGCTCGGATTTAGCCGTGATTATTGCAGCACGTTTTTTCTATGCACGTATTGTAATGAGGCTTTCCGGACAGCAGCGTGCAGTTCTTGATGAACTGATTAGTGTTGATGGAGATCTTGGCGGACACATCGGTTGTTGTGTTCCTGATCTTACCCCTGGTTATGGTATTTTTATCGGTGTGCTTGCACCGCTGGCGCCACTTTTACTTGTGCTTAATAGTCCAGATAAGGAAGTGCGAAAAGATCCCTGCCAAGCGCTTTTGTATACACATGAACAACAGCTTGCGCAGTATGGTGGTAATGGGCTGCATGTGCTTGCAGCGATGCTGCAAAAAATGGGATTTGGTATGGATTGGACCAATGGTTTGATTAAAGTATGGAATCGCTGCTTTGCCTCACCGCAGGATAGTTATCAGTGGGACGAAGCAGATGAAATTGGCTCTCGACTGCATATAACAAAAATTTGGTTCGATAGCTTAAAAGCAACTGGGCAGACTCCGATTATTGAGCTTCCTAATCAGTTTATACCTCGACGTGATGCTATGAATCGACTCCTTGGGTTGACTGAAGAGCTTTCGAATAATGGCTCACGCTTTCATTGGTTATCTCGAGGCAAGGACGACATCATTCAAAGTGCACCGACTGATATACTCGAGAATGCTCCATTGGATGAAGACATGCTTCCTGATGTCCATGAGATTGAAGCTAATTTAGCAACACATGGTGAACTAGAAATCTCATAATGTTTTACATTATGAGCACGTTTTTTCTTAGTATGATGCAAGCAGCTGTTTCGTAGCATTATCAATAAGTCGAACATGCTTGATGCTACCAGTCGTTAGTTTCGATGTCATAGCTTGATCGAATTTTTCTCTCGCAAAGGGCGGCATTGCACTCATTGGAAATTCTTTCAGGATAACTGTTGCTGTATCACCTGCAGTACTAAAGCTCACAAATTTAGGACCAACAATTTGGTGAGTTTTAAGGTAGGTAACAACTGGCGGTTCAGTATTTTGATTTCGTTGTCCAGCCAGTGAGTCAAGGAAGCCCTGGAAGCGTTTCCGAGCTTCATCGTTAGGGGCGAACTGTAATGCTTTTGTGCCAATAGATTTTGCTTCTTCAAGTTTATCCATTTGCCCAAGTGTGATTGCTTTAAATGCCAGTGGTTGAAAGGCATTCGGCGTTTTCGCTAAGACTGTATCAAGTTCAATGATGGCATCTTGGGGGCGTCCGATAAAGGTTAAGGTTGATGCATAGCTTGATCGAGCTTCAAGATCATCCGGATGAATTGTAAGGTAGCGTTGGAAATATTCAGATGATTTTGTGAATACTTTTTGGTTGAAGGTTAGATTTGCAAGCATAAGCAAACTTTCACCATCTTTATCATCGAGCACAAGAATTTTACTAAGGGTGTCAATAATCTCAAGAACAAGTCCAGGCGCAGGGTCTCCCTCGCTTGGTAAAAGGTTCCAAAGCTCTGCTGCAAGTGCTCGTAAGTTTGGTAAGCTATTTGGATTGATAGTAAGTTCAGCGCGAAGCTCTTTGACTTTATCACTTTGATCGGCAGGATTAGATTGTTGTGCCGATGAGTGAGTAAGATGCGCTTGTGTTGGGGCTTTGCCGATGAAGCGCTCACTGCCTTGGATGATAAAAAAGCTTATACCAAGCCCAAGTAGTCCAATAATAATCAGTGGTGTAAAGCGAAGTTTTTTACGACCTCCTTGAAATCGAAATCCACAATTCCCACAAAAATTAGGGGTTTGTTCATAGCTGGTGCCGCACTGAGTACAAAACTTCATTTTTTCTCCCAAGGTAGTCCTTCATCGAGGATAACAATACGGATTATATACACTGCCACAGGTAAACCAAGCAGCAGCCCCCATGCGCCAAAGAAATGTTCTCCAAGAGCAAGGATAACAAGAACAAGCACAGGGTGAAGGTGCAGGAAGGTGCCTACAATTTTGGGGTTCAGGAGGCTTGTTTCGATGAAGTGGATGATGAGGATGCCCATGATGGCCCAGAGCGCGAGCATAAAACCGCCACCATCTTGAATGATAGCCATGGCAGCAATGGGTGCTCCTGAAAGGACAACACCAAGGACCGGAATAAAGCTGCACAAAAAGACTATGACAGAAAGAAAAAGACCATTTTCAATGCCAAGCATCTTGATAACGATCCAGGTCAGTATTGCATTGACAATAGCAATACAACCCTGTGCTTGAAACGCACGACCAATAAGGGATGCAAAAGTTTGAAGCCCTGGAATGATCTCTTCATAGATATGACCAACACGGCTTTTTTTAAGCATCGATGCGCCCTCTCTTAAGCGATCAATGTCGAATGTAATAAAGAAGCTTAGCATCAGCGAGAGCGTCAGTTGGATCGGCAGTGTTAAAAGTGCTGGTATCAGACTGGCTATGTAATTACCAAATGCCCCAAAGAGCCCAAGAACTTTCTTATCAAATTCATTTGATAGCTTTTCAGCCATCGGACCTTCTTTCCAGGTCGTCACTAATGCATTGGTTTGGTAGTAAGCAAAATTAGATTGCATGACATCTTCTTTTTCGGTGCTCGTGAGCTTCGCTACATACTCAGCTTCATAAAGTCGTGAAAAAGTCTCACGGTCATTTAGAGCTACTGTTGGATAGAGTACTTGGTACTGATGCCAGCTATACGGTGACCGACTGGTGCCAGCTATTTCACGGGCGTAGTAGTCTTTTACAAGTGCAAAGTATGCATCTGTTTGAGCATCTTTGATGCGTTTAAATACAGTGAGTGATGATCCATTGGCGGAAGCCACTGTCTTTGCTTGCTGTTTGACGTAATCCCGCTCGACTTGGAGATCAATTTTATTGCTCAGTGCTTCAAACTGATCGAATGCTTGAAGGTAGAGAGGTTTTTTTTGGTACTCGGTAAATGCTTGGTCGAATTCTGTGTCGCCTGCAGAACCATACTGCTGCTCAAAGAGCCAGTGACCAACTGTAATGCGAAGGAGACCATCGAGCGTCTTACGTGGACTATCTTCGATAGAGCTCATTTTTTTGATCAGCGATTGTCCTTGTTGCACAAAGCGAGGGATAAAGAATTTCGCAGCACCATATCCAGAGATAAGAAGGGTAAAGAAACAGATGATGGTAAGTATTTTTTTGATAGCTATCGAACGACGATGCAAGATTGATTCACTGATGAACCCGATAAGATTGCCCATAAGGTAGGCAATTAGGAAAGTCATAAAAATGATAAAGAAGAAGTGTCGCAGGATATAGGTGAGAAGGAGGAAGACTGACCATATAAAGAGCTTGCTCCACGAGAACTTGAGGACGCTGCGAAAGAAATTTCTTGATTCACCCATAGTTTAAATCACCTTTTGAAGATGGTATCATGCCGGGGTGGCTTTTGCCTCCCCGGGTCAATTTTTACAAGTGTTATTAGATGTCTTCTTATACATGGTCGTCAATCGCTGAAGCCGCTCGTCATCGAAGGACGTTCGCTATTATCAGTCACCCTGATGCTGGTAAAACGACCCTGACAGAGAAATTGCTCCTGTATTCAGGCATGGTTCGCACTGCGGGGATGGTTCGTGGCCGAAAGGGGAGTAAAGCAACAAGCTCCGACTGGATGGCAATGGAGCAAGAGCGAGGTATCTCGATTACTGCCTCTGCGATGCAGTTTAGTTACAAAGGTACCACGATTAACCTGCTTGATACTCCTGGTCACCAAGATTTCAGTGAGGATACCTATCGAACATTAACAGCTGCCGATTGTGCTATCATGGTCATTGATGCTGCGAAGGGAGTTGAAGCACAAACCAAGAAACTCTTTGAAGTTTGTCGCCTTCGCGGTATTCCCGCGATGACCTTTGTCAATAAAATGGACCTTCCCGCGCGGGATATTTTTGACCTTCTTGCAGAAGTTGAGACTGTCCTTGGCGTAAAAGCGTCGCCGCTTTATTGGCCTATTGGTAGTGGTCGATACTTTGTTGGTGTTGTAAACCTTCAAACTAAGATTGTATCGCTGTTCCAAAAGTCAGCACATGGTGGTGCTGACCGAGCAATTATTGAAGAGCTTCCTCTCGCTGAGTTTGTTGCCCGAAAATCTATTGATGAGGAACTGCTCTCGCAGCTTGAGTTTGAACTTGCACTGCTTGAAGAAGCGGGCAATCCTTTTGATTACGATGATTTTTTAGCTGGAAAAATTTCTCCTGTATTTTTTGGTTCTGCTCTCACGAACTTTGGGATAGAGCCATTTTTTGATTCATTTGTTTCGCTTGCCCCAGCGCCTCGCCCAGTACATGCTAAAAAAACCAACGGTGATGACGTCATAATCTCAAGTGAGAGCGAATTTTTTAGTGGGTTTGTCTTTAAAATTCAGGCAAATATGAATCCCAAACATCGTGATAGTATGGCCTTTATTCGAATCTGCTCGGGGGTATTTGAGCGAGACATGATGGTCAAGCACCATCGCTCAGGAAAAGATGTTCGATTATCACGTTCCTACGCCATGGCTGGTCAGGATCGTAATACGGTTGATTTGGCGTTCCCTGGTGATGTGATTGGTGTGATTAATCCAGGCGTATTTGGTATTGGTGATACGGTATCATCAATCAATGGGTTTCAGTTCCGGGATATGCCGCAGTTTCCTCCTGAAATAATTGCACAGATTCGCCCACTTGATGTGATGAAACGAAAAGCTTTTGAGAAAGGTGTCACACAACTTTGTAGTGAAGGGGCAGTGCAGATGCTTCGCTCGTATGATAACCCGCATGGTACTCCTTATGTCGCTGCTGTCGGAAAGCTGCAATTTGAAGTACTCCAGTATCGTATAAAAGAAGAGTATGGTGTTGATACAGCGCTTGATGTGTTGCCGTATCGTTACAGTGCGTGGCTCATTGGTGATCCAAAAGAATTGAAAAAAACACAGAGTTCATTCCTTGCGCTTGATTCAAAAGATCGAGTTGTTGTTCTTTTCACTGGCGAGTGGGAAAAGAATTATCTATTAGAAAAAAATCCTGGTTGTTCATTGCATGAATTTGCGAATTAAAAAGTTCGCTCTCTATGACCACAGCGATCTTTTTCGATGTGGAAATTTCTGCCTAGTAAAATAAATTTAAAATCAATGCATTTTTAGCTTCAGTAAAAATGCAATTGGCTCGATGCATACACTTAAGAAGTAGTACTTAGCGGTACATGTAATTTTTTAAGCGGTGCATTCAGCTCTTGGCCCAAAGAGTTGTAAGCAAGTCATTAAACTGAATCACCCACAACATTTAATATAACGTAAGGTTTAGGCTGCGTGTGCCCTCACGCAGGACGAATTTTCGTTGGTTTCCAAGGATTGGAGACTCTAAGCATTGCGTCTTTTCAAGGAGGAAGAGATGGGTATAACAATAGGTAGTAACATTGCGTCGTTGCAAGCACAACGACAATTAGGAATCGCAAACGAGCAGTTAGGTTCGGTGTATCAGCAGCTTAGTTCGGGTCTCCGAATTAACAAAGCAAGTGATGATGCAGCGGGTCTTGCAATTGCTGACTCATTAAAAGCGACTCAGCGTATTGCATCAGTTGCAGTACGAAATGCAAACGACGGTATTTCTACTGTAGCGATTGCAGATGGTGCTCTTGGTGAGATTGGTAACGTTCTTAGCAGACTAGCAGAGCTTTCTGAACAGTCAGCAAACGGAACGTTCTCAACCCAGCAACGTTCTGCGCTTCAGAATGAGTTTTCAGCTCTTGGATCTGAGATTGAAAGAATTGCTGTCACGACTACGTTTAACGGCGTTAAGCTCCTTTCGGGCGGAAACGCAATTACACTACAGGTCGGATTTGATTCTCAGTCAACATCTCAGATTCAAATTACGAACGTTCAGGGAACGCTCTCTGCGCTTGGTCTTGCCGGAGGTGGTGTGTCAGCTTTGACATACTCAATTTCAGGCGTATCAATCGAAGAAGGTCAGTCTGCTGCACGTCTTGCGCTTGACGCGGTGAACGCTGCTATCAGCTCACTTGCTCAAACTCGAGGTAACTTAGGTGCTGCAGAATCAAGACTTCGTGTATCGATCAATAACTTGAACGTTGCACGTGAGAACTTTGCAGCTGCTGAAAGCCGCATCAGAGACGTTGATGTCGCAAGTGCAGCCGCTGACTTAACGCGTCTTGGAATCTTGCAACAGGCTGGCTCGTCCATCCTCGCGCAAGCGAACCAACAGCCTCAGTTGGCTCTTTCACTTCTACGAGGATAATCGTAGGAAGTCTTCGCTCTGGCAGGTTTACCTCTTAAAGCCAGAGCGAATTCTTCACACGATACTTCGTCGGAGCATGGAAGCGAACATTAAGTTCGTGTTGAAGATGGCATGGTTCGGACCAGTACGTCGCGATCAGAAAAGAGGGGGTTCTAAATTTAGTGCCTCGCTACTTTCTTTGGGGTCTGGAAGTGAAAACTTCCAGGCCTTTTTTTATGCGCTTCACTCGTTACTTCATTTCAGGATGGGTTCCTGAGGATAACCCAAGCGAAGTCACGGGATAGTGACGAAGCTTGTTGACTAAACCTAACGACGAATCTGCCAGGAGAGTTTCGATACGGTGTTTACCAGCTGTGCTTGCATATCTATCACCGACTGGCTTGATTCATGAAATCCATCAATCTCAAGTAAGACAACTTTTCGTATAGTTGTTGCTTGCTCATTGATAATGGCACCAACAGGGTCATGCTCAAAAGAGCGAGCAATACGTGCGAGGTACTCTGTATCAAATGCATTGTGCATGCAGACAATGAGGCGACCTTCGGAGCGATTCACACCTGTATTACAAGTTTGACCGAACGCTGGATCCTCACTTAAGACAACTTTTGCAAAATGGCTAAAGCATGACTGGCGTACCGTGTCGTTCCACATTGCAACTTGCTTTCGTACCTGTTTTTTTGCTGCATGATGCTGTTGTTCGAGGATAACGATACATTCAAAATCTTTAAAAGATTGTTGGGCAAGGCTTTGCAGTGCTTGCTGGAGTTGGCTCTCATTGACGTATGGAATAAGGACGCTCATTGCGTATGAGCAATCAAAAGCAAATTCTCTGTAGCGCCGATGTATACGAGACATCTCTGGTTCGGCGTAAGGCATGCCCTCAACCGCATCTGAAGTTTTGTTGTCAGGTGTCATACGATAGTAGGACAATGTCTCATCAAGGCGATGAGAGAATGGAAAAGATTGAGCGATACGAAGCCATAGATCGTAGTCCATGCAGTAGTTAAGCTCTGAATCAAAAATCAGATCATCACTGCGACGAACAAGTTCGAGGACTTCTTTCGTAAAGAACATAGATGGTTGTGTGGGGATTGAATAGGGAACCCAGTACTTCAGTAATTCAAACCAACCACGCTCTTTATTAACGATATGTGTTTTGGGGACACCATGCTCATCAGTAAGCTGGCAGGCACCCATGATGATGGGATAATCTTTTAGATTGTCGACGACATCCCCAAAAATATTAGGGGCATAGAAATCGTCGCTATTGATCCATCCAAAGACCGATCCTGTTGCAATAGAGAAGCCTTTATTGAGTGCATCTGCTTGTCCGTCGTCGGGCTCAGAAACCCAAATAACATGAGGATACTTTTCAAGAATCGCAACGGTGTTATCCGTAGAGCCTCCATCAATCACGATATGTTCAATATCAGGATAGCCCTGATTCATCACTGATTGAATGCACTGTTCAATGTACTGTCCTTGATTAAAAGACGGAGTAATAATCGAGATTTTTGGTAAGATATTTAAACCCATACGGTCTATCAGAATCGCACGATATCGCTCTAAAAGATACCGCTTTTATTGGCGTGCATCTGTCTTTAGTTAATCTTTGGAGTGCTTGAATCTTTCATGATTGCTTGACTAACGCACTGCCCAAGTTTATCCATAACAAAACTTGTTGGGAGCTCTGCTGGCGTTCTTCGTAGAATACCAAGATTGGCAACAGCATTCTTATATTCTTGCCGATTTGATATCGCAGTGGATTTTCCATAGTAAATCGTTGTTCCAGATTCGACTTCAATGACCTTAGCAAATGCAGACATTGTATCGGGTGCACGCATTGGTTCAATCCAGCTCACAATCACCATGTCATAGCCAGCATCACGTGCATAGCGAATAGCACCAAAGTTGCCGGTGAAAAATTCATCACGCTTGCCTGGCCATTCTTGTCGGTTCAAGACTTCAACGATAGGGAGCTCGCCGTAGTTTAAAAGATCTTGTTGGATCCTCCAGGCCAGTTGATTGCCGGCACTTGGTTGTTCGATGTAGAGGCTACTCATGTTTGCAGGCGCCGATGCAGGCACGACACCGATACGCACGGGTGCGTTTGGTGTGTAGCGCTTACTAATAAAATCAAGAATGGGCACCTGTGAGTAGGCATGAGATTGGCATGACTCTTGAAACTCTTTACCAATGCGAGTTTCAAAATATGTGCAGCCAGAAGGCAGTACTGTCAAAAGTATGGCAAAGCATAGGATGAATCGCTTCATGGTTGGTGCTCGTAATGAACTGTTTTTATTGCGTTTTGAGCCCTCAATCAGTCTAAAGGATTAGAAAGATATGAAACACTCAGCCTCGTACCTTCAACTACTATGCCAGATTATGGTGCTATTGTGCATGGCATTTTTTGCCGGCTGTAGCGGACGCTACAGTGATATTCCTGCCTATGTACCCTCAATTTTTGGGGATAGCGAGAACGACGGTGTGGGGCGCTTTAAAACAACTTACATCATCGGGCAGATTGATAACCTCTATCGTGGCAGTGACCCTGGGCCAATCGGTGTGACCACACTGGTAAACCTTGATGATTTATACTCGACCTCAAGCTTTGGTCGAATCTATGCAGAGCAGCTTATGAGTGAACTTGCGATGAAGGGGTATGATGTTGTTGAGCTGCGTCACTCTGATGCACTGCAATTTATGAATAACAGTGGTGAGTATGCACTT
>JBILLA010000030.1:0-17910 GCA_044376365.1 Bdellovibrionota bacterium | reverse complement strand
GACTGAGACTCCAACGAACACACCAACGGAAACACCAACAAACACGCCTACAGAGACACCAACTGTGACTCCAACAGCGACTGCTACTTCAACAAATACTCCAACGGTAACTCCGACGGAAACTCCTACGAACACACCAACGGAAACACCAACAGTAACTCCGACGGAAACTCCTACCTTGACTCCGACGCCTACTTTAACACCAACAACATTACCGATTATCATCCCAACAAATACACCAGCACCGCTTTGTACTGTTGAAAAGGTCAATATCAACAAGCGACAACTTGCTCGATTTGGAAAAGACCTTCATGCAAATCGTGGCGTTGCCTACCTCAACAGAGCATACTCATGTAATCCAAGAGGATATAAAGCGTCATACAATGTACAGCTCAAAATTTTCAACGACACCTATGCTCGTTACCTAAGAATTTTGAACTCACTTGCAACGGAAGTTGTTGTATGTCCTGGAGAGTGCGTCGATACTCAGAACAAAGAGAAGCTTGACCGTCTTGATGTCCTCAACAAAAAGATGTACAGCCAAGCTTCACTTGCTCAGCATGCTGCAATTAGACAATGTAAAACTCGAAGAACTGGTGTTGCCGCTACTGCAGTTCTCTCGAGTCAATTGAGTACATTAATCAGTGAGTGCCATGATACGGATAGAGTCTGTCCGAAATAACACTCATATCTTGTCGTAAATACTAAGCAAAGCCAGGTGCGGAAAAAAATCCTCACCTGGCTTGTTTAGTTTTATGAGAGTCACATTACCAGAAATTCTATGCGTCGCCCTGTTTTTTTCCGTAGGGAATCTGCGGCGCATCACTCATATTGTAAAAGCCAGTAAAGCGCCAATCTTTAAATTGACCAATCTTTCTTTTAAATTGCTCAAAACCAGCTGCTTCATAAAACGGAAGAGCTTTCGGATGATCCAATCCACAGGTGCTCAACCACATCCTATCGACACTTCCATTCCATACTATATGCATAATCTGTTGAAGAAATTTTCGTCCAATACCTTTATCATGCATCTTTGAAACTAATCCAAAATGCACAAGCTCTATATCTTTAGGCTCTGCTTCAAAGAGCTCTGCCATTCCCACAATTTGCCGCTGGCAATAAAGAAAATAGATCGATGTTAAAGGCGAGCGAATTATTTTTATAATTTCATCGTCTGCCTGTCCCGGACGGTAGTTCCACAAATAATGACGACCAATTTCTTTGTATATGTGTATATATTCAGCTAGCTCGGGTTTCTGTATTAATTGAAGATCGTATTGATCAAGTTGAGCTGGGCCTACATGGGGATTGATTTTCAACTCAAGATAGGTGACCTCGCTATATAAGAGGGGGATATTGTCCAAAACCATGTAGGCTCCATGAATGCACTATGCAACACATATCACAATATTTTTTACCGGCATACATTTTTTCATAGACCGCCTGCAAAAGCGCATATACCCGACCCCTATATTTAAATTTTCATCAGAAACTTTTTCCTCTCACTCTTCGATTCATGAATATGTTAAAAAAAATTCAGCAGCATATTCTTGAAAATGTACTCCTCGATGCGCTCACTGGCGATGTTAAAATTGCAACAACTCTTATAATGAAAGCGCACCTCGCGGTGAATGATGTACTTCAGATCTACCCTACGGATCTAAACTTTCAAACAAAGCAGATCTATATAGCAGCCCTTGATATGCCTATTACTATGCCCGCTGAGCTTATTGGTATTTTTAAACACAAGACAATGAGGCTAACACGCCTCGCAGATCAACAAAGATTCTTTGGTATCCATGATATACCAATACCGCTCTTGTTTTCAGATAGCTCTATCTATGGACATGTGGTTTCGCCTAAAACTCGCCTAAGGCTCCTCCGAGAACTCCTTCGGCACGAAGTATCTCAAGCAATGACATTGCTTGGCATTACTGCGCCTATTTATAGTTTGCGAAAATTATTGACGGCCAAAAAGCTTTCGTCGAATAAGCGCTTTCAGATCGCGCCACCAAAAACGAAGTGTTCGTCGCTTGTGGTTCAACCACAGTAAATAATAGCCACCATCCGAAAGAAAGAACTTTAAGATCGCAGCTCGGTAGCGTGGCATAAAGCATGGCGCATGGGTGAGCATGTTGATTTCGGTTTTCAAGAATTGCTTGCCTCGTTGCGTCGGCATCTGAGTACCAAATTCACCGTACGCGGGAACAGGCTTTCCTTGCCGTCGATGCGTCTCAATGATACGGAATGCACGGTACCGCTTCTCTGTTGCCATCATTCGATTACAGGCAAGGGCTTCTTTACGAGTTACATCTTTCACAACTAATTTTTGCTGCGCGCGCAGCTCATCGCAGATAACTTTCGCACGCGCAGAACGCACCAGTGCAAAGCTCCATCCCTTATAGAAATCAACACTATCATCTGGCGGTGACATCCATGGATCACCAACGCTTATATCTGCATACTCAGCACTTGCATCATAGCAGGTAAGGCAACGCTTTGGGCTGTAGAGACGATATAAGATATTGATGATCTCCATTGAGGAAGGTCGATATCCTTTCTTATCACCAAAATAGATCGGGTACTTTGACCCATCAGCATAGGTCAGATGCGGCGCACCTGGATGCTTTCCAATACGTGAAGTAAATTTCACTGCGCCTTTGGGTTTATCACCCAACGTTTCCCAAATAATTTCATACCCCTCGTGCTCTACAGCAGCATGACAGAAAAGACCAATCGTCAAAACAACGCGCTCTTTCAATCGGGGATCTAATTCTGCAGCTTTCAAGTATCCATGAATCTGGCATGGAAGCCCTACCAACGCATACTTACCGGGAATATTTCGCAGCTCGGCAAACACTTGATTCGTAGGAGATATTGCATACTTTGATTTTACTGCACCAAGTATCTCTTCACGAGTACGCGCAACAATTGGCTTACCACGCCATAACACTTGCTCATCGGATGTGATGCACACAGCACCATCGATCTGTTTGGTATCAAGTAAATGCAAAAGTATGGCAGTCACAATACCACCGCTGGTAGATTTTTCTTGAAGATCGCCCTCGGTAGCATACCCAATAAAACTTTCTTGAAACTGTCCATGGGTGTCGGTGAAATCAACGGCGGTGTCATACTGCTGTTGCGAGAATTTCTCGGCATTGAATTCGTCACCGGGGCACACTTTGACGCACAGGTCACAATCAGTACAAGATGAAAGACTCTGAACGGTTGGATAGCCATCCTCACTGGTTGCCAAAACCCCAGTAGGACAAATACCGACACAGCTCCCACAGCGATGGCAAAGTCCCCCATCAATAATACGGCTCAGCCCTCGAAGGGCACGTGGCATATTTGAAGACTCGTCACGTGGCCAAGAAAAAGGGGCCAGAAAGGCAGACTCACCACGAAGTGGTGCCTGATTATTGAGTATCTTTAAAGAGCTTGGACGCGTCATGACCTTAAGAATATGCCAGTTTACTACACGATTCCCTTTAAAAAAACAAATCAGTTCGATAGGATAGAGCTGCTGTGCAGCTACCCGAAAACGCCGATCAAGAGACCTCCTCAGATTTATACGCATCTCGCTTTCGAGGTGCTGTAGGTGAGTTCTTTCTGCAAACCCAAGAAGATATCGTCACACAGTTCCTTACAGACGCAGCGCCTGCAACACAAACAACAGTCCTTGAAGTCGGTGGTGGTCATGGGCAACTCATTCCTGCTTACAAGCGTGCCCAAGCTCACGTTACTATCGTTGGAAGCGATGATTCGTGTCAGCATCGAATCAGTCAAGCTATCGCAGATGGATCTGTAAGCTACAAAACTGCTCCGCTCAATCACCTTCCCTTTCCAGACCAATCGTTTGATACCGTCATTGCGATACGCCTGTTAACTCATGCACATGACTGGCACGCACTGGTTCAAGAGCTGTGCCGTGTCGCAAAAAAAAATATCATCATCGATTACCCAGGTAGCCGATCGTGGAATATCCTCTATCGCGTCCTCTATCCACTCAAAAAAGCATCAGAGAAGACAACGCGTCCGTTCTTTGTTTTCAGCGACGCTGAGATAAAGGATACATTTGCAAGGCACGGATTTATCGTACAAAAAAAACAACCACAATTCTTTTTACCTATGGTGGTTTATCGCAAACTCAACGCTGCTGGTCTGGCACGATGGCTTGAGCGTCTCTTTCATATACTCTTTTTGACTCAGCTCTTCGGAAGTCCAACCCTCATCAAGTTTTCTCGAACATGAAAAAGAAGTTTTCACTATCATCTCTTGGTATTCTCTTTACCTTTATTAAACCACATCGGTTTAAGTTTACGATTGCAATGATCGCTCTTGGACTTGGAAGTGGTGTCAATCTGCTGTTCCCCGAAATTATTCGTCGTGTTCTCAACTCTCCATCATGGTCTGATTTCTCTAACCATCCATCACTACTCGCACTCATCCTTATTGGGCTCTTTGCCCTACAAGGACTCTGCTTTTATGTACGAATCCTCTACTTTGGAATAATTGGGCAACGCGTCGTCACGGATCTGCGTTCTCAATTTTTTGATTCCCTCATTCGAAGCCCTATTGCTGAATTTGACTCACACCAAACTGGAGATCTGGTGTCACGTCTTATGAACGACACAAGCCTTATACAAGAAGCAGTCAGTATCAAACTCTCTGTCCTTATACGTTACACACTGCAAATTATCGTTGGTGTAGCATTGATGGTCTGGATCTCATGGGCACTGACCTTGGCTGTACTAGCAGCACTTATTATCCTCACATTCTTTTCAATGTTTCTTGCCAAGAAACTGCGCGCTTTTTCGAAAGCACTCCAAGAACAGATCGGGCTCGCCTCAGGCCTTGCTGAAGATGCTTTCTCAAGCATCCGTGTCATTCGAGGATTTCGTCGTGAAGACTTTCTCTCCACATCATTTCAACACCTTATGGAACGCTCGTTCATGATTGGGTTGCAACGAACTTCTTTGAGCGCGTTCTTTCAATCATTTGTAAACTTCCTCCTCAATGGCTGCCTTGTTTTAGTACTACTTTATGGCATCTTTCTCACCACGCAATCAAAATTACAGGTAGGAGATCTGACAGCATTCTTACTCTATGGCGCGATCGTCGCGGTATCGTTTGCCTTTACAACATCATGCATTGCCGAACTAGCTGCAAGCATTGGTGGTGCAGACCGAGTCCTTGCTTTTCTGCAACGTCACGATGCATCAACAAGACAACAACAGCTTGCTCCTGCACCGACACAAACAACCATAGACCATGCACCATCAGTCTCTTTTCGCGCTGTATCATTTCAATATCCAGGGCGAACTGAATATGCACTGAATGATGTCTCATTTGACATCCCCGCCGGTAAAAAGACTGCTCTTGTAGGGGTTTCGGGTGCTGGTAAATCAACCGTAGTGAATTTGATGCTTGGTTTTTATCAACCAACCAAAGGTGACATTCTGATTAATGGTATTCCTGCACACGAACTTGCTGATCAAGACGGTGTTATTTCATTTGTTCCCCAAGATCCTCGCCTTTTAAACTTACCACTCTATGAGACCATTCGTCTTGGCGATGAGTCGATATCTGATGAAGTTATCCGAGCTGCGCTCGATGCAGTACACATGACCTCAGTTGTTGAAGCTCTTCCTGAAGGCATACAAACAAAAGTGGGCGAAGGTGGTACGTTTTTGAGTGGTGGCCAGCGACAGCGAGTCGCGATAGCGCGCGCCCTGGTGCGTCATGCACAAGTGCTTATACTTGATGAGGCAACAGCTTCGCTTGATACTAAGAATGAGCAGTTTGTTCATGAAACCCTTGAGCGCTTACCTCACCCAATGACACAACTTGTGATTTCACATCGGCTTAGTACTATTAAAGATGCAGACTACGTGATCGTCTTAGCTCATGGACGCGTGATTCAATCTGGATCCTTCCAAGAACTTTCAAATAAAGAGGGCTTTTTTAGAGAGTATATTCGCCTTCAAACACTTATCGAAACACCAACAGAGTCCTAAACCATGATTACTGAAGCAAGCGTACTTATCATTGAAGATGATCTGAACTTTAAAAAGCTTTTAGAGATCCGTCTCAAACATATTATTCCAACTCTCGAAATTCACCACGTTGCAACGATTCAAAGTGCTTCAACATTTCTGGAAGCATCTACTGAGAAGCATATTGACCTTGTCGTCCTCGACCAGCACCTTCCTGATGGTCTTGGCGTAAAGCTGTTAACTGATGGCCACTTAGCAGGCCGTTCTGTATTATCAGTCAGTAGCGACGATAATCCCGATATTCCTGCTGCCAATATTAAAGCAGGTGCTGCATTCTTTCTGTCAAAAACTCAGGTATCACAACCGCTCTTTAAACCGCTGATCAATGCCATTATAGAGCGTGGTCACTTCGAGCGATCATTAAAGCAAGCACAAGTGCAAGTTGCGGTCTCTGAATCAGTAAAGACGTTGGTTGATACCCTCCGCCATGAAATCAATAACCCCCTCGGTGCTGTACTTGGTGGAGCATTCCTTCTTAAATGCAATCCTGATGCAAATGCACAACAGATTGAAGCTGCCGAACTTATAGAAGAAAGTGGAAAACGTATTAAGCATGTCCTTGAACAGATCGTCAGTGCAAGTGAGCAAACGGCTATTTCAAAAGCTGATACAAAGGTCTTTCATATCCCAGGGGATAAGCCGTGGCAAAAATAGATCAAACATCAGCGCTCGTATCGCTCCGTTCTATAAGCAAGCGATTTGAGACAAGCTCAGGACCAGTTGAAGCACTACGCCCTACTTCGCTCTCAATTACAGCGGGTGAATCAGTTGGCATTTACGGGCCTTCAGGAGCTGGCAAAAGCACCCTACTCAATATTCTTGGACTTGCAGAAACACCAACTACAGGTGAACTATTTTTCGAAGACACACTCATCGATTTTCATAATGAAGCTGCGCTTGTGACGTTTCGTCGCTATTTCCTTGGTTTTATTTTTCAGTACTTCAACCTTATACCAAGCATGACCGCGGTTGAAAATGTGATGCTTCCCCTCCTCCTTCAAGAACAGTCATGGGGACAAGCTCACGCAACTGCATGCACGGTTCTAACAGACGTTGGATTATCGCACCGGCTGCAGCACAAGGCTTACCAACTTTCAGGAGGAGAAATGCAGCGTGTTGGTATTGCCCGTGCACTGGCACATCAACCAAAGCTCGTCCTTGCTGATGAACCAACGGGCAACCTCGACTCTAAAAGCGGCAGCGCAATCCTTGATCTACTTCGCGAAGTATCAAACCGTGGTGCAAGTTTTGTTATGGTCAGCCACTCTCAAGACGCACTCAAAATTTGCAGTCGTCTCATATCACTCAGTGATGGGGTCGTTTCATCGTGATCCGTTTTCTTCTCCTCGCTACGAGGCGTCATGTACAACAACACTTCTTTAAGACACTCTTGCAAATCTTTGCTGTCGCACTCGCTACTTCGCTTGTCTTAAGCGTTATAGTTTCAGGTAGAGAAAGTATCGCTGCTTTTGATAGCTTAAGTCGTGTAAGCAAAAAAAGCTGGAAGTACGAGATCAGACACATCAGTGGCACCTTGCCTGCTGCATTCCTCTCATATGTCGCACAAAGTAACATGCAAAATATCTTTGTTGCGCAGGAACGTGTTGAGACCGTGGGCACACAGCAGCTTCGCATCCTCTCTGTGCTGATGAGCGATCGAGAGAACAATAGCATTCTTGCTGACTATCCAAATGCAACCTGCTTAGTGAAAGAAGGAATCGTATACTCATGCAGCAACCAAGCAGCGGTCAAGAACCTACCATATGATGTGATACGGGCTCGTGCCGACGACGACCAGGCGACCTTTATTGCGCTGTTTGATGAATACGACCGAAGCAAGATCGAAGCATTGCCCCAGTATTTCTCTGGTCTGATTGTTGAATCAAAGGATGATAAATTTAGCCGAGCTGCCAATATTACATTCGCATATCGTTCGAATCTTGATTTCTTAATCCTCCTGTCAGTATTCCTAACCTCATTTGTTGTTTTTTCGTGTGCTCTCCATGGTTATGTGCAAACAAAAAAAACTATTATCACCTTACGAACACTTGGGGTGTCTTCCGCTGGCTTGCTGTTTTTTTCCTCACTCGAAAGTATCCTTATAGGCATGCTCGGTAGCATCGTTGGACTAACGATTTTAGCACCGTTGACGGAATTCCTTGCTCGTGCGTACTTTGTTTCAACACAAGCCCATCACCAGGGAAGCCTTAACCTACCCTCATTTCAGCCACACTACATAACTGATATTCCAATCGTACTTATCGTCAGTATGGGTGCAAGTTTTCTGGGTACTCTCTTACCAACCTTGAGTATCTTGCGCACCCTGCCCTCACTGTCACCGAAAGAAGATGAGCTTCATGCAGTACCATTCCGTACCATACAAGTAGGAGCGCTGCTCTTTGTCATACTGGCCCCTCTCAGTATGCTGCTCGCCTCTCATCTTTCTTTCCTGCCTCTCACATACCTCAGTGCATTAATGCTCTTTTTTGGCTCTGGAATCTGCAGCTTACTTCTCATGGGTCCTCTTGCTGCTGCGTTCGCATCTTTGACTAGCCGCTTTCATCCAACACAATCACTCTCTGGTGCTTTTTTTGCTGCACGCTCACTAGCTCACGAACCATTTCGCTTTGGACTGTCGGCCTTTGCTTTTGGTGCCGCTTTTGCATTTCTTGTAAGCCTCCACATCTTTGTCGATAGCTTTCGCATCACCTTAGAGAAGTGGATGAATGCTACCTTCCATGGCAGCCTCTACCTTCGTGATGACGCTGGAACGATGCCCGCATCAGTCATCCAATCGTTACAGAAAGAGCAACAGCTTTTATGGCTCCTTGAGACAAAAGAGATCGATGTTCCCTTTGAGCAAGGTCGCATCAAAATGTATTTAGTTCCGCTCGATATCGTTGAACGCAATAACCTCTATAATTTTATTGGTGAGCGCTCACCGACTGGGGATCTCTTTGTGAGTGAAGTAGCTAAAGCAAAATTCACACTCTCCTTGGGGCAACAGGTAACACTCTTCGGTACGCTCTTCACTATCAAAGGATTTTACCGTGATTTTGCAAATGAACGTGGCGCTTTTCTCGTTGACTATGACACGTACCTACGTAAAGGGCTTCCTACGATCACGACTAAGACTGTGACAGCATCTTTTCAAGATGATCAGATAACGCAAGCAGCATTGCATCGACTCGAAGCACTCAAAATACCATCCCTCGTTTCTTTCAATGCATCGACACTTAAACAAGAAGCACTACGTATTTTTGATGATACGTTTCGTATCACTACATACATTGAGCTGCTTGTATTCCTTGTTTGCATCATTAACTTCGCCCTCATTTTCCTGCACGACATCGAGATCCGTACTCGCCAATACGGTACCCTAAGACTGATTGGCTTTGCCCCTCGCGATTTCATTATGACAATCAGCACAATGGCATTACTGATTCTTGCATCATCTGCAATCAGCGGCGCTTTTTTTGGTGTGCTGCTTGGCTCTACTATTGTCAATCAAATCAATCCTCTCTCTTTCGGTTGGACGATTGATTTCTTACTTGCTCCTCAGTCACTGCTCATACCAATAGCATTTGGTGCATGTACCATCTTCCTCGTCCTACCACTTATCTATCGACCTATGAAAACACGAATTGCCCATGCACGTGTCTCTCTCGAATAAGCCTGCTCGTTGCACTTCACTACTTTGCGCATGACTCTATTATTGTATAAAACAATGCTATGAACCTTTTCTATATCCTGCGAAGCATTCTCATCACTACCTCAACCTTACTCTGCTTGGCCATCAATACTCTTACTGTCGTTGCTGAGCCATTCGAAATTGCGAAGCAAGGATTTCCATTCGCTTTTCCAAAAGACCATGGAAGCCATCCAAACTTTAAAACCGAATGGTGGTACTTCACTGGCACACTCTACCAAGAGGGAAAAGTTCCTTTTCGCGATGCTCCTGCATTCGGCTACCAGCTGACATTTTTCCGACAAAAACAGGAACAGGGGCACGGCTTTCTCGCTCATGCAGCAATCAGTGATTTTGAGCAAGGAAAACATTACTTTGATTCGCTCAAAGCTCCTGCTCTTTTTGATTTTGCTGGCTCACTTGAATCTCGACTCAAAGCATGGAACAAACATTGGCTTGCCGAATTTATTCAAACTAAGATTCTCTTAAAGTTTTCAGTGAAAGATTTCGCTGCGAACATGCTACTCAATGCCGATCCAAACAATCCCGTATTACAGGGAGAGAACGGCTACAGCAAGAAAGGATCTTGTCCCCAGTGTGCGTCGCAGTATGTGAGCTACTCTCGTAGTACGACAGCAGTTGACCTATATAATAAAGACAAACTCATTCAACTCCACGGCTTAAGCTGGATGGATCACGAGTTTATGTCCAATACACTACAAGATAACCAGGTTGGCTGGGACTGGTTCTCTCTGATGACGAAAGATGGCACTGAACTCATGCTCTTCCGTGTGCGGGGTAAAGACTCGAAAGATGATTACTACTCAGGAAGCTGCATAAGAGGCAGTACTGTCACAACCCTTACGGCAGCTGACTTTACCATTACACCGACAGCATTCTGGACACATAATAATACGAAATATCCAGCGGCTTGGACTATTGAATCAAAAACATGTAACAACTTTCGTGCTGAAATAAAAACAAGAATTAGTAACCAGCTCCTATCATTCCCAAACGAAAATGTTTCGAGCTACTATGAGGGTGCAGTTCATACTGCAGATGAGTCTGTCATTGGCTACGTTGAACTGACTGGGTATGAACGTCCCATCGGGAATGCGCTTTAATGAAGAAAGACAAAATAGATGCGCTATTCACTAACAGTGTTTTAGAAAACTTGGTTTATTAACCCCTTCCTATTGTTTTTTCTATAAATCATGGCTCATACCCATCAAGGTATAGCTCCAAACACATATTTTAGATTTCCATATTACTTATAATCCGCTATGTTTCGCCCCAAGCAATTCTCAAGCAGTACAGGTGATTTGCAAAGCGTGTCCGTGGTCTTGTTCTCAGTAGTTCTCTGAGGCCAGGTCATTGCACTGTTACTTTTTTATAAGGAATTAATTTATGATGGATTTAAGTGTAGGTCAGTATAACCTCATTTTTAATGCTTTCTCATTTGCTATTGCAGTAATGGGTGCAGCTACGGTGTTCTTGTTTCTAGGTCGTTCTCAAGTATCAAATCAGTATAAAACTGCAGTGACACTGAGCGGAACTGTTACCTTAATCGCGTTCTATCACTACTGGCGTATCCTCGGAAGCTGGGAAGCTGCCTATGTTCTTTCTGGCGGCGCTGTGAAAGCGACAGGAGAAGTTTTTAACGATGCATATCGTTATGTTGACTGGCTCTTAACTGTACCACTTCTCTTGCTTGAACTTATCCTTGTTATGCGTCTTTCACGTGAAGAGACCATCAGCAAAGGAACCAACCTTGCATTCCTTGCTGCACTTATGGTTGTGCTTGGCTACCCAGGTGAAATTTCTGCTGACAACGGAACCCGTTGGCAGTGGTGGTTACTTTCAATGATTCCTTTCGTCATCATCGTGTTCAACCTCGTTGTTGGCCTTGCGAAATCTATTGATAGCCAGCCTGAGCAAGTTCGTGGACTTATCAGCGCAGCTCGTTGGATTACACTTGTTACATGGTGCTTCTACCCAGTTGTGTTCGTTCTTCCTATGCTTGGCGTTGGAGGCGGAAATGCAACAACATTCGTACAGGTTGGATACACAGTTGCTGATATCCTTGCGAAAGCAGCATTCGGTGTGTACATCTGGATTATTGCAGTTCGTAAATCAGAGACAAATGCATAAGTTTCTACTTATGTAGTGTCCCTAAAAGCAGCGCTTTCATGCGCTGCTTTTTTTTTATACAGAATCGCTCCTATGCAAAAGTTCCTGTACCAGAAAGCGAAAACTAGTGTTAGGTTACCTCAATGAAAGCAGTCGTCGTTGGAACAGGTGTTGGTGCTCTTGCTAGTGCACTAAGACTTCGTAGCCTTGGTCTTGATGTTGAAGTGCTTGAGTCATGCGAAGATGCTGGTGGTCGTGCTCGTACCTTCCACTTCCATGGACACGCCTTTGATGCTGGACCAACTGTCATCACAGCACCATGGCTGTTTGATGAGTTATTTGCGCTTTTCAACGAATCAAGAAAATCTCATATTCAGTTTTTGCCCTGTGATCCTTGGTACCGTATCCACTTTGGAGATGGAAGCTCAATGGATCTGACTGCTTCTGTTGCTCGACAAGAGGCTGAAATTGCAAAGATCTCATCAAAAGATGCCCGTCGCTACCGCGACTACCTTGCTCACAGTGAGGCGCTCTACAAAATTGGATATGAAGAGCTTGGTGACGCTGATTTCAGCGCTCCGGCCTCGATGCTTAGAGTGATACCAGCACTTTTTAAACTTGGTGGCTACCGAAGCCTATGGGGTCATACAGGCAAATATTTTCAAGATGACCGTATTCGACAGGCCTTCTCATTACAAACACTCCTTGTTGGTGGAAATCCCCTCAACACCACTGCGATTTATGGACTCATTCACGCTATGGAGCGACGCGGTGGCATCTGGTTTGCAAAAGGTGGTACTGGCAAACTGGTCGAATCACTTGTCTCACTTGCAAAACGTCACGGCATTCAATTTACCTATAATGCTACTGTGACAAATATCCGCACGAACGCCACAGGGATAGCGACTGGTGTAGAATATATGCACAAAGATACACCACAAATCAAAGCATGTGATCTTTGTGTGTGGGGAGGCGATCCAATTCACGCATACAACATGTTAGGTGCACCACGGCTATCGCTGACTGAAAGAATAAGAGTGAAAACTGTTCAGTCATCGATGGGACTGTTTGTCCTCTATTTCAAGACAAAGAAAAAATATCCACATATCGCTCACCACACCATCATCCTCTCAAAGCGATGGCATGGACTACTGCGTGATGTTTTTGGCAGTACCTCTTTACCGGAAGATCCAAGCCTCTATCTACATCGCCCAGCAGCAACCGATCCTGATGCTGTTTTAGCAGATGGTGACCTTTTCTATGTCCTCGCACCTGTTCCTCACCTTGGCAACTTTTCAAACTGGCAAGACGCCGCAGAAGATTTCAAAAAACGTGTTATCTCAATTCTTGAAGATACTGTTCTCGAGGAACTCTCATCAAATATTTCTTTTGCGGAATCAGTTGATCCTCGATACTTCAAGCATACACTCCACAGTCACCTTGGTGCTGGATTCTCAATTGCCCCACTACTTCATCAATCAGCATGGTTCCGTTTCCATAATAGAAGCGACAAGGTAAAGAACCTCTATCTGTGTGGTGCTGGTGTCCATCCAGGTGGTGGTCTACCAGGAGTTATCACCTCTGCAAAAGTTATCGAACATATGATTGTGAAAGATTACGATCTCAAGACGACAGAGCCTCTTCTTGCGGATCTACCACTGGAGGCAGTTGGATGAAATTTGAACTCAGACACATGGCGGCACGAGGAAAAACTTTTTTCTTTGCATCGCTGTGGCTTACCCAAACAATGCGTGATCATGCAGCAATTGCATACAGCTTTTGCAGGATTGTCGATGATCTCGCTGATGATATCGCGCATGAATCAGTTCGTGAGACACAGCTTGAGAGCTTAAAAACTGCACTTGTTAACCATGATGTGAGCCATCCTCATGCCGCAGGAATCCTATCACTCATTGAACAATTCCCCGATATTGCAGCACCTGTACTTGCGCTTGTTGAAGCGTGCCAGGCTGACAAACCAGGTATACGGATTCAGGATGAGGCTGCACTTCGTGAATATGCACACGGCGTTGCTGGCAATGTTGGTCTTATCATGTATCCAATACTTGGTGGAACGGATGCTACTGGTCTTGCCCATGCCGCTGAACTTGGCATTGCCATGCAGCTTACCAATATCGCACGTGATATTCTTGAAGATCTTACCCATGACAGAGTCTACATACCTGCCGCATGGCTTGAGGGAACCGATATCAAGACCTTAATCGGTGATGCAAATACCAAAGACAACCCACTGCTCATTACTGCAGTTAAAACACTCCTCGAACGAGCTAACTATCACTACAAGCAAAGTATTGATGGCCTACGCTACCTCGATCCGCGTGCCCGTTTTGCTATTCGCGTTGCTGCAGATTGTTACGCAGCAATCGGCTCTCGTGTTATGAAAGAGGGTAAGCTCATCCGAAAACGTGCGGTGGTTCCATTCTCTACCAAAGCACTCTTAGCACTGAGAGCAATTCAGTGGTCGAGAGGTGACCTCAGACAACCAGCGATTCAAGGGAGCCTATGACGATCGCTATCGGCATCCGTGGTGCCGGTGCTGCCGGTCTCAGTCTTGCACTAGCCCTTCTTGAAACAATTCCAGACTGCACTATCACCATCGCAGATACCCGAGCCCGCCTGCCCCACCCAACACGAACCTTCTGCTTCTTTCGTGATGCAGATGCTCGTTGCCCTATCGAGCCAACACATGCATGGAATAAAGTTGCTTTTTCTGGCCCTCAGTTTGCTCGAACAATTGACTGTCATCACGCACCTTATGCACTAATCAGCGGTGATGATTTCTTTGCTAGTATGCTGGCTCGTCTGGAAGCAAGTAATGTTTCATGGTTCTGGAACTGCCAACAGGTCTCTGTCGATCAAGCGTCGATCACTATTGATTCAAAGCGTTATCACTGTGACATTGTATTCGATACTGCATATGACAGCAGCCGATCAGCAGCGACGCTTTGGCAGTCCTTTGCAGGGATGTGGATTGAAACACAGGAGGATTGCTTTGACTCTGATACGGCAACTCTTATGGAGCTTGGTAAAAGTAGTCATGACATACCAATTCAATTCATCTACCTGCTACCAACGTCAACTCGTTCAGCACTCATTGAGCACACCACATTCTGTGAAACTCCCTGGACAGAATCACAGCACTTGACTGCTTGTCACTCGTGGCTCACAGAGCGCAACCTCAATGGGGTTACCATTCAAAAGATTGAGCATGGACGGATTCCTATGGGCATGGAACAAGTCAAGCAAGTGCATCCTTGTACGGTCCTTGGCACTGCTCGAGGTGCTGTGAGGGCAAGTACTGGGTATGCATTTCAAACTATTCAGCAACAGGCACACACCGCTGCTCGGTCTGTCGCACGCGCACTGCAAGAAGGTTCAAGGCTAGAACAACACCTCGGTATGGTACAAACCTACCCAGCATGGATGCGCATCAGTGATGCGCTCTTCCTAAAAGCGCTAACACGCTCACCAGAGTGTGGAGAACATATCTTATCGCAACTATTATACCGTGCACCTGAACGGCCCTTGATATCATTTTTAGCTGGCACTGCTTCATTCCGAGATGCATTCAAGGTAATGCGCTGCGCTCCGACATCTCATATGCTTCGAGCTCTGTGGTAAAGAATCAACGATGGCACATCTAACAGTCACATTGCTTGCCTTCATAATAACTGTTGTATGGCAGTGGGATCCCTTACGGGCAGAATGGCTCGCCCTCCTTCTTATCATGCTAGGAGGTATTCCCCATGGTTCCTTTGATCTTCGCGTCGCGGAACACAGATGGGGCGCTATCTTTCACTCTCGCTGGGTACTTATCCTCGCCTATGTCGCAATTGGACTACTAATGAGTAGCCTCTGTCTGCTGTTCCCTACGATAGGCTTCACACTCTTCATGCTTATTTCAGTTATCCATTTCATTGAAGGTGAAAATCTGGACACAAACCCCCTTGCAGCAATCGCCATTGGAATTGGTTCTATTCTGCTGCCTATTGCTCTTCACTTCTCTGAAGCTCAGGCCTACCTTTCCTTTTTTATCACTCCTGCAGCCCAAGAATTTTTAAAACCCTACATCATTACTCTCGGGTGGATCTGGTGTCTTGGAACACTTATTTTACTATCCTGGAATGTTTTCACAAAACGCTCAAAGGAAACTGTTGAACGTCTTATCTGCTTATTAGGATGGATACTCCTGACGCCACTTGCCGGATTTGCTATCTGGTTTGTTGGACGACATGCTCGCATGCACTTAGCAACCTGCCGCAAAAAACAGCTTGGTAATATGTCACTCATATCGTTTGATTTTCTTGCACTTTCCTTCCTTGCAATATCACTCATTATTCCCCTTGGCATATGGTTTAACTTGATGCGCATCGAAGAGCTTTTTGCTGCAAGCATTATTTTAATTGCAGGCCTGACACTACCGCACATGGTTGTTACAAAACATTAAGTAAAGGGTCGTATGCACCAAGAACCGCTGAACCAATAGTTTCAACAGCAGAGTTACCTTGAATTCCTGTAGCAATATTCCCGAGTCATGAATATTTTTGCTATAGCTTGTCCATATTCAAGGTCATCACTCATTAAACTTGCACTTTATGGTGAGCAGATACTTGGGTTGTATTAAATTAATCCCCCGAAACATCTAGCTTGTATCGTATCACCTATCAAAACGACAAAACCTAGAATACTAACGGGAGCAGAACTATCAGCAAAAGTTTGGCTCCCTTTGATTCGAAGTCCTCGATGTGATTGATAATTACCTAAACTGTGGGATTCTGGTTCATGGCTGCACAAAAATTCTTTACGATTCGTGGAAATACAGTACGATTGTTACATTCTCGTGAAAGCAACGTAGAATTTGTCCCTCATGTGATATAAAAAGAGCCTTAATATTTGCAGAGCACTTACATTCTGAAATCCTAAAGCTAGTAGATCATCGGCACGTTGTGATTCCACTACCTAAGCGTATTAGACTCCTCCTTTAGTTCAAATAGCTTACAGAATGCAGTTCCTTAAATAAACTTCAGGTAAACATCAACCAGATTGTATAAACCACTGCCTGCACGATACTAAAGCGGCTTCCTCTCTAACTTTTCACACCCCTGGACTAGAAATAGTATTGATTGGCGTTTTGATTTTTTCCTACTCGTTTATTTCATCAAAACTTTCTTTAGAAGATTTTTTAATGTTGGAAAAGTACTTCCTAATAATCGAGACGCTCTTATCGGCAAACAATGTAAAAAAGTATTAATTTGCTCTTGTTGCTGCAAATTTATTGTAGATAAGCGATCAACTTCCTTTTGTAGAGTAGAACTTCTATTTTCAGAATAGAGAGGAGCAGCAAGGAGCGCGTTAATATCAGGTTTGGGATCCAATCTATCCCAATGAATTAGCCCTTGTATGATAGCATCCCATGCCATGATGACAGACAGCACTGTTGATAGTTGACCATCGTGTTCGGGAGAGTTTCTTGTAGCAAGATTTTGATAAGACTTTTGCACATACTCCATAAAATTAAAATCAAAATCATAGTTTTGATTTATCGCATAGTGTAGCTGTCTTGTTATTACATCGGTAATATTGTCATAGTTATAATGATGTATATGAAGACAAGGTGGTTGTAAAAAAAGTAGTTTACCTGGATCTTTTACTGCTGGAGGAACATGATTATAGTCACTCCATGAAACAACACCTTTTTTAAATAAACGAATTTGATGATCTGGATACCATCCAGTCGCTTTCATAATAGTGCCTGCTATAAAATTAAAGCGTGGAATCGCAAAAGCATCAATCTGATCTTTATATTTTTCTAATAATTTAGGAATTAAATATTCTGCATCATCTGGAAGAAATTCATCGGAATCTAAAACTAAGACCCACTCGTATTTAGCTTTATCAATAAATTTATTACGCACTCCATCAACACGGGGATGATTTTCAACGGTTTCTATTCTAAAACAATGACGCTCTGCAAGAGCAACTGATTGATCACTACTCTGCATATCAACT
>JBILLA010000165.1:0-5830 GCA_044376365.1 Bdellovibrionota bacterium | reverse complement strand
AAGTAGTTGGCGCAGTATCTGACGTAGGTATCGTTGGTGCTGCATAGACAAGACCAAGAATAATATAGAAAAGGTTAACGACTGTGCTGTCTCCAAAATTATATTCAACAAGCCCAGCGAGTATCGATGCAAACAGTCCAAGATAGAGTGGATACTGGCTATAGATATCGGTTGCCCATGTTGTTGCTCGCTGCTGCATCTCTTTTGCAAGTGTAATGACGAATGCAAGGTAGAGGTAACAACAAAGCCAACCACCTTCAACAAGGATATTTAAAATATTGGAGTGAAAGTGTTTGAGGTTTTTGGGGATCTCAGCAGAGAATTCTCGAAGGTATCCAGCATTATCAAAACCAATGCCGAGTGGATATGTTGAGATAAGCTCAAGACCAATTTTCCATATCTCGCTTCGACCACCTGCAATAAAAAAGTGATTCACTGACGATGCAAGCCGTTCATAAATTGGAGGTATAAGGAAAGCAAGAAGCGTAGCAGCGCTGACAAAGAAAGCAGCATAGAGGGCACGTTTTCTCATGAGGAGTATCGCTGTCATAACGGCGACACCCAACCAGGGGCCCCGTTTAAGATTAAGTATGAAGACGCTCACAATGAGTGCACTTACAACGAGATTCCAGAATATTTGTTTCTTTGCTTGGCGCAACCAAGCAAGCGCAACAAAGATCGTCAGTGCTAGTTGTCCTGATTGTGATACAGCACCAATGATCGGAAATTCTATCTGGAAGATGAACTCACAGAGGCGAAGCAAGCATGCTGCCGCAGTGCCAACAACCAAAAGATGTATCACTGTGTGATGTTTTGATAGTGGTAACGATGCAATGCAGAGAATTGTGAGCGGGAAGAAAAAAAGAGTGCCAAAGTGCGCAATGGAATGAGTTGGATTGATACCGAACGGCGCAAGGAGTGCCAGTGAAAAAAAGAGTGCGGCAAAGTACTTGCCTGAGCTTGGCAGTTGCTGCAAGCGTTGCGGAATGGAACGCCAATGTTCAAGTGTCCATGCAACGATGAGTGGAACAAGACCCAGATAGCCAAGAGTTAGTTTGATGGGAAGTAAGATGCAGGTCAGGTACAGGCCAACGTCTTGTATCCGGTGTATAACGCTTCGGTAAGTCACTACTTAGGGATTCATTTTACTCATCGGAGCTTCATCGGTCGGTTCCTGATTGAGCTCCTCTTCTTGGTTTGCATAATCACGAAGCGTATCTTCTGCGAGCTGTCGAACCTTGGGGTTTGAGCTATTAGCTTTTTCTTTTAGGTATTTCTCTGTTTGCTCATCATAGCCGATGTGATCGATGGCACCCTGGATGAGCTTCTCATTGGAAGTGTCATCGTTAGAAGATTCGAGAATATCAATGACAGATTTTAGTCCTTGCAGTCCTGAGTTAAGCATTGCTTTGACGGCAAGTGGTGAATACTCATCGCGCTTCATAGCATACTCTTTCGCTTTGGCGAGTCCTTGCTCATCCAAAATCATCTCAGCAGGGCCGATGCCCATAGAGTAGTAGCCATCTGAATTTTTACTATCGACAATATTTTGGAAGAGCGTTTCAAATGCAGTGCTTCCACCCTGATTGGTCATTGCAGCAACGAGTGACTCTTTGAGGTCAGGATTGTCTGTTTTTAGTTCATCACCCAGATACTTTACGACATCTTCCTTGCCAGTGGTAAGTTCAAGGGCAGCGCTAAAGAGCTCTTTATTTTCAGTGGTTGATGCATTTTTAAAGCCGTCAACCAACGCTTTGACATTATCAACTTGCCCACTAATAGCGAGGATCTCTGCGTAGTAAGCTTTCTCTTCGTTCTTAGCAGACGAGGAATTCACGAGGCTTTTGAGATCCGTGTAGAGCTGATTGCAGAATGTACAATCGTCACCAGGTGTTGTGAACTGTTCAAGGATTGAATCATCGTAATCACTTGCACCTTTCTTGATTGCATTGAGTGCTTCGTCAGCATTTTGATAGGCAACAGAAGCTGGTTTGACTTCATCAATCACGCCAGCATCATCACCAGTAGTGCCTTCTAGTCCAGGTGTTCCAGCTATGTCTACTGGTGCAGTTGCTTCTCCAGAGGTGCTGATAGTCTGTTCAGCGGAAGGGGTAGGGAAGCCAGTATTAGTACCGGTCGGTGTTGATGGGATACCTCTACCAATAAAGTTATAGCCAATGCCAATTGCAGCTAAAATAATAACGATGATGGGAATGATTTTTTTCATAATCTGATCTACCTAATGCCTAGCAAGGTTAGTAATAACTATCTGAAAATACAAGTGGTTTAAAGAGTACTTTCACGATAATGTAAGAAGCGTATGGGAACATTGGACGATGCAAAAAATCTTTTTATTCAAGAACTTCGTGAGCAGACGCCACAGATTGAGGCTCATCTGACGAGTGAGCCACCACGCTTGGATGCTATTGAATCTGCTCGTAAAATTGTTCACCGCATTAAAGGAGCTGCGGGGTTTTTTGGGTTTACTGGTTTAGCAAATGCCACAGAACTTCTGCTTGAGACATGTAAAGAGCCTTCGGAGCATCCAAGGCTTCTTGCTGACACTGCATGGCAAGCGCGGCTTGTGGCAGGATGGAGTCAGTTTCAAAAGGAAGTTGGAGCCTTGATTGATGTTTAGGGTTGCTTCCTCCATACTCGACATGAAGAAATAGCAATACGCTGCTGCTTAAAACATGAGAAAAAGCTCACTATATCTTGAACTAGAGGATCTGCTGCACCAACGCCTCGTCTTTCTCGATGGTGGTATGGGTACCATGATCCAGGGCTATAAGCTTGAGGAAGCAGACTTTCGTACGCCAGCGCTTGCGAAGCATGGTACGCTCTTAAAAGGCAACAACGATCTGCTCTGCCTTACCAAGCCAGAGATTATTAAAGCAATCCATCTCCAGTACCTTGAAGCTGGTTCAGATATCATTGAAACCAATACATTCTCTTCAACAACCATAGCGCAAGCTGATTATGGGTTGGAGTTCCTTGTTGATGAGATAAACGCTGCGGCTGCTCGTATCGCACGTGAAGCTGTCGATGAGTTTATGGCGACGCATCCTGGGCGTCGTTGTTTTGTTGCTGGTGCGATTGGACCAACCAATAGAACAGCTTCACTGTCTCCTGATGTAAACAGCCCAGAGTACCGAGCCGTCACGTTTCATATGCTTGAGGATTCCTACTATCAGCAGATCAAAGTTCTTGCTGATAACGGAGTTGATGTTCTGCTTGTTGAGACTATTTTTGATACGCTCAATGCAAAAGCAGCACTCTTTGCTGTTGATAGATATGAGCGCGAGCATGGCAAAAAGTTGCCACTCATGATCTCTGTTACGATTACTGATCAATCTGGTCGAACACTCTCAGGACAAACGACTGAAGCATTTTGGAATTCAGTGCGTCATGCCAATCCTTTGAGTGTTGGTATTAACTGCGCACTCGGTGCCAATGATATGTACCCGTACATGCAGGTACTCTCGCGCGTTGCTGATTGTCATGTGAGCTGTTATCCGAATGCTGGATTGCCCAATCCTTTGAGTGATACAGGGTATGATGAAAAGCCAGTCGATACAGCAGCCGCGCTGCAGCGATTCTCGAAAGAAGGGCTTTTAAATATTATGGGTGGCTGTTGCGGTACGACCCCAGCCCACATCGCTGCGATTGTTGAAGCAAACCGAAAGCTACCACCACGACGCATCGAGAAAAAATCTGGAGTATTGCGCCTTGCGGGGCTTGAGCCATTCACCATAAATCCAACCGATCCAAATCGTTTCCTCTTAGTAGGAGAGCGAACAAACGTGACTGGCTCACCAAAGTTTCGCAAGCTCATTGAAGAAGATCGCTTTGATGAAGCACTCTCGATTGCGCGTCAGCAGGTAGAAAATGGTGCGAACGTTATCGATATAAATTTCGATGAAGGACTGCTTGATAGCGAAGCGTGCATGACCAAGTTTCTGAATTTGATTGCAAGCGAGCCTGATATTGCAAAAGTTCCAGTCATGATTGATAGCTCTAAGTGGTCAGTCCTTGAGGCGGGCTTGCAGTGTGTGCAGGGCAAATCAATCGTTAACTCTATTAGCTTAAAAGAGGGCGAAGAGAAGTTTAAAGAACAAGCTGCTGCTGTGATGCGTTATGGTGCAGCGATGGTTGTTATGGCTTTCGATGAGAAAGGCCAAGCAGCAACGAAAGATGATAAAGTTCGTATCTGCCAGCGTGCATACCATATTCTGGTGCATGATGTTGGTGTTGAGCCGACCGATATCATCTTTGATCCAAACGTCCTTACCGTTGCCACAGGTATTGATGAGCATAATAACTATGCAGTCGATTTTATTGAAGCTGTTCGTGAGATTAAACGAACCTGTCCTGGTGCATTAACAAGCGGCGGCATCAGTAACGTTTCATTCTCATTCCGCGGTAATAATAAAGTGCGTGAAGCTATGCACTCCTGTTTCTTGTACCATGCAATTAAAGCTGGGCTCGACATGGGGATTGTGAATGCCGGCATGCTTGAAGTGTATGAAGAAATCGATCCTGAGCTTCGCGAAAAAGTAGAGGACGTCCTCTTAAATCGCAAACCTGATGCTACTGAAATACTTGTTGATTTCGCTGAGCAGTTTAAAGGTGTTGCCTCGGATAAAAAAGCTACTGAAAACCTAGAGTGGCGCAACGGGACCATCGACGAGCGGATTACCCATGCGCTTGTGCGAGGGATTGTTGACTACATTGACGTTGATACTGAAGAAGCGCGTCGCGCCCTTGGTACACCGCTTGCGGTCATTGAAGGACCTCTTATGACTGGTATGAAAGTCGTCGGGGATCTTTTTGGTGAAGGGAAGATGTTCTTGCCGCAAGTCGTAAAGAGCGCTCGGGTTATGAAGCGTGCCGTTGCCTACCTTGAGCCCTACATGCTTGAAGAGAAAAAAAAGCTCGGAGAGCCCAAACAGCAAAATACCTTTGTCATTGCTACAGTGAAAGGCGATGTGCATGATATTGGAAAAAATATCGTCGGTGTTGTGCTTGCCTGTAATGGCTACAAAGTTATCGATCTTGGTGTGATGGTTTCGTTCCAAGATATTCTCAAAGCAGTCAAAGAGCATAATGCACATCTGCTTGGGTTTAGTGGTCTTATTACGCCATCGCTTGATGAGATGATTTTCAATGTCAAAGAGCTCCAAAAGCTTGGCATGGATATTCCTGTCTTGATCGGTGGAGCAACGACATCACGAGCACATACTGCTATTAAAATTGCACCGCACTATAATGGTCCGGTCCTGCACGTCGGTGATGCATCGCTTGTGGTTGAGGTTTGTTCGAATCTGCTTAGTCCAGAACGTAAAGAAACCTACGTCAAGCAGGTAAAATCAAGTCAGAAAAAAACTCGTGAAACGTTTCTGCAAGCAAAAGCTGAATCAAAGTTTATTCCCCTTGAAGAAGCTCGTCAGCATCGGTGGCCGTACCAAGAGTATGAAGTTGAAACTCCTGAATTCTTGGGAACAAAAATCTTTACCGATATTGATTTAAAGACAGTATCAAAATACATCGATTGGTCTCCGTTTTTTTGGACCTGGGATCTGAAAGGATCGTATCCAAAAATATTTGAGCACAAGCTGTATGGCCAACAGGCAAAAGAGATCTTTGATGAAGGTCAAGTTCTGCTCAAAAAGATCATCAGTGATAATATTTTTAAATTAAAAGGTATCGCTGGAATTTATCGAGCAGCATCTGTTGGTGATGATGTCGAAGTGTATGACAATGACGGTACGTTGCTTGAGCGATTCTCATTCTTACGTCAACAGAAAGAGCGTGAAGGCCTTTACAACTT
>JBILLA010000166.1:0-5830 GCA_044376365.1 Bdellovibrionota bacterium | reverse complement strand
AAAGATCATCAGTGATAATATTTTTAAATTAAAAGGTATCGCTGGAATTTATCGAGCAGCATCTGTTGGTGATGATGTCGAAGTGTATGACAATGACGGTACGTTGCTTGAGCGATTCTCATTCTTGCGTCAACAGAAAGAGCGTGAAGGCCTTTACAACTTATGCCTCGCTGATTTTGTCGCCCCTCAATCACTTGGTGTTACTGACTACATGGGTACCTTTGCGGTGACCTGTAAAGGTGTTGATGAGTTTGCAAATTATTTCGAAAAGAAGGGCGACGATTATCAGTCAATTATGGTCAAAGCACTTGGTGACCGTTTTGCAGAGGGATTTGCTGAGTACTTGCATCATCAAATTCGTATTGCGTGGGGCTATGGTAAAAGCGAGCCGATTGCTAATTTTGAGTCAATGATACTTGAAGAGTATCGTGGTATCCGACCGGCGCCTGGTTATCCAGCTTGTCCTGAACATACAGAGAAACGAAAAATTTGGAACCTTATGAAAACGGATAAGGCAGTGGGTATTAAATTAACCGAAAGTTGTGCAATGTTCCCAGGTAGTAGCGTTTCGGGCTTCTATTTTTCGCACCCTGAGAGTAAATATTTTTCAGTCGGTAAAATCGATCGTGATCAGGTGGCGGACTATGCTGCTCGTAAGGGTATGACCCTTGCTGAAGCTGAAAAATGGTTAGCGCCAAATCTAGGCTATTAGTCTTGTCGTAGCTTGGTGCGTCAAATACCGAGCGCAGCAAATGAGGAAAAAATCGCGCCATAAGATTGTAAGCCTGCATCAAGCTCACTGGATGTAATGTATTCATCTGCTGCGTGAGATCGCTCAGATGCGCCTGGCCCAAAGACTATCGAGGGCGCTTTTGAAAATGCCATATCGCAGCTTCCACCAAAGGGATAGAGCGAGGTAGCAGAGCCTTTCGACTGTAGTGCTTGTTGAACAAGATGAATAAGGGGATGTGTTGTCTCAATCGCCATGGGGCGTCTGAGGTTTCTGATGACTTCAATATCAAGGCCGGTGTTTTGAAGCGATGCAATGATGTATTCGTTGTTTCTCTCCCATGTTGGCCGAGAATCAAAAAGTACTTCAATCAGATCGGGAATCTGATTTTCAGCAGTACCGCCCTGGATTACGACAGGTTCAAGAGTTGCGGTGCCCCATGGTGATTGGTCAGTAAGTTCAATAGCGCGAATTTTGTTTAGTGCGTCAGACAGCTCGAATATTGCATTCTTTCCTTCGTGTGGTCGTGATGCATGGCATGCTTTCCCATGAACGCGAAGTTTCAGTTTGAGCGAGCCTCGCATGCAGTATCCAATACGAAGCGATGTTGGCTCACCAAAGAGTGCCGCAGTGTATCGAGGTAGGTGTGGTTCCATTCGAGCAAAACCTGCGCCGCCGCTTTCTTCTTCGCAAACAAATGAGAGTACTACTCGGTGACGACTTGCCTCTATGGTGTTTCGTGCGGCAAGTGCCCCACAGGTCATCGAGACAACAGAGGCAAGCGCATCGTTTGCACCAAGTCCATAGATGGCATCATTTTCAATAACACCACCAAAGGGATCTTTCGTCCATCCTGCGCAAACAGGAACTGTATCGTAGTGAGAGCATGCAAGCATCGTCTGTGATGATGGCATATCCTCGCGGAAGTCTTTGCCCGTCAACGTGACGGTGATGTTGCGATCATTAATATTGACTGCACCTTGAGGAAACTGCGATGTGAGCCAGTCAGCAAACCACGTAACCAGACGAGCTTCGTTCTTTGATATAGATTCAATCTGAATGAGGCGCTGCAGAAGCGTAACTGCCGTATTAATCATTGAGGTAGTGATAGAGATACTGTTCAAAGCCGTACACCTTTGTTGAGCCAATTGCATCACGCCCATCATAGAATGAGGACATTTCGCCGTACGTTGCTCCTTTCGCTGCCAGAAGGTTAAATGGTGAATCCGCAACAACCGATTTGATAAAACCGTGAGCAAGTTCGACAGTGCATGTCCCTGTTACTCGCTTTTGCGAGCTTTGAAGGAACGCTTCAAGATCTTGCCGATACGGATCAAAGAAGCGAGCTTCATGAATCAACATACCGTATGCTTCTGCTATCTGCTTTTTCGCGGATATTTGAAGCTGTGTTAGGGTGATCTTTTCAAGCGTGCGGTGCGCTTCGTAAATAAGATCCGCTGCAGGGGATTCATATGCAATGCGTCCTTTCTTGCCAGGTATTGATGTACCTGTATGATAGTGACGGCCAATTGCAAACTGATTACCAAGCTCTGTGATTTTTTGGATTGCTGCAATTGGTTCTGTGATGCTTGTGTCAGCAACTGTCAGTTTCGTGAGCACTCCTTTGGAAAATTCTATAGTGCATGATTGATGAGGAAGAGTGCTTGTTGGTTTTGAGTACCAGGCATCTTCTGGGATGAGTCCTGTTGAAGAGTGAGTCTCTGCACCACCGATTGAAACGCCCCAGAGTCCAGCATTGTAAGAATACTTGGTAGTTTTCTCAGACACCGATATGCCCTTCTCTTTAAGGAATGCAGTCGATTCGTCACGGCTAATATTCCACTCTCGTATTGGCGTCACGCAGGTAACTTTATTTTTACTAAAGACTTGAATCGCGACATCGAAACGATATTGGTCATTGCCAGCACCTGTCGAGCCGTGCAGGACATGGGTACACCCTCGTTGAATGGCAAGTTCAACGACCCGTTTTGCTTGAATAAGACGCTCTGATCCTACAGAAAGTGGATATCCATCACGGGTGACGTTACCAAAAACAAGGTAACGGATAACGGAATCGTAAAACTCATTTTCGGCACGCACGACGACGTGTTCATCGGCGCCAACTTCCTTTGAGCGTTTTGCGATGCTCTCAAGCTCTTCAGGAGAGAACCCTCCTGTGGTGACGGTGCACGTAATGATTTTATCAAAGCCGTACTTTTCACGGGCAAATGGGACGAGGAAAGACGTGTCCAGACCTCCTGAAAATGCGATGACGGCAGTTTTATTCATATGGTACTCCTTTTAAACTATTCTGTTACTTCAAATGTTTCACTTGGCTCTGATTTGAAGCCTCCAGCTTCAATGATGATATTTGCATAGAGGGGTCGTAGCTCTCCGACATCTTTTAAGATGAAGCGGTAGCGTTGATCTTTTTCATCCAAAAGTGTCAGCGCTTCTCTACTAATTCTTTTATGGTTATTGAGATTGTTTTTTGAAGAGCCATAGTTAATGGTAATGAATTCAATGGGCGCATCAGGAAGGCGCAGCTCAAGCGATACATCGGTCAGTGGTGCGGGTGTGGCCAGCGGCTTTACTGGTACGCTTGTCGTTGTGCTAGTTTGCTGAAGGCTTCCCTTCCCGCCTTTAGGTAGGATTGCATCAACTGAGGAGGGTGTCGTTTCAAACAGCGAGCAGCCAGAGAGCAGACAAACAGAAATCGTAAGAATTCCAGCATGTAAGCCTTGTCGAATTTGTCGCTTTGTTGTATTCCGAGTTGCCATGATATCTGTTCAGTCACTATCTAAAAGTTACGGGGACTTCCAAGCTGTCTCTAATATATCCTTTACTGCGCAAAAAGGGGATATCGTAGGATTCCTCGGCCCCAATGGTGCAGGAAAGACTACTACAATCAGAATGTTATCGACTTTCATGCCCCCAAGCAGCGGTACCGCTTCCATTGCTGGGGCTGATATTCTGCTTGAACCTGAGGAGGTTCGTCGCAAAATTGGCTACCTTCCAGAGACACCACCACTCTACGATGAAATGACTGTTTCTGAGTACCTGCGCTTTGTTGCCGAGATTAAGGGTGTAGCCTCTGCCTTGATTCAGTCGCGACTCGATGATGTGCTTGAGCGCTGCTATTTAACCACGGTCTCTTCCAAGCTCTGTAGTCAGCTTTCACGAGGATTTAAGCAGCGCGTTGGTCTTGCGCAGGCCATTATTCACAACCCAGAAGTTGTTATTCTTGATGAGCCAACATCGGGACTCGATCCAAAGCAAATCATTGATATTCGAAATACGATTGCAAATCTTCGTGAAGGACGAACGGTGATTTTAAGCACTCATATCCTTCCTGAAGTACAAGCAATCTGTAACAAAGTCGTCATTATTAATCGGGGTAAGATTGTTCGTGAGGATTCCCTAGAAGCGCTTACGAAGGAAGCAAGCCTTGAACAGATCTTTATTGAGTCAATATCGCAGCAATAAATCATAGTCTACGTTGAAGGGATTTGTATGAAGTGGTGGTCAATCTGTAAACGAGAACTTCTTTCGTTCTTTGTTTCTCCTGTTGCATACCTTGTGCTCACAGGATTTTTCCTCTTAGCGGGATATTTTTTCTTTAATATGCTCGGATACTTCAATCTCGCCATTGAACGTTATGCACAGATGGCACAGCTTATGGGTGGTCAGCAGCCGGCACCCAACTTAAACCAATGGGTGGTTGAAGGATACTATCAGACATTACTAGTTGTCTTAGTGTTTCTGGTGCCATTTCTGACTATGCGGTTGATCGCTGAAGAAAAAAAGAAGGGTACCTTTGAATTGCTCGTCACATCTCCGCTCACGGTTTTTGATATTGTGATTGGAAAATTTTTAGGGGTTTCTATCTTTCTTTTAGTCATGATCCTTACCGCGTTCATGTTCCCGTTGCTTCTTATTGTTTTTGGGAACCCTGAAGTGGCTCCTATCATAAGTGGTATCCTTGGAGTCACTCTTTGCAGTCTTGCGTTTGCAAGTATTGGTATTGCGGTATCTGCGCTCACGGAAAATCAGATCATCGCTGGTGTATCGGGTATGGTTGTCCTCCTCCTTTTCTATGTTATTCATTCGCCGGCCGATTCGTTTGGTGGTGTGACTGGTGAAGTGCTGCGCTACATCTCACCAGTGCTACAGGTGCAGGATCTCTTGAAGGGAGTTGTGAGCCTTAAAGCTATTGTCTATTTCATGTCAGTTATTATTTTTGGTCTATTTCTGACCCAGCGCGCCCTTGAAGCGCAACGATGGAGGTAATGAAAGATGGTGTCTCGTTTTCTTGGTGTTATTGGCTTAGTCGCACTCGGTTTTGGATTCCTTGGTGGTATTCTCGTTGATTCATTTTCAAACCCTATTGTTTTTGGTCACCTTATTATTGGTGCGGTTTGTATGGCTATCTGGTCCATTAAGGCTGGTCGTGAGTCCCTCGGTAATGCAACCGAGGTTATAAAAGGTAGAACGACGCGATATGGTACTCATGTAGTCGTATACACAGCGATCTTCCTTGCTATCATTGTCGCTGCCAATTGGCTTGTGAATCGTCACAATAAAAAAGTCGATCTTACAGAGCAGGGTGTCTATAGCTTGGCCCCTCAGTCACGAGAGCTCCTTGATAAGCTTGAACGTCCTCTTAAGCTTGTCTCTTTTAAAGGTATCTCTGAGAATGATGAGCAGATCCGAGATATCTTTTACAGATTTAAAGATCAAAACCCTACTAAGTTGAGCGTTGATATTATTGACCCAAAATCAAAGCCTCAGCTTGTTGAGAAGTATGGCATGAAGCAGGGTAATATAGCGTACCTTCAGTATGGTGAAGGCGAAGGTGCCGCAGTAAGTCGAATCAATGAGGTGTCAGAGGAATCCCTTGCAAACGCCATCTTAAAATTAACAAAAGGTGCATCGAAAAAGATCTACTTCTTACAGGGTCATGCAGAGATGGATATTGCAAGCGCGCAGCCTGATGGTGGAAAAGCATTAGCCTTGGCACTGCAAGATGAGCACTTGGCAGTTGCACCTCTACTGTTAGCTAGTACTGGAAAAGTACCTGACGATGCAAGTGCAATTGTC
>JBILLA010000029.1:0-17964 GCA_044376365.1 Bdellovibrionota bacterium | reverse complement strand
GAGAGTTCGGTACTAAGACGGAGAAGTATTTTGGACAGATCGGTAGTCATGTACCAAAAAGATACTATTTTACGGTACCTTTCGGATACTCATAAATACTTCACCAAGTCCTATGCCAAATTTGGAAGCATAGGCGCGGTTGAGGATAATACCGTCTGGCTGGAGGTGCATCCAGTCGTTGAAGTGTAAGAGTACCTTAGAGTCATCAATGTCTTGATTGAGGTCATAGACCCATTTCATGGTGTTGCCATACACCTCTATGCGAATATCTCCTACAACATCGGGGGTATGACCAATGTATTCATGGTCATTTTTTTTCTCAAAGGTATAGACGCGGGTGAGCTTATCCCCATTTTTATACAGAAGTTGCTCGGTGAGGGTCAGCACTTTGCCATCCCATTCACCAGTGAGGTCGACGGTGAAGCTAGTTTTTAGATCTCCAAAACGGTCAAAAAATACCCCTACGCCACGTGTGGTGCCACTAAAATACTGCTCAGGAATAAGCTTAATCGATTCCTGCTCAAAGTCTTGTGGTTTCATCGAACCGCATGAGGTGAGAGCGATGATTGAGCTGATGGTAAGGGCGAGGAGGACGAATCGTATTAGGGATTTCATGGGTTGATACTAGATCCTCTGGCAAGGCTGGACAAGGAAAGAAACTGAGCATTTTGTAGGAGGTTATGGGATAGGAAGATTAATTTTTGCTTTGATGAGTGAAAGCTGAAGGCTGATGAAATTTAGAAAATTCGTTTTCCGCTATCTCAACAAAATTTTTAGAATCTCCTTCCTCGATTCTTTGGGTGATGTCAGAATATAGGCATGTACATCTTGTTACCTACAGCTCTAATGAAACGACTTCTTCATCCCCTAACAGTGCTGCTTATAATGTTCTGTTTTGTTCTTAGTGCCCATGCTGCGCCATTTCAAACAGCACCGCTTCCACTGCGAGGCGAAGCAACGTATACCTATTGGGGTTTTACCGTATATAAGGCTCGTCTCTTTGTGCCAGCAGATATAGTGGATGTGCAACAGTCGCTTGGCAAAACACCACTTCGCCTCGAGCTCACCTATGCGCGTGATCTAAAGCGTGAGGATTTTATTGAAAGTGGCGCCGTCTTTATGAAAGATAATAAAGAGATCCCATTTCAGACGGTGAGTCAGCAAAACGAACAGATGAATGCGCTCTATCAAAATGTGAAAGAGGGTGACATCTATGCGATTGAGTTTCTGCCAGGTAAGGGGACAACGCTCTACTATAATGGTGAGCCACAAGGGATGGTGCCAGGCGATGCATTTGCAGCAAGCTTCCTTGGCATTTGGCTTTCACGATATAGCTTGAAACAAAGCTTTACTGAAGAGCTGCTTGGCCTTGATTCCTAACAACACTATGGCGCAATACACGGTGCTCTTTACGATGCTTTCTTAAGGCCGCCAATTGTATCGAGACGCTTTGTGAGAGCTTTTACAATTGACCCAGCATCACAGCCGTTTAAGACATGTTGTTCTGCTTGCGTAGCGTGCGGTACGTACTCATCTTGAATACCAAAGCGTAGAAGCTCACCTTTAAGCGTGAGGTTGTGTGTATTGATGCACTCAAGCACTGCAGATCCAAAACCATTCATCAAAGAATGATCTTCAAGCGTTGCAACAACACTGTAACGAGGTATTTCATCACAGAGCAGTGCCTCATCAAGTGGTTTTGCAAATCGGGCATTGATAATAGTTGGAGAGATACCGGTTGCTTCTTGAATCTGTGCAGCGACAGAACGAGCGGTTTGTACCATTGTACCGTATGCAATCAGAAGGACATCATGACCATGGGTGATTACTTCAGCCTTACCAATAGGAAGCGCTGTGAGTGGCTCATCAAGTGCAACGCCAACACCGTTACCACGCGGATAACGAAGTGCGATTGGTCCATTATATTGCACTGCTGTATAGAGCATCTGGCGGAGTTCAGCTTCGTCTTTTGGAGCCATCAGGACAATGTGTGGCAGACTTCTCAGGTAGCTAATATCAAAAACGCCCTGGTGCGTTTCTCCATCATTCCCAACAACGCCAGCACGATCCATTGCAAATATAACTGGAAGTTTTTGAATGCATACATCATGCACAACTTGATCATAGGCACGCTGTAGGAAAGTGCTATAGATTGCGCATACTGGTTTTTTCCCTTCGCACGCAAGGCCTGCAGCAAATGTAACTGCATGCTGTTCGCAGATACCAACATCGTAGCATCGTTCAGGGAACGCTTTGGCGTAGTTATCAAGACCAGTGCCGCCAGGCATCGCTGCGGTAATGGCAACGACGTGCTTGGCATCGTCTCGTGCAGAGATCTCTGCAAGAGAATCAGCAAATACTTTTGTATAAGACGGGGGAGTTTTGGCGGCACTTTTTGCTAAAAAAGTAGCTTGATCGCGATCGAATGGAGTAACACCATGCCAGGTAATCGGGTCGACCTCTGCAGGTTCATATCCTTTGCCCTTCGCTGTTCTAATATGCACGAGGACTGGTCGGTCTTGATTCTTAGCATGATTGAGCGCAGTTAAAAGCTCATCAATATTGTGGCCATCAATGGGACCGATATACCGAAAGCCAAAAGCTTCAAACAGTACTGATGTATGGGAAACAAAACTTTGCGCAGCTTCTTCTGCACGATCGAGTACTTTATAAACAAGATCTGGAACAAAGCCAGATTTGTGAAGATGTTTAAATCCTGCACGCGCCTGTGTGTATGCTTGAGAAGTGACTGTCTTTGAGAAAAGTCGGGAAAGTGCGCCAACGTTCTCAGAGATAGACATCTCATTATCATTGAGCACCACAATGAAATTTTTTAGTCGCAGGTGTCCGGCGTGATTCAGTGCTTCGAATGCCATACCAGAGGTTAATGATCCATCACCGATGACAGGTACAACAAATGGTAGTGTTGATTCATGCTGGTGCGCAACGCTCATACCAACTGCTGCAGAGATGCTCGTACCAGCATGTCCGGCACCAAAACAGTCATATTCACTTTCATCACGTTTGAGGAATCCAGAAATACCGCCAGCTTTTCGAATCGAGGGCATTCTCTCTCGACGACCAGTAAGCATTTTATGGATGTATGCTTGATGCCCAACATCCCAGATGATTTTGTCGTTTGGTGTTTCAAAAAGGTGGTGCAGCGCAACGGTCAATTCAGTTGTGCCAAGGCTTGATGCAAAGTGACCACCACTTTCAGCAACAGAGTCGATGAGCTCTTCACGAAGCTCTTTAGCTACAACTTTAAGCTGAGCGTTGTCCAGAAGCCGAAGGCCCTGGGGGAGCGAAATACTATCGATGATTTTTGCTGACACAGGTGGATTATATCAATTTTTTTGACAGCATATCAAAATAGAAATATCCCAAGAAAACAGAGGTTTTGGCCTCTGTGGCGCCCCGTACAGAGCCTGTCGGGCTGCTAAATGTCTCTATCCAAAGAGGCCGTCACATCCGCAGTACAGTTGCTTGCAGAGACCATGCACGTGGCTTTGAGGGTACCGGTAAGCTTTGCATTGTTTGCATCTTGAAAGGAACCACTCAACGTACCTGTAATAAAGCATGGTGCTTTAAATGTGCCTACCTGTAATGAAATAGCATTTTGGTTGATGGTACCGCGTGCGCCGCCAAGACGAGGAAGCGAGAGCAACAGAGCATTTCGGCGTTGTGTTAACAATGCTTTGCTATCAATCGTCGTTGTTTCAAGAGCACAGGTGCCCCCAGTTTTTTTAATATCAATATTCCAAAGACCTGTTGCGTATGTGCTGTACGTCTCACCAGCAAGTTTGCGAATCGCATAGTAGCTGCGAAGCAGTGTTGCGCCGCCTCGTAACTTAATTTCACGGAAGTATCCTTGAAACGTATAGTTCTCATTACTTGGAAAAACAAAGTATCGCCCCGCATCTCGATTGATAAATCGATACACGCCATTTCGGTCAGTAAGGACCGATACAGTTTTGCTGATACGGATTTTAATTCCCTCGATAGGTTGGCCAGTAAAGTTTCGGATACGTCCCATGATAACGCCTTTACCTTCACCGATAGCTTCAAGTTCAAAGTCGATATTGGTTTTGCTGTCGTTGCTTGTGAGCGTTACTGTTTTGTTCGATATTTTTGGTATATAGCGACGTTGCAGGAATGGCGTAATCGTGTAGGTGCCAGCTTTCGGTGCTGTAATGCTGTAGACACCTTCTTTATTAGTTCGACCCCGTGAAGCGCCATCGCTTCCAAAGACAGTGATACCTCTGATGGGTGTTCCTTCGAATGTTATTTTGCCAGAGATAGTCAATGTTTGTGCAAAGCTTGTGAAAGTCACACAGCAACAGATGCTCAGAGCGCATAACAGTGAAAAAATAGTTCTCATGATGTTATCTTCCTTATAAGACTCTTATGAATTCTTTTGAACCGTGCCCTTGTAAGTTGCAGAGCAGCTATACGTGCCTGGGCAAGCGATTGCGACAGTTGATTGTGTTGAAGCGATGCCACGTTTTTGAGAGATAAAGTTGACGGTTACGTTTGCTTTGCATGATGAGAGAAACGGACGGTACGATCCTGATGCGCGAAAGCCTCGAGCGCGTCTTGAACCTTTAAGCGATCCGAATCCTGGTACATAGACTGAAGTTTTACGCGGAGTTTGGTGGATACGAACAACGCCATTGATTTGTTTGAGGAGTGATCCGCATGAGTCAGTGTTCTTCTTGAGAATCCCAGACCATGTTCCAGTCAGACCACTAGAGGAGCGAACGTTTCGTTGCTTTGATGAACCGAATGCTTTCTCTACATCCACACGACTCATGTAGCCGTAGTCAGAACATGAACAACCAGCAGGAAGGTCGAAGGTGCCGCATCCAAAAAGAGTATCATAGCAACATGAAGGAATATTGTTTGGACAGAAGCCGCCACCACCAGAGCACCCTAAAGAGAATAGTGAAAATGCAACTATAAGTAGCGACTGAAGAGTTCTCATGTATACCTCACCCAAAGATGGTTCTGAGAGGAGTTATACCAGAGCTTTGCGATCTGTGACTTAAAAAAAAGAGGCCCTCCTTTGCAGGGGGCCTCCTTGTTTCTTAAAGAAGAACGAGGGGTTACTTCTGTTTAGACGCTGAGAGATGAACGCGGCGGTTCTTTGCCCATGCAGCTTCGCTGTGGCTTGGGTCAAGAGGAACTTCTTCACCGTAGCTAATTGTATCGAGGCTTGAGGAAGAGACTCCAAGAGATACAAGCGCACGCTCAACTGCTTTTGCGCGGGAAGCACCAAGTGCCATGTTATATTCATTCGTCCCACGTTCATCGCAGTGACCTTCAACAATTACGCTGAGTCCGTTGTTATTTTTAAGAACTGACGCGTTGTACTCAACGTCTTGTCGTCCCATGCTATCGATGGAAGATGAATCGTAGTCAAAGTGAATATCGCGGAACATGCCTTCACCTTCTGCAAGTGGAATACTGCCACTGCCGAAGCGAGAGCCGCCATTGAGCTCTGATTCAGACAGGCCATCTTTATCAGATGAAGAGCATGCGGCAAGTGAGGTAAGGAGTAGGCCAGTGACAGTAAGTTTGGCTGCGAGTTTTAGATACTGTTGAACGGTTTTCATAAGTGATACATAGATAAAAATAAGTGACAGTATTTTCACGGGCAAAATAAAAGAGCGCAACACTAAAACCTATGACTTCGAGCAAAAAAACTGAATTTCTTGAAAGCTACTTCAATAGCAACCGACCCCTTATGTTGGATCAGCTCAAAACGCTCCTCTCTTTTGAGAGTGTGAGCACAGACCCAGCATTTGAAGGGCGGTGCGTTGATTGTGCGTTGTGGCTGTTAGAGCACCTCGGATCGATGGGCGCTGCGACAGAGCTTATTCAGACACCAGGTAAGCCGATTGTGTTTGCTGAATTTTCGGCCCAGACGCAGCCGCCGCAGGGTGGGAATGTGCAGACCTTACTTTTCTATGGTCACTATGATGTCCAGCCTGCTGATCCGCTTGAGCTGTGGGATACGCCGCCGTTTACCCCTATTGAGAAGGGGGGCAGGATCTATGCTCGCGGAGCGCAGGACAATAAGGGACAGTCCTTCTATTTCATCAAGGCGCTCGAGTGCGCCATCAAAGAGCAACAGCTTTGCTACAACGTAAAAGTGATTCTTGAAGGAGAAGAAGAGTGTGGTAGTGGAGGTATATCTTCAATCCTCTCTACTATCAGTGATCGGTGCGCGAGCGATGTGTTGCTTGTCTGTGATACTGGAACTCTTTCTGAAAAGCTGGGAGCAATTACGATGGGGCTTCGAGGTATTGCTCACGCAGAAGTGAAGGTTACTGGTCCGCATAAAGATCTGCACTCTGGAGTGCATGGTGGTGTTGTCAAAAACCCAGCAGTAGTGCTCGCTCGTATGATTGCTTCGCTTCATGATAGTGAGGGCAAAGTTGCCGTGTCGCATTTTTATGATGGTATCGTGCCGCTTTCAAAGCTTGATGAGCAGCGCTCATTGCAGTTTCCTATTTCAGATAGTGATTACACTTTGCTTGTGGGAGTTGCTCCAACGGGGGGTGAAGTAGGGCTTCCAATGCCTGTCCGTCGTGGGCTTCGTCCAACTGTTGAGGTCAATGGCATGACCAGTGGCTACCAAGGCGAGGGATCAAAAACAATTATTCCATCTTGGGCTTCAGTAAAGCTTTCATGTCGCCTAATAGCTGGGCAAGATCCAGACAAAGTATTGCAAGCAGTACTAATGCATCTGAGGGCGCAGTGTCCTGATGAACTTTCCTTTGAAGTAGTGCATCAGCATGCATCGGGCGGTGCTCTGAGAGTGAGCTCTGAGTCCCCGATTATCGATACTGCTTCAAAAATTTTACAGCAAATTACTGGCGCAGATCCGCTCTATATTTGGGAAGGCGCTTCGATTCCACTCATTGCAGAGCTTCATACGGCAGCAGGAGCGACGCCACTGTTGGTTGGATTTGGGCTTGAAGAAGATAACATTCATGCTCCAAATGAAAGTTTTTCACTTGAGCAATTCCGGAAGGGATTTTTGTTTTGTGCGAAGCTTCTCACGCACTCGTACGACTAATTCGTTACGCTATTGGAGCTTCAAGAAGCTCTGCAATGGCAGTCTCGATTTTTTGCTCCGTCAACGGACGAGACAGTTTAATACCATCCCATGCCTTGAGGCTTTCTTTGTTCCCCACCACTAAGCATTCATGCTTGTAGCTCTCAGGGATAAGAGGAAGGTACTGAGGTTCAGTAATGATTTTTGTGTTGCCGTGTGCTTGCTGCGGAGAGGGAAGTATACAGGTCGCAACACCGCGTGAACGAAGAAGTTCGCTAAAAAGAATATTAATTGATTCTTCTTCGAAGCAGATTGAGACGTGCTGCGAGAGCTTTGATTTCGTCATAGTCATGTAAGATGACTACTTTGAAACGCGGGTCGCACAAAAGAGTAAGAGAATATGAAAAGGTAAGAATGACAGGGGGATATGCTGCTCTTTGCCGAGGAGGCAAAAAAAGCTCATCAGGAGTAGGTAGCTTAGATGACTCATTTTTTGCACTTCTGAAGCGTTTAGGAGGAAGAGTGCCATCATCGAAATCGACAGGTCGTACCAGAGCGTTTGGGGCGAGAGCAGGGGCAGCAAAAGCAGGAACCACGTAAATGCTAAGCGATTGTATGCAGGGCGTTTCTCATGAGTGCAGCGGATTGTTTGTATCAAAATTGTAAGAGCTCCTATACAAGTCAATGTAAGACAGAGCAGCGTACCCACAGTTCGAAATGTTGCTAGTGCTTGTGGAAATAGATACGTGCCGATCATTTCGCTGATGGCACGAAGTGAAACAGCTTCAGCGCGGTTGACCTGTAAATTTTGAGCATCAAAAAGTTGTAGCGTTTGAAAGTAGATCTCCCAGATGCTTATTGGAAAAAAATACTGAGCACTTAATACAAGTGCTAGTGTTATTGTGCTAAAGCCTAATACAAAGAAAAATTTTCTTTGTGAGAGCAAGAAAAAAAAGAGTCCAGCAAAAAGACCAAACTGAGGCTTGTAGAGAAGCAGCGCAGCAGCGCACCCTGAGAGCACATTCCATCGAGGTGTGCCGCGGGTAAGACAGAGGTAGCTTGCACAAAGGAGCGCAGTTGTGATGCCACTATTTTGAGCACCAAGAAGCGTACTAAAAACGGGAGAGCACATCAGAAGGAGCGGTATGGCGCCAAGGGTCAGCGGTGCAACCTTTTCAAGTTTGCTAACATGCGAACATAGAAGAGTGAACGATGTGAGGTAGAGGATCAGATTGATGACACAAAAGAAACTCTTTGCAAGAGCAGGCGGTACAAGACTCAGTGGAGCTAATAGCAGTGCGGTCCACGGCGGATAGAGAGAAGGATTAAACTGATCCCCCAGTGCAGGAAAGAATTCATGTTGAATGGTTTGCTGAAGAGGTAGCGCATAGAGTTGCGCAAACAAGCCACGCTGCACGATGACGGCAAGAACATAAAAACCAGGAAAGTCACCAGTATGAAGCAGGTAGCTTTTTTCAGGGGGTAAACTCACGATCGCAATTACAGTGACAACCAATCCAGCGAGTGCTGCAAGAGAGAAAAGTTTTGTAATGCGGGCTGGCAATACCATTTTATGTATTGAGGTATCCTCGAGCGGTAGTCATCACCTGTTCAATGCTAATCTCTTGCAAGCAGCGATTATTTTTGCAGATTGAGTAGCGATGATTTGCAGGGCTATAGCAGGGGCTACAGTTTAAGTTTGCAAAGAGGGAAGTCACAGTTGAGCCGAGAGGTCCATATTTCTGTGGAGACTCTGGGCCAAAAAGCACAATAGCGTTGACGCGAGAGAGGGTCGCAAGATGCCCTGGTCCACTGTCATTGGTAAGAAGTAATTTGCTCATATTGAATAGGGTGATGACGTCACGTAGGTTTCGAGTCACGCCACAAAAATTAATACATCGCTCATGAGTCAGCGCAGGAAAAACAGCAGATGCATACGAACCTGAGCGTTTTAATCCCATCAGTACGATATAGCATTGTGGACGCTCAGCGAGTAATCGCTCAACGACAGCTTTGTATCGCTCAACAGGCCAGCCTCGCAGAGCTAACAGCCCTGGATCGGGATTGATAACGATAAGCTCATGTTGTTTCGTAAGGCTTGGCGCAAGCTCTGTAAGCTTTGACCATATATAGGCTTGCTCGTCATCGCTGGGAACGATGTGCGGCAGATCGCACATAAGCCCTGAGACATTTTTCTTGAGCTGTGGAAGCTCTGTCGGATCAGCATCGAGTGCTTCAAGCAGTGCTAAAAAATTGAGCGAGATATGCTGATGATTATTAAGCATCACGCGGTGTGTTATAAAATTGCCGCGATAGAGCCCTTCATCGGTGAAGTTATCAAATCCAATGCGCGTTTGTGCGCCACTCAGAAGACTAATGATTGCAGTCGCACGAGAAAAAAGCTCCATATCCATTGTTGTATCGATGCGAGCTTTCCAGATCTGAAGCAATGCTTTGATAGTACCAAGTGCAAAAGCGATAAAATTTTTATCTGATATCGTTATAACATTTTCGTATGGGATGACATCAAGCAGATCGACGGACTCTCGGTTTTTTGTGAAGATAAGAAAGAATACATGCTCACGACCAAATCGTTCAGCCGCACGCTTGAGCATTGGATAGGCAAGGAAAGCGGAGCCCATTTCACTGAGCTCGATACAGAGCAAGCGAGAGGGTTTTGGGTTTGTGCAGGGGAATATAAGCCGCTTGATGCGGTAGAGTAGCCCGAGCACCCCGCAGAGGGGCACGCCGACAAAATAGTCAATGCGTTGCATTAGTCGAACATCCACGGCTACACTCCTGATACAAATACTAAAACGACATCCGTGCTAAAAGAAAACTGGAAGTTCATATCACGAGTACAACGGTTGGGCGATAATATCTTTATCGTGCTGGCGTTCCTTGCTGCGTACCATGCGAGGACGGCCGTGCCGTTTTGGCAAAAGTATCTTCCCTTTCAGTTTCCTAAGGAAGCGCTGGCGCTGGCCCCCCTCAAGGATTACGTCCTTATCTTAGTCGTTGCGCTGATTTGCTTCAACGTGACCCTAACTTTTTTTGGCGCTTACGGTAGTATGCGCTTACGGACGACGTTCCAGATATTTTGGATTGCGTTTTTAAGCTCTGTGGTGACCTTTATTATCCTTGCAGCAGCGCTGTTTCTTCTTAAAATCCAGGTCAGTCGAAGTTTTATTACACTCTTTGCTTTCTCAGTAGCCCTCGCTATCTCGTTTGAGCGCTTTTTGGTGTTGCGACTCCTGAAATATTGGCGACGAAAGGGGCGGAATTTCCGCAATGTTATTATCTGTGGGCTGTCTCATCAGGCGCTCAAGCTTGCCTATGAAATTGCATCTCGACCAGAACTTGGAGTTGGAATTCGTGCTTTTGCTGATCTCACACCACCAAATCAAGCCTTAAGCGATCCCCATAAACGAGAACGATTTAAAGCTGAGCTCGCCGCTACCATTCCAGAACTTCCTCAGGCTCGAATACTTCGAGGTAGTGATGCGGTATCGCAAGCCCTCAAAGAGTATGCAATTGATGAAGTTATCTTTACCGATGTTGTGCCAGTAATGAGTGAAGTTGCAGAGCTCGTTGCGCTCTGTTCAGAGCAGGGGGTTCGAACCACGATGGCTGCCGATCTTTTTAGCCTTGGCGTTGTCCGTTCAGGCATGAGCTACTTTGGTGGTATGCCACTGATTCATTTTACCACACCGCCTGGTGATGGATGGGATCTGTACGCAAAGCGTATTCTTGATATCTGTGTGTCACTTATCGGACTAATAATCTTGGCCCCTCTCTTTGTCATTGTTGCTCTTGTGGTGAAGTGCACAAGTGCAGGGCCTGTATTCTTTCGTCAGAAACGAGTTGGTTTGAACGGCCGTCTTTTTACCCTCTATAAATTTCGTTCCATGTATGACGGCGCAGAGCAGCGTCAGCACGAGTTGATTGAGCATAATGAAATGGCCGGGCCTGTCTTTAAGATGAAGCATGATCCGCGTGTGACAGGGCTAGGCAGTATCCTACGACGATTCAGTATTGATGAGCTGCCCCAGCTTTGGAATGTTTTTCGTGGAGATATGAGCCTAGTTGGTCCTCGTCCACCAATTCCTGGCGAAGTATCGCTCTATGAACGGAAAGATCGCCGCAGGCTATCAATGCGCCCAGGCTTGACCTGTATCTGGCAGGTAAGCGGCAGAAATAAGATTCATGATTTTCAAGAATGGGTGAAGCTTGACCTTGAGTATATTGATAATTGGAGTTTTTCCCTTGATCTATTACTACTTTGTAAAACTATCCCTGTCGTGTTTCTTGGCAGAGGGAATTAAAAGTTTTTGTTTCTAAAGCCAAAAAAAGCTGGGGTAAGACCCCAGCTTGAATTTTTTACTCTTATGGGTTGTGCCCATCCGTTTGAGTTCAACAAGACTTAGTCATCATCCTTCTTGATTCTTCTGAGGAAGAGCGTATCGCCTGTTTTTCGACCTTTTACTTCTACAAGATCACCAACTTCATAGTCGCTGAGTGATGAGCCGTCGCGGTAGACAGTAGAATCGTTAATGGTAAAGGTGTAGTCACCAACGGTGACGGTTGTTGCCGTAATTGCTGAGATCGTATTTTTAATTTCAACTTCAGCAGATGATGGATCACCTGGGTCTCTATCATCTCCATCCTTTATTTCGTCATCATCTGAATCGATATCGCATGAGTTGGAACCTCTAGCATTTTCAAATGCATCTGGAACTCCATCGCTGTCACTATCGGCAAGGCCTCTTGCTTTGGCAGCTGCAACCATTAAAGCCCTCTTAACGCGAGGACTCTTAAGAGCTAATTTTCTTATCTTCTTCAGTTCTCTGGAGATTTGCCCAGCAAGAAAATTAACTTCTTTCACTTCTTTACTTTCTGCACTTGCAATAACAGGTGTGGCAAGGAGGAGAGCTGCGGCGCTTAGGGCAAGAAGAGGTTTAATATTCATAGATTAACTTCCTATAAAAAAACAACAGGGAAGCGAAGAAGGGGAACATTATTGTTCCGGCTGCTCTACAACCCTCACCAATCATACCACTGCTAACAGTACCGTAGGTATTTCTTTGTTCGGAATTTATGAAAAAAAACCAGCGTTACTGCGAATAAATCGGAGGTGGTCTGTGTAGGGGATAGAATCCTTGATAATGTAACTATCTGAAATGTATAAAAATTTTCTTTAGCCATTGACCAGACCATGCCCAAAAGGATACCCTTGCCCCTCTTTCGAACATATAAAAAAAGAATTAGGAGATTAGTACACATGGCATCTGCTGAAGAAACCGCCGGACGAGTAAAAAGCATTATCGTTGAACAACTCGGCGTAAACGCGGACGAAGTTATCCCTACCGCTTCTTTCATCGAAGATCTTGGTGCGGACTCACTTGATATCGTTGAGCTTATTATGGCGCTTGAAGAGGAGTTTGATCTTGAAATTCCTGATGAAGACGCTGAGAAAATTCAAACAGTCGATGACGTCACTAAGTACGTTGTCGGTAAACAAGGATAAGGATTACTTCGGTAATCTTTTGATGTGGACCCATCTCGCCGTCAAAGGTGAGGTGGGTTTTCTTATTGATTTAATTTACTTTTCTACCCCTGAACCTTAAAATAATACCATGGTAAGTAAGCTTTCTCTTTCTCAATTCGACCCAGAAATAGCCACATTGATTCAGCATGAAACTGAGCGTCAAGAGTACGGTCTGGAAATGATCCCCTCTGAAAATTTTGTTTCTGAGGCGATTCTTGAAACCAACGGTTCTATTCTTACCAATAAGTACGCTGAAGGGTTACCTGGGAAGCGTTACTATGGTGGATGTGAAGTAGTTGACTCGGTTGAAGATATTGCTAGAGATCGAGCCAAAAGCCTTTTTGGAGTTGAGTTTGCAAATGTGCAACCGCACTCAGGTGCTACGGCGAATGAGGCTGTATTTGAAGCGCTCATTAATCGTGGCGATACAATTATGGGACTTCGCCTTGACCACGGTGGGCACTTGACGCATGGACATCCAGCTAACTTTTCAGGTCGTCATTACAAAGTAGTTGCTTACAGTGTGACTCCAGACACACACCTTATAGATCCAGAGGAAGTCATGGCGCTTGCAAAAGAGCATCGTCCAAAGCTGATCATCGCTGGTGCTTCTGCGTATTCACGGCAGATTGATTTTGCAATGTTCAAGCGTGTCGCTGATGAAGTTGGTGCATTCTTTATGGCGGATGTTGCGCACTATGCTGGACTCATTGCAGCAGGTGAGTATCCAACTCCTGCACCGTATGCGGATATTGTAACAACGACGACGCATAAAACGTTGCGTGGCCCCCGTTCCGGTCTCATCATGGGGAAAGAAGTGCATGCAAAAGCAGTCAATAAATCAGTTTTTCCAGGTCTGCAAGGTGGTCCTCATATGCATACGATTGCTGCGAAAGCTGTTGCTTTTAAAGAAGCAGCACTTCCTGAGTTTAAATCATATGCGAAAAACGTTATTGCCAATGCGCGTGCCCTTGCTGCTGAGCTCATACAGCTTGGTTTCTCGGTTGTATCAGGTGGCACTGACTCACATATTGTTCTTGTTGATCTGCGTCCTATGAATGCGACTGGTAAGGAAGTGCAAGAGTGCATGGATAAAGTTCATATCACTGGAAATAAAAATACGATTCCTTACGATCCGCAGCCTGCGACTATCTGTTCAGGGTTCCGTTTAGGAACTCCCGCACTAACCACTCGAGGTATGGGAGTGGCAGAGATGAAAGTTGTGGCAAAACTTATACATGATGCAGTTGTTCATCGTCATGATGATAGTGCGCTCGCTGCAATTCGTGCTCAGGTGAAAGAACTTTCTTCAGGATTCCCGCTCTATCGTCACCGTCTTGTAAAGTAATCGTATGCGCTGCCTTAAGTGTGGTTCGGATAAATCATCAGTTATTGATTCCCGATCAGACGGCGATGCGATTCGTCGCCGACGAGAGTGTCAGCAGTGCCAGAACCGCTTTACTACCTTTGAGCGTCTAGAACTCTCATTGCCTATGGTTATCAAGAAGGATGAGCGTCGACAGCCATTCGATCGAAATAAGATACGGCTTGGCTTGATTCGTGCATGTGAAAAGCGACCCGTGAGTATTGAACATATTGATCAGACGGTTGACGCTATCGAGCAAAAAGTCTCAGAGATGCAAGAAAAAGAGATCCAAAGTCAGCTCATTGGTGAGCTTGTGATTGAAGCACTCAAAGGTCTCGACAAAATTGCGTATGTTCGCTTTGCTTCTGTGTATCGCGAATTTTCTGATCTGAATCAGTTTGTTGAGACATTAAAAGACCTTCCTAAGAGTTCATAAAAGTAGATCAGCATCGTTATGTTTTCAGGAATTATTGAATCAACCGCAGTCGTGCATAGTGTGCATCATACCAGTGATGGTGCAACGTTGGTGATTGCATTTCCTTTCCTTGCGTCAGCAGTCGTACTTGGTGCTTCGATTGCTATTAACGGTACCTGTCTAACCGTTACATCAATTGATTCGGATCATGACGGCCATGCGCTTCTATCTTTTGATGCTATTCATGAGACGCTGCGTAAGACTAATCTTGGCTCTTTGATAGTGGGAAGCATTGTGAATTTCGAGCGTTCCGTCACGCCACTCACACGAATGGATGGTCACCTGGTAACAGGACACGTTGATACCACTGCAGTTCTACAACAACGTACAAACGAGGGTAACGCTATTCAGTTACGCTTTACGATTGATCCAGCATGGCGGCTCTATATAGCACAGAAAGGCTCGATTACTGTGAACGGCGTCTCTCTCACGGTTGGTGCAGTTGGAGAGTCTTTTTTTGAAGTCTATATCATTCCGCATACTGCTGCCGTAACGAATTTGGGTGCAGTTGCTCTTGGAGACCAAGTCAATATTGAAGTTGATACGGTAGCACGGTACGTCGTGAATTATCTTTCTCAAAATCCCGCGTTTGGAGTGTCGTCATGACTACGCTTCAAGACACGCTGCCTATTGCACCATTTGCTGAAGTGCTTGAAGCCTATCGTCAGGGAAAAATGGTCATCATGGTCGATGATCAGAAGCGAGAGAACGAGGGGGATCTTTGCCTTGCAACTGAATTTGTCACTCCTGAAGCGATTCAATATATGGCGTCACAGGGACGAGGCCTTATTTGTGTCACGATGGGAGCAGAGCTGGCAGCGACACTGCAGCTTCCACCGCAGGCGGAAAATAACAATTCACCATTCCACACACCATTTACCGTTTCAATAGATCATATCAGCGTTGCTTCCTGTGGTGCGCTGCCTGCAAGCCGTGCACAAACGATGCGAAAGCTCCTTGATAAACAGGTAACACCGTCAGATTTTAAATCTCCAGGCTCGGTGTTTCCTTTGGTTGCAAATCCTGCAGGTGTGTTAGGACGGCAGGGACAAACCGAAGGGTCGTATGATCTCGCACGCCTTGCTGGCCTCTATCCATCAAGTATTATCTGCGAAATCTTAGCTGATGATGGCACGATGCTTCGTGGTGATGCGCTCGTTGCGTATGCGCAAAAGCACGGTCTTTTAATCACTAGTGTCGAAGAAGTAATTCGTGCCCGTATCTCTGGTGAAGCGTTGGTGCGAAAGATTACTAGTTATACTGCACAGCTTGAACTTGGTGAATTTCTGGTGACGGTGTTCCGTGATGATGCAACAAATCGCGAACATTTTTCTGTGCAATATGGGGATCCAACCAGAACAAAAGATGTCCTTGTTCGTATTCATTCAGAGTGTCTGACAGGAGATGTATTTGGTTCGCTTCGCTGTGATTGTGGTGATCAACTGCAGGAAAGTTTGCGTCGCATTGTTGCCGAAGGAGCAGGTGTCGTACTCTATCTTCGTCAAGAGGGGCGGGGTATCGGGCTTGCAAATAAGCTGAAAGCCTATGCGCTGCAAGATACAGGGCTTGATACTGTTGAAGCCAACGAGCGTCTTGGTTTCGCGGCTGATGAACGAGATTTTCAAGTCGCCGTTGGAATGCTTGCTGCATTGCAGATCTCATCGATAAAGCTTCTTACCAATAACCCAGAGAAACTTGATGTATTAACGCATAGCGATATTACCATCGTTGAGCGACTTCCCCTTGTTGTGAAAGAGAATCCGTACTCATCTGAGTACTTGGCCGTTAAGAAATCAAAACTTGGGCATTTATTTCAATAAGAACAGGAATACTATGAAACACGCACAGGGCAGCTCACTTTCAGGACTTACAGCGACGGGGTTGCGAGGTGTTGTTATTGGCTCCCGCTGGAATGAGTATCTGACTGATACGCTTGTTGCTGAAGCAAAAGCAACGTTTCTCTCTCTTGGTGGTGATGAAGCGTCTCTAGAGGTTATACGGGTACCAGGTGCTTTTGAAATACCTCTGACCGTACAGTGGTGTCTTGATAGGGGAGCAGCGAACAAAGCTCAGTATGACTTTATCGTGACGGTTGGAGTTATTATTGAAGGGGCAACGCCGCACTTTGATAAGCTTTGTACCGATGTGACTGATAGAATTTCACAACTTGCTGTCACAAGCCGAGTGCCAATTGGTTTTGGTGTCGTTATGGCGCATACCACTGCGCAAGCAGAAGAGCGCGGCCTTGCAGGTGAAGCAAATAAGGGTCGTGAAGCAATGCTTGCTGCTATCGAAATGGCAGTTTTGCGAAAAAAGCTTACTGCTTAACCAGTGCTACTGAAGCAAAGAACTCGTCAAAGTTAAAAACTGCTTCAGAGAACTTATTGAATGCTTCTTCGTTATCCTTGCGATTCAGCGCATCAAGTCCATCTTTGAGCTTGATGTTGACTACTTCGATATCCTTTGGTTGAAAGCTTACATAGTGTGATGGTGACGGTGCTTTACGCTGTTCATACTGCTGGAGCGATGACACCATATGTGCAACTGCACCAAGCGTTTCACCGTGGCTGCGTGAAATAAGTCCACGAAGCGCAAGAGTACGAGGAGAAGCATCGAGTGCTTCACTTTCACGTAAGCAATCCTCTGCAGAAGCAAAGTCTTGAAGCTTAATAAAATATGCAGCAAGAACTTGATAGCATGCAGCTAAGGATTCATCCTGGAATGATGCCCAAGCATTATTTGGAAATAGCTCTTCAATGGGCAGAATCGCGATAAACGTTCTGAGTGCTTCAGCTCGGATCGCATTACTTGGCGCATACTGGAGAGCGGTTTCTTCGATAATGAGTGTTCGGTCAGCGGCGTTTCTTGCCAAAAGAGCAAAAGCTTCAGCAAGTAAATTCTCACTGCTTTGATCTGCTTCAGGGAGTGATGTATAGAAGCGCATCGCAAGAGGCAAGCTATCCTGTAGTGTTATCTCAGCAAGCATATGCTCGAGCATTGTTTCATTGAGTGATGCATTACCAAGCATCTCTATGCTGCTTGAGCCCGCTTCCAGTGAAGCGTGTGGAGGTCGTGAAAACGACGCTCCGTCTGAAAGCTCGATAGTTATCAATAATGGGTTGTTGTTATCTTTTGCTATTTTCATGGCTATCACCACCTAAACAATCTTTACTGCTTAGAATATTTTGATGCTGAAAAACAAAAATAGCCGCAATAATTTCAGCAGGGTAGGGCTATCCCCCTGAAAACATTGATTTTTGCCTTGTTTTTTTTATCTCAAAAAAGGCAAAAAATTCCCCGAGGCAAAGAGTTCTGTGTGATACTGCAGTCATGAGGTAATACTTTATATTAATGCAGGGAGGATTCTATGTTACAGCTCCATTCAGCTCGCACCAGACTCATCAGCATGTTGCATTCGGCGCACTTTCATCATTCATCAGTGTCTTCTAAGACAATCACATTACTAGGCTCGTATGATCTTGTTGTGCTCTTCGAGTCGCTCACAGTTGGTC
>JBILLA010000028.1:0-18086 GCA_044376365.1 Bdellovibrionota bacterium | reverse complement strand
AGACTTGTTCATGATGACGAAACACAATCGCAATTCATCGAAATCGAGATGACCTATACCAAAGGCACCACACTGTCTTCCTCAGGTTGGCTTGCAACAATTGCAGACATTACGCACAAACGAACTGTTGAAACAGATCTCTTACGCAGTAAAAAAATAGAGATGCTTGGTGTGATGTCTCAGGGCATCGCACATTCGGTTGCTGATGCGCTCACTGTTATTCAAAGTATCACAGGGCTGTCAAAAGACAACGATGCAGCGATGGCAGAGATTCGCACTGTCGCGAGTAACGCAGGCACAACGATTAAGCAGCTTCTTGATTATGCAAGCGAAGCGCCTGTCGAGCGAAGCAATCTTAACCTGGCATCACTGATCGCTGAGCGTTTAGAGTTCTTTAAACAAACAGTTGGTGACTCGACATGTATCACCTATACACAGCAGACCTCTATGCTTCCTGTTTGCATCGAAGAACAGGCAGTGCTGCAAGCACTCTCACACGTGCTGCTGAATGCTAAAGAGTCCTATCCTGCTGAGACGAACACTCAAAGTATTGAGATCGATATTGACCAGGAAGAGATCTCATCAGAGCTTGCATTCATGCAACCCGGGGCTCGTGCTGGAACATATGCACGAATTCGTATTAAAGATTACGGAGAAGGCATCTCTCCTGAAATCTTTGGCAAGATCTTTGATCCGCTCTACTCATCAAAGCAAAGCCACACTGGCTTGGGCCTTTCTGTAGTATTTGCAGTGATGCGTGCGCACGATGGCTTTCTGACAGTGGAAAGTACGCCAAAGAAAGGAACAACTATCTCGCTCTATTTTCCTCTTGCTGCTGCTGACACTTTGCTTGCAGAGATACCTGCTGCAGCACCAAGTGCTATCCTGCATCCTTCCAAAGTATTTCAAAGAGCACTCATCATAGAAGATGATGATGCAGTTCGACGAATCTTAGAGCTGCTGTTAAAGCAGCTCAATATCGCAACGCAAAGTTACAGCTCGGCTGAGGCTGCACTTGCTGCAGGGAACTTTGATGCTGATTTTTTTATTACGGATCTGATACTGCCAGGGATTCAAGGAACTGAAGTTGCAAAGTTCCTAACCGAAGAGCACGGGATACCTGGTCTGATTGCGACTGGGACAATACTTGAGCGAAGCAAGCTCCCAAAACGAACAGAGCTCCTCGCTAAACCTTACGGTATCGAGGAGCTCTCTCTTGCGATTGCAAAGCTAAAAACTATTTAGTTTTTTTTGCTGCAGCAGAGTTGATGCGAGAAATCTGACGACGAGCTGTCTTTTTATTGATAATGCCTTTTGCTGCAGCTTTTGCAATTGCTGACTCAGCAGTACGTGCAAGATCTTTTGCAGTGGTTTCTTTAGCAGCAACAGCAGTACGTACTTTTTTGATAGCAGTTCTGACAGCTGATTTAGCTGTGCGGTTACGCGCATTCTTCTTTACACTTTGACGATGTCTTTTTTGAGCTGATTTATGATTTGCCATAGACGAGCGATTTTAACAGGTTTATTTCAGTCTTTCAAACTTGTGACTTTTTTGAACAGTTCGTCACTGCGAGCTCGCGTTGCACCAGTTTGTCCCTGGTAGTTCCCGGTGCCCTTCTCTCCGTAGGCAACCTCAGGGGGGCTCTCCATGGCCATAAACACAAGCTGGGCGACTCGGGTGCCTGCATTGAGGCGCCGTGGATATGGGCCAAGATTTTGCAATTCAAGGGTTACCTGCCCCTGAAAATTACAATCAATCCAACCAGATAAGCTATGGTTAAGCCACAACCGACCCATTGAGCTTTTGAGCTTCAGATCACACACCACATCGCGCGGCACACGGATGTATTCCTGCGTAGTAGCCAAGATAACCTCTCCTGGGAACAGGACGATAGAGTCAGCATACCACTCCTCAGGATCGCGCGTTGGACAGATCCAGTGATTGCCAAGGGTCACATCGTAGCTGGCTGGGTTAACATGTTCACGAACGAAGGGCTCGATACCCCCGCTTGCTCCAAATTTTGATATCCAATGGTCAGGCTTAATCATACGTTTTCGGGGGTAAGTCTTATCGAAAATTCATACTAGGTCAAACAGATAAAAACCGTCAAAATAGAGCCATAGTCCGTACGTCATCATGAATTTTCTTTTTGAATCAGTCCTCCTTATCGAAGATGAGCCAGCTCATGCGCTGCTTGTGAGTCGCGCGCTTAAAGATCTAGTGCATACCGTGCACCAAGCAAGCAGCAAAAAAGAAGCGCTTGCAATGCTTATGGCAACAGAGCCACTGCGCCCATCATTGGTCATATCAGATCTTAACCTGCCTGATGGAAAAGAATTAGAAATTGTTGAGCCAGTCATAGCTGCATTAGGCGACATTCCACTTATCGTACTGACGTCATCAACGTCTCTTGCAACTGCCATATCATCAATGAAGGTCGGTGCACGTGATTATATTGTAAAAAATTTTGGTCCTGATTTTAAAGACACTCTTGCTCTGTCCCTGCAACGTGTTGCGGTTTCGATCAATGATCAGCGTGAGCGTAAACGGCTGGAACATGAGATGAGTATTTTACGGCTCGCTGTTGAGAACGGTACAGACGGCGTTGCACTGGTCCACCAAGATGGATCGATTAGCTACTGCAATACTGCATTCACTGAGCTTGCGCATCGTCTGAAAGGCTCAACATTCCATGTGAAAGATTTCTTTGAGCATGGCATTCTCGATCCTCACCTGATTGAAAATATTATTGAGCGAGTGAACTCTGTCGCTGTTTGGACAACAGAAGCGCAAACGCATAAAGACATTGGTCTAACGCTGCGACTTGAGCTTTCACGATTAACTGATCAAGAGTCTCATGAAATTCTCTCGGCGCTGTGGATTCGCGATATCACCGAGATAAAACGCCGTGAGCGGCTGCAAAAAGAGATTCTCTCGACGACGACTCACGACCTCAAGGGACCACTCGGTGCTATCTTGCTGTCAGCAGAGCTTATTACTCAAAAACCAGAGCTCACAGAACGGGTCAAAGAGATTGGTCTTCGTATCTCTTCCTCTGCTCAGGGCGCAGTCAATATTATTGATGAATTCTTGAGTGCTCGCCGCCTGCAAGAAGGCGCTCTGACGTTACGTCCTAAAGCTATGACATTTCAGGATCTGCTTGATGAAGTGCTGCGTAATGTTGAACCCATGATGCGCGCCAAATCAGTGCACTTCCATGCAACAGTACCGCAAGACTTTGTGGTACACGTTGATAAGCTTGGTATGGTGCGTGTGCTTGGGAACCTGCTCTCAAATGCAGTTAAATTTACTGATAAACGGGGTTCCGTCACCCTGGTGGTCATGCCAAAAGATACAACCTATACGATACGTATCACTGATACAGGTGCAGGCATGGAGCCACAAGAAGCCAGAAAACTCTTCGAACGATTTTCTCGACTCAAACGCCACGAAGATATTGAGGGCACAGGCCTTGGACTCTATATCGTGAAAGCGATTGTTGAAGCGCACGGGGGTATTATTAGCGTCGCAAGCGCGCTGGGTGTCGGCACCACTTTCGAACTGCTCCTTCCCATGGATCCGCCTGTCAATGCACAGGGCGAGCTCATGCTCTTGGACTTCTAATATAGAGGTACTTCAAAAAGTACGAGTGGGGGCTTTCAAAGTGAGCTCTTTTTTTGTGATAATCCTTCCCATGAAACATACTCCCCTCTTTCTCTCGTCCGTCTTTGCACTCACTATCGCTCTTACAGGATGCCTCCGCGGAGAAACCAAGACTCTCTCTGAAATTCAAAACATCACCAAAGAACGATTCGTGCAGGCTTCGAAAGATGGGCTCGCGCCAGAAACTGCTGCAAGCCTGACAGCGCTTACAACTCAACTTGCTCAACTTGGTGCTGCTGAATCAACCTCTGCTGATAGCCTTACTGCTATCGAAGAGGAGCTCTCAAAGCTCTTGCCTCTTGCTGGCTACCCTGTGCGTCCAGCTCTCACTGAAGTTCGCAATGAGTTCCTCGAAGCAAGCGCTGGCTCTATCAACCAAGCGCAGGCAAAACTACTTGCATTTCGTGCATATAATGTTCTTGCTGAAGAGCTCTCACAGGGCAGATTCCAGATATACAACGCTCAGTAATTTCCTTTAGGAACTTAGTAGCCTTCGAAGCTCTGCAACCGTAATCTTTCGTGCAAACAATTGCAGGTCTGCTATTTTTGATTTTGGGCCAGGTTGAACGATCAGCATAGCCTCCATTGGAAGCTTCATGACTAATGTTGAGCGACCATCTGCAAATTGATAGAAGTCCCAAGTGTCCGCATCAAGCGTAATTGTATCTTTTGATACATACCCGGATGGTAATAATCGAATTTGCTCGACCAGAGTCTCTGTCTGAGCCATATCAAGGAGTGCTGGATGCGGCATATAGAGCAGCACCTGCGTTGTGTGCCCCGTTATGTCATGAGTATACAGAGCAACAAATTTGCGAAACTGTTGTGAACGCTGTCCTTCGGTATGTGTGAGCGTAAAGCCTTCAATGCTTTTACCAATACCCTGTAAAAATAATTTAGTGCTTGAAGCTGTGTAGAGGCTATAGTAGTTGCTACCCTTATTCACCCAAGAAGGTATCGATATCGAACCCTTCATACCACGGGTCGAACGAAACTCTCGAGAACGCATCAACTCTTGTAGTGGCTGTGATATGGCAGCATCAATAGTGAAGAGATAGAACACACTTACCATCCAACACAGAAGAGCTCTGCGTCGTGGAGCGCGTTTCTTATGCGACTGCATCATCTGAAGATTCATCGCTATCCCCAATATCAACCGAGGAATCTGCTTTACCAGTCTTGAGCCGTTTACGAAGTCTTCCGAGACGGCTTGCAGGGCCCTTGCTGCGTTCAATACAAAAGCGCTCCATGGCTTCGATGAGAGCTTCTTCTCCACCTTTGGCGAAGGTCCTCGCAAGGTCTGCTGAGCGACGAAAAATATTGATCGAACGTGGGAGTTCGCGTTTTGCAGTTTCAAACTGCTCTGCTTGTCGATGTAAGAGTGCTGTCTTATCAAGGCTTGTCATTAAAATCGCAACAAGCGCTTCATTTCTGTCTTTAGCTTGTAACACCGCATCAGCAAGCGGCTCACCTTTCGATGCATGAAGAATGGCCTCTTCAATGGTATCAATAGTAAAGGGCTTCACAAGGTATCCCTTGGCGCCAAGGATCAACAGATCAAATACATCATCCACGTTAGGTTCATAAGAAGACGGCAGTGCAATGAGCGTATTATTGGATTCAAATGCTTTCTGCAGGAATTCTTTACTGGGTATATTGGTTTTTTTTGCTTCAAAAATGACGTGCGTAAAACGACGCTCATTCATCTTTTCAAGTGCAGCAGCATGGTTAGGGGCATCACTAATACCGCCGTAACCAAGCGATTTTAAACAGGAGCGAATATTGTTTCGATCATTCGCGTCTGATTCGACAATCATAATGCTTGATTTGGCCCGCTCAGCCGGAGTCATCACCAAACTTTCGGGATTTAAAGGGGAAATTTTAGCATCCATACATTTCTTTTGCGATCTGACCTAAGAAGTTCAGTCGGTTACCCTAGCAAATATCTTGAGACTTGGACAAAAAATAAACCGTTTTTTTTTTGAAACTATTGTTCTAAAACAGTCGCCGTATTCATCTATTCCGATCAATAATATCATAAGCTTATGACTCCCTCCGGATACACCCCCCCTTCGCCGACTAGGCCTAAGAAAGAAGTCCGTAAGGAATACCGCGTTATTCTTGAGAACCTTGATAAGCGCTGGCTCACCGCGGCCTCTCAGCGGCTCTGCAGGAATTTAGTACAGTTCTTCAACCAACCAAGCCAGCAGAGCATCAACCACATCCTGTGTTTTAGCGCTTTTTTCCCCGGAGAAATCAACCTCTCGCCGTTCATCTCTCAGGTGATTTCACATAAACAGATCTACCTCCCACGCTGTTCACCAGATGGCACCATGAAATTTATTTCGTTAGGCAATGATTGGTTACAGCAAACATCTTCAGGACTCTATGGCATTAAAGAGCCAGAATCAGGCAATGTCTTTGTCTGCACTGAACCAACGAAAACAGCAATTATCGTCCCAGGACTTGCTTTTGATAAGCTTGGTAATCGACTTGGGCGCGGTAAAGGGTACTACGATCGATTTCTGTCCATGCGAGAACATCGCGCAATGATGACTATCGGTGTGTGCTGGGATATTCAGATTCTTGAATCCGTTCCCACCGACTCGCATGACATTATGCTCCAGTGGCTTGTCTCTGAAGAGCAAACGCTCTTTACTGGATTAGAGATGGACCCAGATTAAGTAAAGCAAAGCGCTACAGCGCGACATTATGATTTCTTGATCACTTTCAAGCGTGCTTCTGCACCACTTAATACTTCGCGCAATTTCGCAACGAGGATTGCTCCGCGCTCATAGGACTGTATTGATGCTTCAAGTGGGAGCTGCCCCTTTTCCACCGCTGCAACAAGCTGCTCTAAAAGCTGCATCCCTTTCTCAAATGATACTGTTGCAAGAAGCTGCTCAGGTTGCGCAGCTGCAAGAAGCGTTTCGATAGTAAGCTCTTCTGATGTTTGTTTTGTTTCTTTTGCCATAATTATTCTCACTGCACAGTACTTTGTATACTTCCTTTCGCTAATTTTGTTTCAATGCTGTCACCATGCTTAAGCTGCGCGGCATCAGTGATGACAACTCCTTGCTTCTGCACCAGGGCATAGCCCCGTCCCAATACAGCAAGAGGATTAAGCGATGTCAGTTTTGTCGCTACTCGCTCTAACGCATTGTGATACTGCTGCATGAGCATACTTGATCGATGGATGAGCGCTTGCTCGAGTCGTTCGATGCTTTGCGCTGCAAGTTTCATTCGATGTTCAGGCATTAACACTTTGAGCAAACTCTCTGCTCGCTCAACACGATTCGTAAGATTCGTCACGAGCTGCTGTCGTGCTTGGTGCAATCGCGCTTCAACATCATCAAGTCGCTGCTCTCGAAGGCTAAACCAACGCTCATAATCTTGCAGTCGGGCAAAAAGTTCTTCAACACGAGCAAGCAGGTCAGCAACCTTTGGACACACCATCTCTGCTGCTGCGGTTGGTGTTGGGGCTCTCACATCAGCAACTAAGTCGCTCAAGGAAATATCGGTTTCATGTCCAACAGAAGAGATAACAGGGATTCGAGAAGCAAAGATTGCTCGAACAACTTCCTCTTCATTAAATGCCCACAGATCTTCGAGTGAACCGCCGCCTCGTCCAACGATAATAACGTCAACGATAGCTTGCTCGTTAAGCAATCGAATACCATCGGCGATCTCTTTTGCTGCGCCCTCACCCTGAACTTTCACATCAACAAGATACACTTGAAGAAACGGCATGCGATCTTTGATACGCACCATAATGTCATGAATCACTGCGCCAGAGCCGCTGGTGACCACACCAATCGCTTTCGGAAAGGATGGAAGTGAACGTTTTCGCGATGGATCAAAAAGACCTTCTTGTTGCAGACGGTGCTTGAGCTCGAGGAATTTTTTTTGTAAGAGTCCTTCTCCTGCAGGCTGCATCTTTTGCACGATCATTTGCAGACGACCGGTTTGTTTATAAATACTGGGGCGTCCCTCGCACAAAACTTTTAAACCAATTGCTGGCTTGAATCCCAATGACACGACAGAGCTTCGCCACATCGCAGCAGATAGCTGTGCTGATTCATCTTTGAGTGTCAGGTAGATATGACCGCTTTTTGCAATCGAAAGTTCACTAATTTCACCTTCAAAGCGAACGCCCGTGAACGCATCCTCAAGCGTGCTGTGCAGAGCGTCAGATAGCTCTGTAATTGAGAAAACCTCTTTTACCGGTTGGGCCATTGCTCTATGGTTACAAAAAACCACTATGAGCTCAACTACAGGCACCCTCCTCCGCAACGCATGGACACTCTTGCTTGCTTCTCTGATTCTTGATGGCATCCTGCTGTGTCTGCCTGAAGCCCAGGCGTATCTTACCGAAAAAATTTCACTCTCATTTGCAACGGATCTTTACCTGCTGTGGCTTGGTGCAAGCTACCTTGTTGCCCTTACTCCTGTGATTCTATTCTCTGAGACATATCGCTCTCTTCTGCTGCGAAACAAGCAAAAACTGTTCATACTTGTCTGTGCCCTTCTTTGCATTGAACTGGTCTCAACCTCTCTCAAGCAAACAGATAATCAACTCATTTTTTCTACAGGCGCACTCTTCCTGTTCCTGCTGCTGCTTGGCTCCAAGATAGCAACCATACTGATGGCATCAAAAACTCTAAGCTTAGGCGTTGCAAAAGAACAACGTGAGCAAACTCTCCTCGTGGGAATTATCATCACTCGAGTCTTTTTTGGATTATGCACTTTTGGACTACTGACCGGCGCTCTTCATGGATACCAGATTCCAATTAGTCTCTCGCTTGCAACAATGCTTATCGCGCTCTATCACCAAGCCATATATCAGATAAAAAAATCGTAAAAGATTTTTACAGATGCTGCTCAACGATGACGACTGCACCGCACAGCACTTTACTGTCATCTTGAGCAATAACAAGCTCTACTTGCTGAGGCATCACAGCACTTCCATTCTGAAGTTGAAGATCTTGGAGCGTTATGGCAGTACCAAGCCCCACGAAACGAGCAATATTGGTAACTGGTTTGAGTGTATAAAACTCTTCATGCATCGTCACACCACGACCATCAAGAATACGAATATCAAACTGGAGATCTTCAAACGCAACGCCAAAGACGAACAGGGACGCATTTACTTTGAGCATGTCATCTTCAATCCATGCGCGAACCTGTTCCATGCGGTGTCCTTTCAGTGGGCACACCTCTGCAAGACCAGTCTCCATTGGAGAGCGAACTGGTGATGTCTCTTGCTCTCGATCTGATCCCAACATGCGTAACGTTCCTGGCAATCGCTCAGAAAGTACAACTGCACCTGCTCGATCGAGCACTGAGACAAGGTAGGTAACATCTGCAGTTTTTCTATCAAGGAACTCCTGTCCCCAATGCACAGAGCTATAAGGAATAAAAATATCAATGTCATCAACAATCGTGCGACCAATCAGCCTTGAACCTTTCGTCTGAAGCGGCAACTCATAGAGCCAATGCCCCGTATCGGCTTCACTCCACCCTGCATAAGTTTCAGCAGTTTTTACGGGCATACCCCGCCATAAAATTTTGACCGTGAGGAATAGATTTTCTGCTCCGCGTGAATCAAGGTTGAGGCAAGTTTTGATCACTGCACCACATTCTTGCTGTCGAACAACATCACTTAAGACTTTTGAATTAAAAAATCCTTCTTCGGCGAGACGATAGCTACTTGAAAGCTGTAAATGATGACGGCGACGCTCTGTCCAAGTGATAAGCTCTTCAAGCTCTTCAAGCCACAGCGTTGATGGCTGCTGAGCAATGGTATCGGTATCTTGGTTGACTAAACCGAAAAGGTAGCTCCTGGAATTATCATACAGATCACGGAACGCCTTCTGGATAGTGGCAGGCGCAGCAAGCTCATGAAAGAATTCTTCAAAATTATCGCCGCGCGGCACAGCACCAAGCTGCAGACGAATCACCTGTTGAACTGTTGAGACAATACCAAAGGCTATTTCTGCAGGGCTATGGTAACCTCTAAGCAGCGATAAAAACTTTTCCTGCACAGAGGCTATCGACACCTCAGATGGCATTGCGCGTTGCTGTTGCTGGTCGATTTCCCCAGAGGGCAAGATCGCTAGGGGTGCTGCGTTTGATTCCATAAACGTTTCAGAAGGTTATATTGTTTGGTGCTTATGCGCTATGGGCTAAATACAGCAGGCCAAGCGGTGGCGCCCGTGAACTAGACAAGAATTTTGAAAAAATATCACAAATCTCGTAGACTTAGCCGCTATGGCTCATGAAATTAAAATGCCCCAGCTTAGCGACACCATGTACTCTGGGAAGATTCTCGTTTGGAACAAAAAAATTGGCGATACAATCAAGCGAGGCGACATCCTCGCCGAAGTAGAGACCGACAAGGCAAACCTTGAAATCGAATCCTTCCAAGAAGGTACGCTCCTTGAAATACGCACACCTGCTGGTTCAACTGCAAACGTCGGTGAAATCATCTGCATGCTTGGTCAAGCTGGTGAAGTTATTGCTGCGAGCAGCGAAGCTCCAAAGGCTGCTACCCCAGCTCCTGCTGCATCAACCCCAGCGCCTGCTGCCCCAGCTCCTGCTGCTCCAGTTACAGCAACGCCTAGCCCAACTGTTGCAACCCATGCTACCCCTACATACACAGCACACGCGGCATCAGACCGCATCATCGCTTCACCACTTGCGAAAAAGATTGCACAAACACACGCTGTTGATCTGAGTTCAATCACAGGCTCTGGACCAAACGGCAGAATCGTTAAAAGAGATGTAGAAAGCGCTGTCGGCAATGTTGCACTTCAGACAACTCCACAACCAACGCTTCGTGAAACTGCTCCTGCAAAACCTGCTGCATCAATTACCCCAATTCAAGCTGGTCAGTCGATGACGCCTCTTTCCAAGATGCGAGAAACTATTGCTCGACGAATGCAAGAGAGTGTTACCGAGAACCCACACTTCTATGTCACGACTGCAGTACGCATGGAACAGGTCATGCAGCTTCGTGAAATCCTTAAAACAAAAGAAGAGTACAAAGGTATTAGCGTTAACCATTTTGTTATCAAAGCTTGTGCATATGCGCTGCAACAGGAACCGCGCGTGAACTATGCATACCGAGATGGACACCTCTTTAATCCAGGCTCTATCAATATCGGTATCATTACTTCAATCCCAGACGGCCTTCTTATCCCCGTCATAAAAGACACCAATACGCTCTCATTGAAAGATATCGTCTTCGAAGCAAAAGCTGCTGTGGATCGTGCAAAAGCTGGACGACCTACCTCTGCAGATCTGAGTGGCGGTACATTCAGCATTTCTAATATGGGCATGTTTGATGTCGAAAACTTCACTGCAATCATTAACCCTGGTCAAGGCGGCGTGATTGCAATTGCTGCAGTCAAAGAAGTACCAGTCGTTGAGAAAGGTGTGATTGTTCCTGGCTTGGTGATGAAAGCAACACTTTCAGTTGATCACCGTGTTATTGACGGCATCATGGGTGCAAGCTTCCTCAAGTTCTTTAAAGAAGGACTTGAAAACCCTGCCCTCCTCATGAACTAACCATCTTCGATTATCGTCAAGGTATATATGCCCATTGAAGTTCCGCGTAATACTGAAAAACTCGTGAAGCCTTCATGGCTAAAGGTAAAAGCACCAGGCTCGCCTGAATACCTTGAAACAAAGCAGATCGTTAAATCGCTGCGGTTACATACTGTATGTGAAGAAGCACACTGCCCCAATATTGGTGAGTGTTGGTCACACCACACTGCTACATTCATGATTATGGGTGACCTCTGCACCAGGAAGTGTCACTTCTGTGCAGTCAAAAAAGGCACATCGGAAACACTTGTTGCGCTTGATCCACATGAACCAGAGCGTGTTGGTACTGCTGTTCGCGACCTGAAACTAAAGCACGCTGTGATTACTTCGGTTGACCGTGATGATGTTGGCGATAACGGCGCATCACATTTTGCAAAAACTGTCGCTGCGATTCGAAAGCATGCACCTGATTGCAAGATTGAGCTTCTTATTCCAGACCTTCAGGGATCGTGGAAGGACCTTGAAGTCATCGTCAAGAGTGGCATTGATGTCCTCAATCATAACATCGAAACAATTCCACGAATGTATAAGAAAGTGCGTCCAGGTGCTGGTTATATTCGTTCTCTGACCCTTTTAAGCACTGCAAAACAATATAATCCCAATATCTTTACCAAATCTGGCATTATGGTTGGGCTTGGCGAAACAAAAGAAGAGGTCTTCCAAGTCATGGATGATATGCGTCATCATGAGATCGATATTATGACGATTGGTCAGTACCTCCGTCCAAGTAATCGACAGCTCCCCGTGCGAGCATTTGTCACCCCTGAAGAATTCAAGGAGTTTGAAACCGTTGGGCTATCAAAAGGATTTAAGTTTGTTGAATCAGGCGCTCTTGTCCGTAGCTCATACCACGCATGGAAGCATACTGAAGGAGCTGCTGCAGCAGCATAATATCTGGTGAGGTGGCTTTTACGACGCACCCGATCCCCGCTTTTCCTCTTTTTTCTATCCCTGTTCATAGGTATTGGCGTTGGTCTGTTTGTTCGACTTGAGGACTGGGCTGCTCGAAATCTGATGGGGCTTCTAGCGGATGAGATTCGAGATGGAACTCAAGGATGCACATTACAATATGAGACTGCGCAACTTTCATTGCTGCGCCTGTTTGCAATTACAAAAAATGTAAACGTTATCTGTGAGGATAAATCAAAAACTCGAGACGGTGAGCCGATTGCGATGCACTTTGATGAGATCACAGTTCGTGTTGGTCTTCGCAAACTTCTCTCGCTTATCGTGACGCTCGATGAGATCCGACTCAAACATGGCTATGCAAATGGCGTCGGACCAAATAGTGCCACTTATAAGTTTATTGATTATCTCTCTGCTCCTGTATCACCTGAACGTGCTCAAGAGACGCGACTGCGCCTAGAGTTAGTCAAGCTTACCCTCGAAGATTCTCAAATATTCGAAGCGCTTGGAAAAAACCTTCTGGTCGGCAGTGGCGCAAATATGACGGTTTCATACAATGAACGCCGCGATGTTATTTTGTCACCTCATATAGAGCATCTTTCATACCGCATACGGGGCAAGACTGAGAGCTCAATGCCACTGGGGCACGTAGATGCAGCAGTGCAAATCACTGATGATAAAACTATCTTTCATAACGTCACGGTCGGTAATAACAGCGAACTACAACTGACAGGAGAAGATCTCGCTCGCACTGACAAAAGCCTCAGCGGTAAAGGCTCACTCGCATTTCCGTTTACTTATCTCGGGCTTCCCGATTGGTTACAAGCACAGATTGCTGGGCAATTTCATGTATCAGGAGACCTTGGAAGCCCTGTCTTACAAGGTGCTTTTAACCTCCAAGATCAAACCGATGCACGTATTACACCTGGTGACATTGAAATAGTTGGATTTAATAACCTGTCGTCATCATTTGTTGTCGATGTGAACGATGGCGATCCTATCGTTACACTTCCAGATCTCTCTGGCACGCGTGATGGAGCAAAGCTCGATACAGAAAAACCAGTCTCCATTAAAGGTGGCGCAATCTCTGGCACTCTAAAACTCTTTGCAAAAAATATTACCGTAGGATCTATTGCATGGAATGATGTCAGCACGAACCTAAAACTCTCTGGTCCCCTTGCAGCTATCAAAACAGATTTTCAAGGAACGGTTGGAACAACTGAAACACTTGGTGCAACAATTCGTGGTACTGATTTCGCTGCACACAGTGAAGATGGCATCTTTGATGTTACAGCGAACCATCGTGCTGGCACCAATGGTCGTCTTGACCTACAAGCAAAGATTAATGTCGCAACGGATGAGGCACTTGTTGAAGCAGCGCAGTTTACTCTTTCAGAGTATCCCGTTGCGGCACTCTACCAAGCGTCACTCACGCCAGATCAAGAGCAGCTCATTCGACTTTCCGGAAGTGGTAAAGCTTCTGGTCCATTTGATCCTGCCCGTATGCGTCTTGAAGCAACTGCTGGACTGTCATCAAACATACTGCCGCTCCAGCAAGAATCTCGAATGAACCTTGCGATTAACCTTGGGGATCTGAAGCTGCAGGTCACTGACCCCGCAAAACTTTTTACTGCGGATCTGTTGCTTGGTCTCACCGAGCAAAAGAACACTGGGAAACTGCAAGTTAACTTTACGTCACACAACCAACCTCCCTTTAGCAGCTTTGATTGCTCAGATAGCAGTGGTGCTCTCAGCTATACATATCCACGCCAAGATTTTTTCAGTGGTGACGGTTCTATTACGCTGCGCTCGTTGGCACTTGGATGCAATCCGGTCGCACTATCACTTGCAGCACCAAGCACACTTCCTATTCACAAAGGAGCAATTCAACTGAGCGCTCTCAAGTTACTTGCCCTTTCTAATCCACTGACCTTTAGCGGTTCAATAGAGCCAACAAAAAACCTTGCCTTTAACGTGAAAGGGCTGCTGCCGCTGCAAACTATAGAGCCGTTCTTTCCTGCCATTGATGAACTATCAGGCGCAGCCGCACTAAACCTTTCGGTGGGTGGAACATTTGCTCAGCCAGTGCTGTCAGGTCATGCAGATCTACAATCAGGATTATTTGCATTTGAAAAAAGTCAGCTGCTGCTTGAAAACATAAAAGGGTCCCTCGATTTTTCAAATACAGGGATTACGTTTGAAAAAATACGAGGCGATATCAATGGTGGACGTCTTTCGATGCAAGGGGCAATCTTTCCACTCAACCCTGATTCGTCAACCATATCAGCAACGATTAAAGGTGCAGCATTTGCACCAGCATCAGGATTTTCGTTCCTAAGCGATGCAGATCTTTCACTTAAAAACCAAAATAACAAACCTGTTGTTTCTGGTACGGTGACTATCGCAAGTGCTGATTTTGAACGTAAGTTAGATCTGATTACTCTTGCTCGAGAAGTGACTGCACTTCTTTTTTCTTCATCAAAAATGAGCAATCAAAGTGCCATAGGACAAACAGGTGGAAGCAGTGCAGCATCTTCATTTGATCTGCCACTTGATGTGAAAGTGGTTGCAAAGCGAAATATTTTTGCAGTAACAAATTTCTTTGGTACAGAGCTCAAAGCAGACCTTTCACTGCGCGGTACACTCTCACAACCCGATGTTGTTGGGAAAGTGGAAAGCCTTTCTGGATGGTTTGGGCTTCGTGAACAACGATTTGATCTGACCAGCGGGACTGTCGTTTTTAAAGGTAAAAATACAATTCCAGAGATTTCAGTTACCGGAGAATCGCTTGTTCGATCTGGTGCAGGCGACATTGTGACGGTCTATCTTGATGCTCATGGCACCATCGCCGAGCCAAAATTCACCCTCTCAAGCGATACAGGACTTTCACAAAAAGATATCCTGACACTGCTCACGTCATCGGGGCAAACCATGCAGCAAACAGCGATTAACTCTCTTGGTCGTGACGTCCAAGTGGGAGGTATGTCGCTCTTGGCTGATGTACCGATACTAAGCTATAGCAGGTTTTTGCGTTACCTTGGACAAGTTGACTCGATCTCTATTGAGCCTCAATTCAATCTACAAACTGGACTTATTGAACCAACAATCTCTGCAACAAAAAATATCACTGACAACTTCTACCTCTTGGGGCAAGGCTACCTTGGCAGTCAAGTAACTGAAACAAAGATTGGTGCCGTATACAATGTACTGCCCTACCTCAATGTTGCTGCTTTCTTTACCAGCGCATCATACCAACAAAACGTCGCACTTGAACTGAACTCAACCGTCACACTCTTAGCACAACAAAAGAAATTTATTGATATCTCAGTGCAAGGAAATCAACTCTTTTCAAAACACGAGATCCTCAAGGGCGCACGCTTAAATCAAGCTTCACGTATTCCTCCCGATGATATGCAAAACATACGTCAAGCGATTCGACGCTTCTATCGACAGCGCGGCTACTTTGATGCTCGAATTAAAAGCATCTGTCGTTCGGATGGCGAGTACTGCCGCGAAATATCACTTGTGATTGATGAAGGTTCAAAAAGCACTATTGCTTCTATACGTGTTGAAGATCCAGAGAACCTCGATACGGCGCTCGAGATCCCCTCTTCCCTCCTCCCGTCACTCGCGCCAGGAGACACTGCGCTCACTGAGCCACTCGTTGATGCACGTGATGAAATTCTACGCTGGCTCCGAAAGAAGGGCTTTATAAGCGCACGTATTGAAGCGCTATATGAAAGAACAGAAACACCGCTCCAACGAGCGATGGTGTTTAAAATCAAACGTGGCAGAAAAGTGACGTTTATTTTTAGCGGTAATAAAGTTTTTTCAGATGAGCAGCTGCTCGATTCGATTAACCTCTATAACCGTAAGGTTCCCTTCGGCACCAACACTATCAATATTCTCACTGACAATATCATCCAACTGTACAAAGAGCTTCGCTACCTAGATGTCGCTGTAGAAAGTCATATCACCAACCAACCCTCACTTGCAGATGCAGGTATCGAGCACACGATTACTATTACTGAGGGACCACACTTTAGTATTGATCGCGCGCGATTCGAAGGTGTCACACTTGCCCAGCATACGCAGTTTGATAGATTGATTGAAAAAGAAGGTCGCGCATTTACGCAATCCATTTTGTACCCATCGTCTATCTTGGATGATACCCTTTCGCTTCGGGCTCGTGACCTCTCGCAGATCGCGCGTGCAGCTGGATACGATGCTGCTGAAGTTTCAGCGTCACTCATGAAAGATAGTGATCAAAAGACGGCAGCACCTGTGTATACATTTACCCTTGGTGAACAGCTTCCAACAGTCACTATCGCAACTCGGTGCGCAAATACGCAGATCACTATACCGCAGCCTCCCAAAGGTCCAACCTACCCGCAAGGACTTCGCGAGTATCGCCAAGAGCTCGAAAAATCGCTCCTCGAGCAAGGATACCGTGCTCCAACGTTCTATGAAGAACGTCCTGAACCATCACAGCTGACCATTCTTATCGACGAAGGTCCGGTAACCGAAGCCGGCAGCCTCAACATCATTGGCAATCAAGATATATCTGCCGAGACGATCAAAGAGCTCTTAAAGATCATGCCTGGCGAACCACTGCAGCTGCAAAACATCCGTGCCATGAAGCAAAAACTCTTAAACCGTGGTCTATTTTCTCGTGTTGATATTGAAGAGGTCGAATCAGGGGACCCCACCATTAAGAATTTACAAATTCGAGTCGTTGAAAAACCACTCCGTACGCTCGATGTTGGTGGCGGCTATAATACTGAATTTGGTGCTCATGTTTTTGCCGAAGGTAGTGATCGTGCGCTGTTCAAAGATGGGCGCTCATTAACGCTGCGACTTGATGCTTATGTGAATTCACCGAACGGCGATCCAATTAGTCGAGGCATCGCTGCCCTCAAGTATACGGACCCAAGCTTATTGGGTACTCGCTATGTGCTCACTGAGGATCTGCGTTTCCAAAAACTGAATGCTTCTATTCAAGAATTTAACTTCGACAGAGTTTCGCTCTCTTCTGGTCTTTATCGAAGCTGGGATTCTGGTCTTAGTATTGCTGCTGGTCATACGATACTTGATGAAAATATCACAGATGTGCCTGAAGATGTTGTCTTATCTGATCTTGATGAAGGCAATGTGAAGCTGAGCTACCTTTCTTCAACTATCACCCTTGATAAGCGTGACAATCCGCTGAATCCCCTTGCTGGTTATAGTCTCACCTTTGATGCTCGTTTCTCTGATGATGCACTGCTTTCTGATGCCCAATATTGGGGCACAGGTCTGCGCGCAACAAATATTATTCCTATAACGTACGGTGATAATACCTTTGCAATCGCACAAAGCTTGCGAGGTGCCATCTCTCAAACTTTTGGTGGTGACGAATTTGTCCCCATTACTCAACGCTACTACCTCGGTGGTCGTAACTCTATTCGCGGTTACCAAGAAAACTCACTTGGCCCGCGCGGTAAGGATGGTGGTACGATTGGAGGAGAATCACTGTTAGCTGGATCGCTCGAACTCCAGTATCGTGCGTACGAAAGCCTTTCTTTCAACATCTTTATGGATGCAGGCAATGTCTACCTTGATGGATACGATCCAAAAGCGTACGGCGTGCCTGATGCAATCCGCAAAGAAGATGATGCATTTCTTCGATATGCATCTGGTGTTGGTCTGCGTTTCTTATCACCTATTGGTCCCGTTGGACTCGATCTTGGCTTTCCACTCAATGGTCGCGAAGAAGACTCGCCATGGCGACTCCACTTCAACATCGGCTCAAATTTCTAATAGCTATCGCCGGCAATCAAATCGACTTGCTGAACCATACTTTTCTTCAAGTCTTTTGTAACGCTGCAAGTAATAGTCGAGGTACTCAGCTCTTACCATACCAGCCCAT
>JBILLA010000027.1:0-18132 GCA_044376365.1 Bdellovibrionota bacterium | reverse complement strand
TATTACACGGTTCAAAGGACTTGGAGAGATGAACCCACAGACCCTGTGGGAGACGACTCTTTCACCTAAAACCAGAAATTTACTGCGAGTAACCCTTGGCGACGAAGAGACTGTTCGGGGGATGTTCGAGAGTCTCTTAGGAAAAGACAGTAGTGAGCGCTATAAACTTATTCAAGAAAACGCCGATCGACTTGAAGTCGATATTTAGTGTTTCGATTTTTACCGGTAAATAATGGTTAAAGGCTTCTTTAAAGATCTCAAAGCAACAGCTGCAAAGCTTGGATTTAGCGATCCCCTCTGGTTGAAAGAGGATGCAGACCCTGTATTCGAAGTTGTTGAAACCCAAGGAACTGGACCACAGCTTTTGCTTCTGCACGGTCTTCTTGGCCAGGTCAGTAACTGGGAGTATGTGACACCGCACCTTGCAAAGCATACTAATCCTATCGCTTTGAAGTTCCCGCTCTTAACTGCTCCTAAGTCTGATGTAAAAGTGAAGTCGCTCTCTCTCTTTGCTGAAGCCTACATTCGTGAGCGTCAGATAGGACCTGCTGCTGTATGTGGTAATTCACTTGGTGGTCACGTTGCGTTGCGCCTTGCGCTTGCACGTCCCGAGCTTGTCGATTGCATGATTTTGTCTGGTAGTAGTGGGCTCTATGAGCATACGGTTGATAGCTTGCCACTTCGTCCTGATGAGCGATTTGTTCGAGAACATATGGCACGTGTTTTTGTGAACAATGAGTTTATTACTGAAGAAGCGATTGCTCAGATGGTTGAAATCCTTGACAGTCGTCACAATATTGGAAACCTATTGTCTGCTGCAAAAAGCGCAAAGCGCGATAACCTGTATGACCTGTTGCCGCAGATTACTTGTCCTGTGCTTTTGCTTTGGGGTGAGGATGATACTATCACGACGATGGATGTTGCAGAGACATTCCAGCGTCGTTTGCCGAATGCAAAATTAGTGAGCCAAAAGAAATGTGGCCATGCGCCAATGATTGAGCATCCTGAGTGGTTCTCAGAAGAAATCGATAAGTTCCTTCACGAGCATTCGCGCTTCTATAAAAAATAGCTTTTACGCATTAGAGTGGAAAATGCATGTCCCATGCTTACACGGTCGTGGCATAGGGGTTTGTTAAAGACCTTCCACCAAAAAGTTACCCTGTACCTTTTTCTGGGCTGCGCTATGCCGAGGTGGCGAAGCTTTGAATGGTGCGGATGTCCGCCGATTCTTCGAACTCCACCGATGTAGGCTCGCGCCACTCAAAACAGCACTCCCGTGGGGCGCCTTTGGTGAGTGGTAATATTAAGAAGTTCTTCACGCTCCCCCCCAGCTCTTCTAGGTAGATTCGGATGCTTACATTTGTATCTGCGTCAGTCTGGTTATTGTATGCATCGAGCATGATGGCTTCGCCAGGGGCAACATTTTCATAGCGTGGCGCATCAGATAGTGGCGGGTCATTTTCAAAGTCATTGATAATAAATTGAGTCACTGATTCGATGACGACTTGTCGCAGTGTGAACTGAGATCCATTCACAAAGTATAAGCAACGGTGACCATCCTCACCGCCTAGATAGACGGTAAAATAGACCCCAACCTTCAAGGAATCCATCGTTGATTTCATCTGAGCTATGTTGTCATGCGTAAAGCCACACTGAGGAATACGAAGGGGGCGTTTGTGAGGGTAGCTTCGAGTACGCAAAAAAACCATAACTATTTCTCCAGCTTGTAAAATTCTTCGATCGTAACGCAACGTGAGTCTAAATCTTGCCACAGGCACATCGACCCAAGGGCAACCTCACTTGAGGATTTGAGGACAAATATTATTAAGGCAGCCCCCTCTGGGTAGCGCGTATGCAGCCCTTTTTAATATACATACTGTAATTTTCTGGCTCCCTTTGTTAGAGTGCGTCCATGGAAAAACTACCTAAAATTGCTGGTCGTAAGTCTTGCCCCATGGATATGGAACCTGGAACCTATTGGTGGTGTTCGTGTGGACTCTCTCAAAAACAACCTTTCTGTGACGGTTCGCATAAGGGAACTGATTTCTCACCTGTGAAAGTTGAGGTCCCTGAAGCCAAGCGTATCGGCTGGTGTTTATGTAAGCACTCTGAAGAGGGCCATATCTGTGATGGAACCCATAAGTCTCTTCCTGAATCATAGTATTCCCTCTCGCTTGGTGAAGCGCACCCAAATTTTAATGTAATAACTATCCTTATGAATATTGAGTCACTACAACAGATCGCTACCACAGTAAGAACGTTATCAATTGATGGAGTTGAAAAAGCGAAGAGTGGGCACCCAGGCTTGCCCCTCGGTGCTGCTGATTTCGCAACTGTACTGTGGAGTAACTTCCTAAAGTTTAATCCACAAGATCCAAAGTGGTATGGTCGTGATCGTTTCATCCTTTCTGCTGGCCATGGATCAATGTTGCAGTATGCGCTGCTGCACCTCTTTGGTTTTAAAGTTTCAATGGATGACCTTAAAAATTTTCGGCAGTGGGAGAGCAAGACTCCAGGACATCCTGAGTTCGGTTGGACTGATGGTGTAGAGACAACGACTGGCCCACTTGGTGCAGGTTTCAGCAACGGTGTTGGTATGGCGCTGGCTGCAAAGATGACTAAAGCTCGACTGGAAAGTGACCTATTTGAATATAAGGTCTATGGCATAGTGAGTGACGGTGATCTTATGGAAGGCGTTGCATCAGAAGCCGCATCGCTTGCAGGGCACCTCAAGCTTAATAACTTAGTTTATCTTTATGATGACAATTTAGTATCGCTCGCAGGGCATACTGATGTTTGTTTTACTGAGTCTGTGCCAAAACGTTTTGAAGCATACGGTTGGTATGTACAAAGCTGTAACGGTCATGACATGCAAGAAGTGCAAGCTTGTCTTGCAAAAGCTGCACAAGAAACGAATCGTCCATCAATTATTTGCTGCCGTACATTGCTTGGATTTGGTTCGCCAAATAAAGCTAATACACACGATGCGCATGGTGCACCACTTGGTGCTGCAGAGGTTAAGCTCGTGAAAGAAACGCTTGGCGCTCCTGCAGATAAAGATTTCTATGTGAGTGATGCAACGCAAGAAGTATTACAAAAGATTATTGCTGGCAAAGTTGAAGAAGCACAAAGTTGGCAAGCATCATTTGCTGAGTGGAAAGCAAAAAATCCAGAGAAAGCCCCACTCTTTACACAGTTAACGACCCGAGCAGTCCCAACTGCTTTGAAAGAAGAGCTTCTCAAAGCGTTTGCTGATAATAAGAAAGAAGCAACCCGTGAAATGTCTCATAAAGCACTTAATGTCATTAGTGCTCATGTGCCTTCATTTATCGGTGGTTCTGCTGATCTTGAGCCATCAACCAAAACAACGATTAAAGGTGCTGCTGATGTGCAGTCACCTGATTTCCTTGGTAAGAACATACGTTTTGGTGTGCGAGAACATGCGATGGGAGGAGCCGCAAACGGTCTTGCGTATACCCAAAGCTGGATTCCTTATACAGCGACATTCCATGTTTTCTCGGATTATATGCGTCCGACAATTCGCTTGGCTGCGCTCTCTCATCTGCAAACGCTCTTCATCTTTACCCATGATAGTTTTTGGGTTGGTGAAGATGGACCTACGCATGAGCCAATTGAGCAGACGCAAAGTTTGCGCTTGATTCCAAATCTGTATACTTGGCGGCCTGCTGATGGCACTGAAGTAGCAATGAGCTACTACTTTGCGTTGACGAAAAAGGATCGCCCAAGTGCGCTACTCTTTTCACGTCAAAGTGTAACTCCTCTCGAGCGTCCTGCTGGAACCACACCAGAGGATGTGATGAAAGGTGCATACACTGTTTATGGTAAAGACAGCAGCGATGTTGTCATCGTTGCAACCGGTTCAGAAGTAGGGGCTGCTGTGGAGGCAGCAAAAGCCCTTGAGGCTGCTCGAAAGATCAAGGTGCGTGTTGTCTCGATGCCTTGCGTTGAGCTCTTTATGGAGCAACCACAGAGCTACCGTGATGCCCTTATACCAGCTACTGCAAAACGTGTTTCTGTTGAAGCTGCAACAACGATTGGATGGGAACGTATCGTTGGTAGCGATGCCCTCCTGATTGGTATTAACCACTTTGGTGCATCCGCTCCCGGTGAACTCTTGGCTGATAAGTTTGGCTTCACAGCGGCTAAAATTCAGGCTCGAATAGAGGGATGGCTTTAGTTTTTAAAGCTTTCCTCGCATTCTCAGCCAGTTTACATTAGCCCCTATGATCACTGAACCCAGTAAAACGAACGCTGGCTCAACGCAGCCATGGCTCCTCTTTTTCTTTATTGCTCTTGGCATTGCATTCAGATTTTGGTCATTGGACCTCAGACCCCTGCATCATGATGAATCAATTCATGTCATGTTTGGGCGGTACTTTTTTGATTGGCCCAATGATAACTACTACAAGTACAATCCTGAATATCATGGACCGCTCCTCTATAATATGTTGCGGTTTACCTATGAGACCTTTGGAGACTCTGAAGCTTCTGCTCGAGGGCTGATTGCTGTATTCGGATCTGCATTCCTCTTTTTACCGTACTTGCTGCGCCGCTATCTTGAGCCAGGGATTGTGCTCGCATTGACTGCTGCAATTTCTTTATCTCCTACAATGATTTTTTGGTCACGTTTTGTTCGTGAAGATATCTTTGTCCTGACAGGCATGCTCATGATGCTTTGGGGGATACTTGGTGCTCGTCCATCATTAAAGTCCATGTGGGTTCTGTTGGGAGCTGTGTTTCAGTATGCTTCAAAAGAGAATTCTTATGTGACTATTGCAATGTTTTGGGGATTTTTCCTTGCTGATTGGTTGTGGCGTCGCGTTATTGAAAAAAAAGCTGAGCCGTTCCCGTTACTCTTCCTTGCGCCAGTACCATTTGTAGTAGGAAGCTTCCTTCATGTTGGATCGATGCATCTATCGCGTATCACGATGGACATCGGAGCGTTGCTTAGTGCTGTTCTTATTTTGGCAGATTGTTTTCGCTCGAACTGGGCTGCCGATGCAGAGAGCTCTTTTGTCAGTCGTATGTATGCTCACGTTGTGCAGTACCGAAATCATTTTCTTGCTTCTTTCCTTGGTGCTGCGCTGCTTTTTGCATACCTATTTAGCGCAGGCTTTCGCTACCCACAGGGTATTCTTGATGGTCTTTATTACAAAGGGATTACCTACTGGGTTGATAAGCATTCGATAGAGCGCATTAAGGGACCATTCTTGTTCCATCTGTATGAGCTTGCTTGGTATGAGCTTTTTTTCATTATTGCAATCATCATTCATGCCTTTCACTTCTATCAGCGACAATCAAAGATGATCTGCTGGACGATACTCACAACCCTTGGTCTTGCTACCTGTGCAGCGCTCTACCAAGCTGTGTTTGCGAGTCCTGTGGAAGCGGAGCCAACATTTTTCCTCTGGAAAGCACTCAAGCTTAAGAATGCGATGGATATTTTTGGAGCCCCTGTGCTCTTTATACATGCCATCTTAGTGCCTCTTGGGCATCATCAGAAAAAGGAATGGAATCTTTCGTTTCTGGGCTATTGGTATGCAGCAACGTTTTTCACCTACGCATACCTTGGTGAAAAAGTGCCATGGCTTTCATCATATCCATTGGTGTTGGGATGGATATATCTTGCTGCGTATATCAACTATGCCCGAAATGCACGATTTGAGTTAAAGACGCTCTCTGAGCGGTTGCCTATTGGTAAGATCCTAGGGCTTCTTGGTTGGATAACTATTAGCGTTTCACTGATTGGCATTGTTGAAGAAGCACTGCGCTTTGATGTCTTGTACCAAGGGGTGCCGTTCTCTTTTGTAAAAGTGCTTGAGCCATTTCAGATGGCCCTTGTCATTGGCTTAGCGCTCATAGCAGTTGGATGGTTTGATAAGTTTTATCGTATTGTCGATCGACCTGTTATGATCGCAAAGTTTGTTCTGTTTGCTTTTACAATTTTTACGTTTCGTGTTGCATGTATAACTAATTTTGAGTTCAAGTATCATGAGCTTGGCTATATCAGTCAGGTTCATACGACACAGGAAGCAAAAGATATTGCTCTAAAAATACGGAACGAAATTCTTGTGAATACGAATCCGTCACGTCCTTCGGTGTTGGTTGATGGTGATGCTACGTGGCCAATGACGTGGTACTTCCGCGATCTTCCAACATATAAATTCTCTGCTTCCGCAGAGGAACGGAAAACATTTACGTACATTTTTCAAAACGAATCTGAAGCTGTTCCTGATGGATATGAAAAAACTATCCTCAAGCTTCGCGGATGGTGGGTGCCTGACTTTCGACAGATGAGCATACGCCGTTTCTTTACTATGGCACTCAATCAACGGGTGTGGGGTGGGTATGGGTACTCGAATGTTGCGTTCCTCAAGAAAAAGGGTTCGTAAGTTAAAGTGTAAGCTCTCTTTTTGTATGGTAGCAATTCGCTAAAGCATCGCTTCCAATGTATCCCTTACATGAGCGGGGTTTAGCTTAATCAACCGACATTTCTACTAATTCGAAAGCACGGTGTAATTTCCGGAAGACGCAATCGTCTTTAGACAGTCAAATACTTTTGGATCGACTGCACCATATCGTTGTTGCTCAAGAGGTCCAATCACAAGGTATGATATCTGCTCTTGCTTCATGAGCGATTGAGCCTTCTGGCAATCAGTGCTTGCGTAGAGTTGATTGAGTACGGCTTCTCGACGAGTTGATTCTTTATAGTTTCTGGTGAGCAGATCCACGTGGTTTTTCCATCCAATATAGCATTGCTTGCCAGCAAGAGTGCACACATGTGACGTTAACGAATAGGGATTCCCAGGAGCTTCTGCAGTTCGTCCATCAGGAGTGTTGTACAATGCTTGGATCACGGCACCAGCACCATTATATTGACGTTCAAGAGAGCTTAAGCCTTGGATACGTGGCTCAATTATCGTCATAGTGATACGCCGCTCTTGTAAAGTATGTATGAAAAACGGCAGTGTAAGGACAGCGCAAGAGATAAGGATTATCGGTGCAAGTACTTTCTTTAAATCACTGTCTGTGATGATTTTGCTACAGACGTCACGGGCAAGCATCACTGCATAGATGCTTAAGAATGCCCAGTTTGCAGAGTATGCTTTAAAGATAGTATTCATCCGCTCGTTTTCTCCTCCATATGGATCATCAAGGAAGAAAAGTTCAGGTAACAGTAAGAGTGAAAGCGAGGTCAGGCCAATTGCACCAAAGATACTCTGCGTTGTTGATGCCTGCTCTGTGGTATTTTTAGAGATAAGATACTGCGCTTGGAGAACCAGTAAAAGCACAATCAGTGGTAATGCTACTGATGAGAGCAGTGAAGCTGCAACAGCAAAGAGTACGATGACATATTGCTGCCAACTTTTTTGAAGCCAGAGTAGTGCCGTTGTTATCACGGTGAGTTGGAATCCGAAATGCAGAAAGAGCTCTTTGGTTGTAGTGAGAGGGATAGTTTCACGTACAAGGCGGAAAGGATCACCTCCTGGCGAGATATGACGTGAAGCTGTAAAGAGCGCAGCAATACAGCCTATAATGATGACGATGCTCGAGAGCGTTATTTCAGTAAAGCGCGTCGAGCGTATGCTATTGAAAGTTGTGCGGAGCTGACTCCAAAGTTGTTCTGATGCAGCAAACAGCAAAAGCAATACAGTAAAGCCTAGAAAGAGGAGTAATACGGGCACTTCCCATGCATTTGCATTATACACCCACAGTGGGCTTGCGATCAGTAGGAGCACGAGTAGCAAGAGGTTTGGGCTTTGAGTGCGTGTTATAAAGAGGTTGTAGCCCCAAAAGATAAAAAGCAGCATGAGTGGAAGATTTAAGTAGTGTGGGTGTAGGTCACCTAATAGGAGTGACCAGACGGGGAATTCGTTGATAGCTCCTTTCACGACACGTGATGGGCCCCACCAAGACTGACCAGTTTGGTTGAGAGCATATAAGAGTCCTGCGACATTAGAACCAAACGCAATGATTAAACTGTAGCCACATGAGAGGTAGCTACGAAGACCACCAATGCAGTGCAGTATGCTAAAGATAACTGTTATATAAAGTGAAAAAGCTACTGCTTGCAGGCCATGATAGAGTTCATAGATCTCGAGGCCAGTAAGATTATGGAGTACAGCACCTAATCGATACCAAAAGAGGTAGTAATTTAAATTTTCACCAGGGAGCCATGGCTCTGTAGGATAAACAGGGTGTTTAATGACTTCAGCGAGGAGTGCAAAGTCTCTGAGTCTTTCGCCCATAGGGATAAAGTCTGGCCAAAGCATACAGAGTTGAAACACAAACAGAGATGAGCCTATCCAAAGGAAAAGTGCTTGGTGTTCTCTCCAATTAGATAGTAGCGATCGCATGTCAAAAGGCATAGTGATCTGTTCTTTTCTGAGGAGGAAGCAGAGGGTAAGGTTAAGGATCAGTAGTCCAGCACAGAGCGAAAATCCGACGGGCAGATAGGGGCCGAAGAGTGTGAGTTCAATTGGAACCAGCAGAAGTACCGCACTCGCCACGGCAAAGCTTGCATGTCGAAAGGGTAGCGTAGCGATACCGAGTATGACCAGGAGCATCGTGAGGGAAATCATGCCTCACGTTATAAACTTTTTGCGTAACGATGTGTATACAAAGAAATAGAATTATCCCCCTCTGCATAGGAAAAGATCTGCTTGAAATAGGCAGGATTATTGAGGAACTTTGCTTCCACATCTTTCCCGTACAGATTGCGCTCAAGCTTACCAACGACAATTATTGAGACGTTGTACCGATTCAAAGCACGCATCGTGAGGTGCATATTCTGCTCTTGGTAGATAGTACGGATATCCTCTTTACGCTGTTGAGCATCGCGTGTGCCACGCTGTTGCACATGGTATTCCCATCCAAGAACGACGGGCAGCCCCGTGTGCATGGCAAAGCGCGTATATTCTTGATAGGAGGGTCCAAAGGCTTCCACTAAGATAGGAGCTCCCTGTACATGTTCATTGAGCCAGGTAAAAGCGCGCTGCTCAACAGGATTAAATGTTTGCAAGTAAGCAGTGCCATTCCAAGATGGTCGAGCTGTGCTCTCGATACGATTAAAGCGACACATAATGCCTATGAGTAAAAGAGAAGCAGCAACTGCTGGCGTCAATACTGTCCATGAAGCAAATCTGGCCCAGCGTAGGTGCTGTACTTGGCAAGTAAGCATGAGGGTCCCGATAGCAAGGATACCCCAGATCACATTATACACTTTGAATAATGTATTCATGCGATCCATGAAATAGAAACATTCAGCAAGAGAAAGAAGAACAGCTGCAATAAAAATTAGGACGCCACTGATCTTGATTGTGCTTGCTCCTCGTGATGATGAACAGGTCAAGAGCGCACCGCAGAATGCTATGAGTGTTGCAAAAATAAGTGGACCATAGGGAGGATCAAAAGTGCCGCGAGCTTGAGCTGTCAGTATTCCTATAGCCAACGGTATAAGTGTCATGACGAGCCCAAGGAAGACCTGCATTACTTTAAACTGAGTCTGTAGGAACTGGGTTCGATGTAACATCCATGCGATGACTGCAATGATCATGAGCAGTAAGAAATGGCCATGGATTCGAAAGAGCTCTAAAAATGTATTGAATTCCTCTGGATAAACAAACCCCCATCCAATCTCAGTTTTTGTTTTGACACTTAAGTGAAACGGTAGCGAGTAGATAATACTCATAGCGAGCGTTGCAAGACCAAGGATCAAAACTTGTTGCCATTGACGGGGATAGAGTCCCAGTACAAGCAGTAATCCAACACTGACAACAATGCCAAGTGAGATATAGTCCCAGCTATTGATTGCAACAAGCATTCCCCAGGGTAGGGCAAGCAGCATGCTAAAGCGAAGTGCTCCACGTCGTGAGGAAGGCTGTTCTTCAAAGAATATTTTTAGTTGAACGACGAGCAGAAGGATTGTGAGCGCAACAACGGGCAGTGCTATGACATGAGCATGAAGGTCTGCAAAGAGTAAGCTCCACAACGGGTATTCGTTGATGCCTGGACTGTGTAATGTACGACTTGTTGCCCAGTAGAGATCAAATCCGAGAGGTTTAAAGCCAGAGATAAGTACCCACCACGTATCATAGGTACCAAGAAAGCCAACGAGCAATGCGCAAATGGTGGCAGCGCGTTGTGAGCAGCAGAGACGAAAGATTAGGAAGCAGGTTGTAACATACTGTGCAGCAATAAGAGCGAGGCTAAAGTTATAACCAATAGCAGGTGAGAGTCCTGAGAGTTTATGGAGGAGTCCAAACTGATATACGCCGAGGTAGTAGTACCCAAGGCTGTTACCACTTGCCCAGGGATCACTAGGAGGAAGCGTCGTGATACGTGTGAAATAGTTGAGGAATGTAAAATCCATCGGCTTTTCACCCCAGTAAATTTCAGGGTGAAAGCAGTACTGCAGCCATACAAGAACGAGGACACTGCCATAGAGCAATTCGATGTGAAGAAGATCTTTGATATTGGGAAGAAGATGTTCATAGTTATCACTGCTTTGAAATCTGCTCAAGAGCGCAAGCAAAAGTCCCACGAAGCAACAAACAGCAACAGTAAAGGTATCTGCTTTGGTTAAGAGTGAGGCTACCCAGACAATATAGCTAAAGAGTGTGAAGCTAAAAACTTTTGATACGCCATACGCAGTTCTTCGGCACGGAAGCATGGTTGCAAATGCAGGATACAAAAGAATTTGTATGGTAAAGCTAATCGCTAACCAGATCAGAATACTCATCAGGGAAGCCATGAGATCTCCTTTGCAGTGATTGTCGTGAGTGGTTCAAAGGTTCCATTGGGAAAGTCATTGAGCAGTGCTTCAGTACTTTGTCGAGAATAGGTATCTTCTTTTTTAAAGATATAGACGGCTGGATGGTCGTATACAGTGAATGACTCAACAGCATTTTTATCAGGGATTGTGATACCAAAGAGTGCAGGAGCAACCACAGTTGTATGCACCAATGAAAACCCAAGTTTGCCTGCAAAGAGCAGTTCATAGTAGCGAGAGGTAAAGGGATAGCGCGTTTCCAGTCGTGGAATGGAAGCAAATTGACGATTACTGCTCAACATAATGTACTGTACTTGATCGAGCTTATCGAGGATTTCATTACGTTTTTTATCAGTATCTAATTCATAAAAATTGCATTGGACTTCTTTATAAAGACCGCCAAAGCCATCTTTTCCATCGACACGAAGGGGAAGCCCATCATCCCATGCTTCATTCAGTAAGACGCTTCCTTGTGAAATATTGGCATAGATCCATCGTGATGCTTGCACACGTGCATGATCGCGCAGGTAGATTGTATTAAATGCACCAGTCCAGCACAGTGTAAGGATAAGGCAGATCGTTGCAAAACTTCGCACGAGCACTGATCGCTGTTGATAGCAATGCCAAATGGCATAGCCACCTAAGACAGCAAAAAATGGATAGACAATTGAGAGATAACGACCGAATGCCACAAACCGAGTGCTTTGATAGAGTAAAAAGAAGAGTACCCATCCAATAACGAGAAGGAGTCGACGTGATCGCTTTTGTATGCTGTGCGTTATGGCAAGGAAGAGCCCGCTGCACATAAGGAAAAAGAATCCATATCCCATTTCCCACTGCATCATTTGGCTTAATGGAAAGATGATCGGTGTTCTGCCGGCCCATTGAACATTGGGTGGCCATTCACCACCATCAGTAAGCTCTTTAATACGGTGCATGTTATCAAGAAATTTTGGCGATGGTAGAAAGCTTAAGCCTGAAAAAGCTGAGGGTTGTCCTATGCGAAAGCAGAGTAGAGTCACAATGCCAAACATAAGTGCTGATGTGATGAATAGTTCGAACCAGACGCGCCTAGATTTTTTTTGAGCAATGTAGTCGCCTCCAGGAAAGAATAGGGCTACGCAAATTGCAACAAGTGCAACAGGAAGAAAAAAGAGCGCACTAATTTTGCTTGCAATGCCAAATCCTAAGAGTGCAGCACTACCTGCAAGCGTAAAGCGTGCACGGATGAATCGACCCTCTAAAAAAGCTCGGTAAGCATAGCACAGCATGACAGCTGACCAGGTTACAAACGCACCAACAAAATTCTCAGTCCCCATGAAGCGGCACAGTTGGATATTTTGTACCGAAGCTGCAAGCAGCAACGCTGCAAAAAGACCAGCATAAGGATTGATTAAAAGTGCACCAAGAAAAAATGCGCCAATGATTGCTACGATATCAGCAGCACCGGATAAGAGGCGACCGACGATAAAAATATTATCATATGAAGTTTTATGTGTGAGCTCTGCTACGAAGCGAACAATGGCAAGCGGCAAGTTGCCATACACATAGTAATCGTACCCATTGTTATAGGGGCTTAGAGGATTGGTATCACCATTGAGGTACTGTACAAGAGAGTGGGGCATACGAACTTTTTCTGCCACCATGGTGAGAAATCGTTCGTCGGGATGGAGGAGGAGTCCGTGGTCCCAATTGAGCCCTATAAAAAACCTAAAAAAAGAGGCAAAGATAAGGATGCCGCAGAGGAGCAGGTAGTGGTGTTTTGACGTCGTTTGTTGCACGATTGAAATGGTAGCAGAGCAGATCGATCGTTCAAAACCCAATAAAATGATGCTAGGCTTACTACGCTCATGATGCACACGAAACCGCGCACTTCTATATTATTCCTTTTCTTAGGGTCTCTCCTTGGTCTGCTTGCCTCGGGACGCTCCTGGTATGAGCATATGCTGCTTTCCGCAGGCGTAGAGGTCACCTCATCCTTTTGCAATATTAATAGTGCTTTCAACTGCAATGCTGTCAATCAGAGCTCCTACAGCACGGTACTGGGGGTGCCGCTAGCTGCTCTTGGTTTTGTGTTCTATTTTATGGTGCTCATTGGTGCCCTGTATGCTTTTAAATCATCAGCACAGCGCCTATTTTGGGGCACGCTCCTCCTTGCGAGCTTCTTTTCAGTACTCTTGGCAGCCTATCTGTTCTATGTATCGAAAGTAATCCTTGGTGTTTTTTGCCTGTACTGCATCGGCATGTATGTGGCCAATGTACTGATTGCTCTTGCTGCGTACTTTGGGGCACGTCAGCGGGGAATAGTTGCATCGCTGCTTGAAGCATTTGATGCACCTTTCCAGGGAGTCAAAGCGTTGATGGGACAAAGCAGTCAGCCATTTGCTTTCCTTGCTGCATGGAGTCTATTAATCGGTGTTGTCGGTATTTCGTTTTTGATTCGTACTGGCCCTGGTATACTGACACCCTCAAAAAATAATCAAAGCTCACTAAATATCGTGTCGCAATGGCGCAGCTTACCACAGGCAACGATACCAGTGACGAGCGCTGACTTTACACTTGGTAATCCAGCGGCTCCAATTGTTATCGTTGAGTTCTCTGATTTTGAGTGCAGCGCCTGTCGTATGAAATTTCCATTCATCGAAGAGATATTGGCCAAGTATAAAGAGAGTATCCTGTTTGTTTCAAAAAATTTCCCCCTTGATTCAAGCTGTAATAGCTTGCTCTCACGTGCAATGCACCAGCATGCCTGTTATGCGACAAGCTTTGTGCATTGTGTCGGAGAGCAGGGCAAGTTCTGGGATGCTTTTCGGTATGTCTTTACTGAGCCGCTCCTTGATGCTCCAGTAACCCGTCCACAGTTAACGAGTGCTTTTTTTGCATGGGCAAAGAGTATGGGGCTTAATCTTGATACACTCTCGGGATGTGTGGCTGCAGATCGTTTCCGTTCAAAAATACAGGCAGACATTGATCTCTCGGCAAAGTTATCAGTTGAGCAAACACCGACATTCTTTATTAATGGTCGTAAAACAAATTTTGAAATGATTGAGCCTGTCGTTGCTGAGCTTGTAGCCGCCGCACGTGAGCCCCGTCCGTAATCGCTCATGCAGAAGGTTTAGGAAAACCTTTCTACGAGCAGCTTAGTACCGCTCGCCAGCTTTCTTGGGAATAAATGGCCTAATGGTAGAGATCTCTGCCGGTTTACTTTTGACAGTATAGATTATTTTTTCAATGTAGTTTGCAAGGTCGCCATAAAAGTACACGTGATCAACACGTACATCTTCTTTGCCAGACTCTGACATAATCGGTTGAATGATGAGGCTTCCTATCTTCATGTAACGGGCAAGCATATTGGGCGCTGTACTTTTTACTTTGAGTACTTCTGTCCAATAGAGTGAACGTTGTACAAGAAAAGTAGGGAATGCAGGCTCAAGTCTTACAAAGCGCCTATCGGTAATGAATGCTTTTGCGCGATTTGCTTTGAAACGTATCCATCCGTAGTACACACCACCGGTGAGGAGTGAGATAATCACGCCGAACGTAAATGTATAGCGAGGATCTGATCCGACGTAGTCTTTTATGAATGAGAAAAAAAAGATACTTGCAATAATAAAGACAAGCGAGCGCAATAATCCCATCCCTTTGCGAGTCCAATGGGGTCGTATCTCAAAGAGAATGACTTCGTCAGATTGTTGACCGTTGAATGATACCATCCCCTGGATACTAGCTGAGATTCAGTGCTGAGTGAATAGTTCTGATGCAGCAGACCACCAGTTTTCAACAGGGGCATCGTCATCTATGAGCGACCTGCCTCAGCAGTGATAGCTCTGAATTTATTGAGGAATGGCATCAGTTTTTCGCGTCCAATTTGTGCTCCGCCATATTTTAAAGTTGGTCCATCGTGGTGGAGGGCATAGAGCATAAGGGCACGGTCATCACCGGTAAGGTGTGGGTATTTCTTGGCAACAAGCCGAGCGTGCTCTTTAAAGAGCGCCACGCCAGCTTTAATATTCTCTTTCATATTAAAAACATTTTTTTGAGAAAGCCCAAGTGTTTCACCTGTTGATTTGATAATTTGAAAGAGACCACTTGCTGAAGTCGTTGTTGCTGCCGCGTCAGGATTAAATCCTGATTCGATGCGACAAATACCAAGAAGAATCGCTTTGTCTTCATTTGATAATCCTTGAGCACCTGCAAGAATTGCTTGCATCGCACTGGTCTGAGTCGCTGCTGAAGCATCTCCCCAATTTCTGCTATAACCTCTTTCTCCCTCTGATTCGAGAGGACGATTGTAGTTTGCGTATGTCACTGTTTGTCTGAGCGGTTTCTTTGAAACATTCGTAACCGTTGCCGAGAGCAGCATCTCGCCCAGACTACCTACCGTGTTGGCCGTTGTTGCTACCGGTGCAATCTGTAGTGGTGTCAGGAAAGAAAAATCGGTGCGGCTTGGTAGTATTTGCTCTTCAGGTCTCATGGTTTATTGCTCCTTTTTGATAGTGTGGAAGTAATATTTATTACTCTTTATATCGAAGGATCGGTGTGGGAAGTTTCTTGTGGGAAGCCTCTGTTGCGGTATTGATTTTTATAATCGTACCCCCTCTCATTTCGTGGTAGGCTATTTTTAGTAAGGAAGATTGCATCATGGCTGCTGAATTAAAACTTGTAGGTGTTGTAAATCTCACCCCTGATAGCTTCTCTGACGGTGGACAATGCTCAACAACTGAGGCGGTTGTAACAAAAGTTGCCTCTCTTTTTGAGCAGGGAGCGTCCTTGGTTGATATTGGTGCTGATTCAACACGTCCTCAATCAGTCTGTGTAGGTGCCGATGAAGAATGGCAACGACTTGAAGCAACACTCTTTGCCTTGCCGTCGCTTGCAACGATATCTGTTGATACGCACCACATCCTTACTGCGCGTCGAGCTGTGCAGCTTGGTGTGAAATATATTAATGATGTTTCAGGTGGTTCACAGGAGCTCTTTGAGCTTGCAGCAGACACGCAAAGTTCAGTGATTGTGATGTATAGCCGCTGTCCAGAGCCCCATAATTTTCAGTTTGAAGAGAGCAGTAATTTACTCGATGAGATTCGAGTCTTTTTTGATAAAAAGCTTGAGCTTGCTGCGCAGGTTGGCTTGCCCCATGCACAGCTTATTCTTGATCCCGGTATGGGAGCTTTTATTAGTAAAGATCCCTATACTTCGGGCCTGCTGCTTGATGCGATTGATACGTTTTCAAGTTATCAGCATCTTTTTCTGGGTATTTCTCGTAAGGGTTTTCTGCGTACGCTCTTTCGCGATCAGTTTGATGAAACGCGTGCCAATGAATCGTTAGATGATATTTCAGCTGCAGTTCTGCAGCAGCTTGCAGCAAAATTACCTGATTCTGTAACACTCTATGGACGTATGCATTCGCTTGAGCCTTTCTGCCGTAGCGCATCGTCATAGTTTGAGAAGAATACCGTACTTTTTCTTGGTGCTCTTCTAAGAATATCCCTTGGCTGAGGGAGCTGTAAAAGTGCTACAATTTTGATATGGAAAATCAATACCCTATCGTACTTGCTTGGGTTGAGCGTGTTGCTCAAACAGTACAACCTCACAACGTCGTATGGATTGATGGCACACAGGCCGAGACTGAAGCAATGAATGAAGCATTAGTTGCTTCTGGAGTCCTTACTCGACTCAATCCTGATAGATATCCAAATTCATTTTGGGCAACTTCTGATCCAACTGATGTTGCGCGTGTTGAAGATAGAACCTTTATCTGCAGTCACTCGCAAGACGATGCTGGTCCCACCAATAATTGGTTCGATCCTCAAGCAATGTATCAAAAGCTTGATGGGCTTATGGCTGGCTGTATGCGCGGTCGCACAATGTATGTTGTGCCATATTTGATGGGTCCCGATGGATCTCCCTTTTCCAAAGTTGGCTTTGAACTTACTGATTCACCCTACGTTGTTGCTAATATGAAAATTATGGCGCGCGTTGGAGCAGTTGCACTCAAGAATCTGCCAAAAGATTCTGCTGATTTCGTCCGTGGCGTACATTCTGTTGGTACCCTTGATCCGAATGAACGTTATATCTGCCATTTTCCAGAAGATAATACGATCATTAGTTTTAACTCGAACTATGGTGGTAATGCATTACAAGGTAAAAAGTGTTTTGCACTGCGTATTGCTTCAACACTTGCGCGCCGAGAGGGCTGGCTTGCAGAGCACATGCTGATCGTTGGCATTACCAATCCGCAGGGAAAAAAGCACTACCTTTGCGCAGCGTTTCCATCTGCATGCGGCAAGACCAATCTTGCAATGATGGTGCCGCCAAAGTTGTATCAGGAAAAGGGTTGGAAGATAGAAACTATTGGTGATGATATTGCATGGCTTCGCTTTGGTAACGATGGACGCCTTTATGCTATCAATCCTGAAGCTGGTTTTTTTGGAGTTGCTCCTGGTACTTCTGAAAAAACTAATCCGAATGCGCTCCGTACAATTTCAAAAAATACTATTTTTACAAATACTGCCTATAACCCAGTTGATGGAACTCCTTGGTGGGAAGGCTTAACTAAAGAACAACCAGAAAAACTTATTACATGGCGAGGTATTGAGTGGACACCGACCTGTGGTATGTCTGCTGCTCATGCTAATAGTCGGTTTACTGCACCTGCATCGCAGTGTCCAAGTATCGATCCTGCATGGGAGTCGCCGCAGGGAGTGCCAATTAGCGGTATTATTTTTGGAGGACGTCGTCCACGTACTGTGCCGTTAGTATATGAAGCTCGTGATTGGAAGCACGGCACCTTTCTTGGAACAACGATGGCATCCGAGACGACAGCTGCTGCTGCTGGTAAGGTTGGTGAGTTGCGCCGTGATCCGATGGCGATGCTGCCCTTTATCGGGTATCACGCTGGTGATTATTTCAAGCATTGGCTTGATATGGGCCAACATCCGGATGCGCAGCTACCGAAAATTTTTCATGTGAATTGGTTCCGTACCAGCGATCAAGGTGATTTCTTGTGGCCTGGTTTTGGCGATAACGTGCGGGTCTTAGAGTGGATACTGAAGCGTATTGATGGCGAAGTTGATGCTGCAGTATCACCAATTGGCCTTCTGCCAAAGGCTGGCGACATTAATACTGAGGGGTTGTCCATGGCGCCGCATGTGATGGAAGAGCTCTTTGCAGTACGTTCAAGCGATTGGCACTTTGAACTCGATTCACAGCGAAAGTTTTTTGATAGTATAGGAGCTAAAATGCCTGCTACATTAAAAGCGCAACATGAGCAGCTGCGACGTAACCTTGGCTTGGCTTGATGATCGTCTTGTTGCTACTTCTTGAGCTACATCTATGAC
>JBILLA010000164.1:0-5950 GCA_044376365.1 Bdellovibrionota bacterium | reverse complement strand
AGATTCGTCAGCTTGCTGGAATGAGAGGACTCATGGCGAAGCCGGATGGATCGATCATCGAAGAGCCTATTAAGGCAAACCTTCGTGAAGGTCTTTCGGTTCTTCAGTACTTCGTATCAACGCACGGTGCTCGTAAGGGTCTAGCGGATACAGCTCTTAAAACAGCAAACTCTGGTTACCTCACACGAAGACTTGTTGACGTTGCACAAGATTCAATCGTGACAGGTTTTGATTGTGGTACGACTGAGGGGCTTGAGATTTCAGCTCTTGTTGAAGGTGGTGAAGAAATTGAATCACTCACTAACAGAATTCTTGGTCGTGTTGCGGCTGAAGATATCTGTGATCCTGTCAGCAATGAAGTGCTTGTTCGCAGAAATGAGCAGATTGATGAAGAGAAAGCAGCCGCGATTACCAATGCAGGTATCGACGTTGTCTTTATCCGTTCAGCTCTGACCTGTGAATCCGAGCGTGGCGTATGTTCGCTCTGTTACGGACGTGACCTTGCGCGTGGACATATGGTGAACCTTGGTGAGGCTGTTGGTGTTATCGCCGCACAGTCAATCGGTGAACCTGGTACACAGTTGACGATGAGAACATTCCACATCGGTGGTGCTGCGGTTGGACGAGGTGAGCAGAGCTCTCTTGAAGCACGATTCGCAGGAAAGATTAAGTTTGAAAACGCACGTATCGTACGACGTCGTGACGGCTCACAAGTAATGATGGCTCGTAAGAGTGAGCTTGTGGTTGTTGATGCAGTCGACGGTCGTGAAAAAGAGCGTCACTCTATTGTATATGGTTGCCGACTCAAAGTTGAGGAAGGTGCTGAGGTCAAGCCTGGGCAGCTCCTTGCTGAGTGGGATCCGTTTACGATTCCAATTCTTTCCGATGTTGCAGGTCGTGTTGAATGGCAAGACCTCAACGAGAACACAATCGAAGAGAAAGCGGATGAGCGAACTGGCTTTGTTGAAAAAGAGATTATCCAATCTCGTGATCGTTCTGCAGACCTTCGCCCACGTATCATTGTATACGGCGAAAATGGTGAAAATCGCGTTTATAACTTACCTGTTGGTGTTCGTGTTACTGTTGAACATAACACTGATATCGATGCAGGTGACGTTATCGCCAAGCGTGAGCGTGCATCAACGAAAACAAAAGATATTACTGGTGGTCTTCCACGCGTTGTTGAGCTCTTTGAAGCTCGCAAGCCAAAGGATCCAGCAGTTGTTTCTGATGTTGATGGTATTGTTGATTTTGGTGAAGATTCTCGTGGTAAGAGAAAAATCATCGTCACACCTGAGTACGGCGAGCCTCGTGAGTATCTTGTTGCGAAAACGAAGCACGTGTCTGTTCAACGCGGTGATCGCGTCAGAGCTGGTGAATCATTGACTGATGGTGCAATTAACCCACATGACATTCTTCGCATTGAAGGTGTGAAAGCGCTTGCTTCATACCTCACCAATGAAGTTCAAGAGATCTACCGTCTACAAGGTGTACGAATCAACGATAAGCATATCGAAGTTATCGTTCGCCAGATGTTGAAGCGTGTGAAGATTGCTGATTTCGGTGATACACACTTCCTCGTTGGTGATTCTGTTGAGCGATGGAGAGTGACTGCTGAGAACCAGAAAGTACTTGCAGCAGGCGGTAAACCTGCAGTCTATGAACCGCTTCTTTTGGGTATTACCAAGGCAGCGTTAACGACTGATTCGTTTATCTCTGCGGCATCATTCCAAGAGACAACAAAAGTACTCACGGAAGCTGCTGTTTCTGGACGTGTCGATTCACTTCGTGGTCTGAAAGAGAACGTTATCATGGGTCGTTTGATCCCAGCAGGCTCAGGTGTTTCAGAATACGTAAGCCGTCAAGTCTTTGTTGAGGGAGAAGAAGAAGCTCCTCAGGCAGAGTACAAGATTAGCCAAACCTCGCTTGAAAGCTTGGCAGGTCTTCTGTAGATAATCGACTGTGGTTAAGTTTCGCATCGAAGAGGGTGAGACTGACCACATAAGTTATTCTGGAAAACGCCAGCGCAAAAAGACCGTTCTCCTTAAAATAGGAGAGCGGTCTATCTCTAAAAAAGCTCTCCAATTAGGTCTTATTCTCGTCTGCTGTCAGATTCTTGATGGTGTGTTGACCTATGCAGGCCTCTCTCTTATGGGTATGCATATGGAGGGCAACTCATTACTACGAGATCTGATGCACTATTACGGTGAAGCTCCCGTACTATTTGCTGCTAAGAGCGTTTCTATTCTGTTTATCGCGCTCCTTACGGTACAATCTCATCATCGCCCCTGGATTCGACCTCTTATCGTCGTCCTCATCCTCATTTACCTAGGCCTTGCCGTGTTTCCCTGGACATATCTGATCAGTCAAAAAATCGCTCAAGAGCAAGCTCCTCTGAATTGATCGGAAACTTTAAGGTCCTCCGAGTCGATTCATCTCTACATTTTAGAAATTTTTTCAGGAGCATGTTATGCCAACTTCAATAGATGGTGCCTCGTCTTCGAACCGTTCTTTGATTGAGAACTTTGCTGCTTTTGCTACGCAATCACAGCAGCGCGTTCTTGATATCTTTGAGAGTGAATTATCAAAAGAGATCCAGGCTTCTCAACCTCAGACAACTAAACCAATACCAAAGGCAGTAGTTGATAATTTTTCCCTTAAAGGGTTGATGGATGATGGTTTGCAATATTTAGGTATTACAAAGAATGCTCAGGGACAACGTGAAGGATTGTTGGGTAATGTTGCTACATGGTTTGAAGGTACTTCGGCAGGAAAGTGGCTTCTTGGTGCAGCTCCTGTATCTGGTGCAAAAGCTGCATCGGCAGCCGGAGCTTCTGGTGCTGCTGCAGGAAGTAGTGCGCTTTCAACCGGCGAAGCGATTACTTCGGCAGCGTTTGGGGTGTATGACATGGTCAAAAACTTCGGCAAGATGTCGCTTGAGCACGGCGTCACTACGGGTATTGTGACCGGTGCAAGTATTGGCTCGATGTTTGGAGGCCCGCTTGTTGGTGGACTGATTGGCGCAGCGGTTGGTGGTTTGATAAGCCTGTTTAAAAATTCAGGCAAGCCAAAAGAGCAAAAAGAGCGTGACCAAATGAGAAAGGCTCTTCAGCAAGCTGGCATAATCGATGATAAATTTAGTATCGGTCTTGCAGATGGTTCCCGTTATGACATCGGTATTGATGGAAAAGCGAAAGCTGAATTTGGTGGCAGAAAGCCTTTTGAAATAGATCAGCAAAATCCTCTTGCCGTGAGTGTCTTTCGAGTCTTTGCTGAGCTCGCGATGCAAGTGACTGGTGGAAATCAAGCACTGGCACAGTCGCTTGCTGGCTATTTGACGAATGCATCACTCAGTAACGCAGGGGGCAATCCCAAGCTTGTGAAAGAAAACATGCAAGCAATCATCGCGCAATTCAAGGGAGCTAGCCGACCGAACGGTGATTCTATCTAATACGGTTTTCTCTTTGATAAGCTTTGTTCTGTGAGCATACTGTTGTGGAAGTATGCTTGCTGTTCAAAGCTTTTTTTCTTTTGGAGGTCTTCGATGAAGGCACTCTCTGCAGCAGTAGCCGCGATAAGTGTATCAGGTGGTCTTGCTCAAGGTCAGATCTTTGCTGGCCTCATTCATCCATCCCCTTCGACATATCAGGAACCCATTCTTGTTTCGCGTGCATATACAGGAATGGAAGCAAAGCAGCGAATGTTTCAATGGTATGAGCTTGTCAAAGGGCAGGGCTATCAGTGGCGTTCTGCACCTGGTCAGACCAATATAATCTTTGTGCGTGGTTGTGATCTCGATTTTACAATCAAGAAAGATAGCTATGATCACTTTAGTGATCTGATGGTTCTTTGCGGAAAGAAGAAAGACGGAAGTCACTTCTTGCGTGAGGTACGATGTACGACTCAACCTGGATATCGAAGGGCCGGAGGTCGACGTGGTCTTGGTAAAGTGTTGCCTGGACAATATTTCTATCAAGGATATCCCGAACAGCACGATGGAAAGTTTGGCGCATTACGTCTTGCTGCGTGGCAGAAAGTATATGGTGTTCGCGACGTGAATGGTGACGGTGTCTGGTCACCAAATGAGCTCAAGCGTCATAGTGAGATGAAAAATATCAATATCCACTGGGTGGATGGTACAAGTAATCGAGAGGAAGTTGCTGGATGGTCAGAGGGATGTTTCGTTGTCCCTATGACGCGACCAGAGTTTCTGGAACAGATCACACCATACTTTGCACAAAATAAAGCTGAAACTATTCCAGTCTCTCTTGTTGATGCGCAGCGAGCGCTGCCGCGTCTTGAAGCCCTCAAAGCATCGCTTCATGATGGGCACCATGTGCCAACACGCGAATACTTTGTCATACGACCAGGCAACGAAACCGAAGGCTGGTATCTTGCAGGGCAACGAGCGGATCAGATCTCTACAAGGACAGCTCGACGGTAACTGTAGCGTTCACTGCGAGTGAGCCTCCAACGACAGGTGTATCGACCTCTGCACGTGTTGCCATTGCTAAGCCCCTAACCTGCGGATACACAACTGGTGGATTAAAACTTGAGCCAACGGTGATATGCATGACACCTTTTGGTGTTACGCCAGCAGCACTTGCAAGAAGTTCTGCATCAGCTTTTGCCTTCTTTGTTGCTTCGGAGAGAGCTCGTTTACGAGCATCTTCAAGGATGGGCGCTTCAGCGCTAAATGTTACTGATGCAATTGCATTGGCTCCTTTCTGCACGATCTGATCAAGCAGTGAGCCAACATCAGCAAGAGGCACTTCAAAGCTAAGATCGTTTCGTGATTCGTAGCCGATAATTTGTGGTTGATTTGTTTGGTCATTATAACGAGACACTGGGTTTAGATAGATGCCAGTTGTCTGAAGCTGTTTGACGTTAGAGAGGGTCTTTAAAAAACTCACCACGCTGTCCGCTGCACGGGCGTTTTTCTCTGCCGCCTCTTTCGCAGTCGAGCCATTTCGGCTTACCTGAAACTGCACCAGTGCTTTTGTTGCTTCAACGTGTATGGTTGCTTCGCTTGAAGCAGTCACTGACGCGGGCTGAGCTCCTTGAGCATGAGCGATACTAGAAAGTAGCGCAGTGCCCAGAAGGCATATAATAAGAAAGGAAGAGAAAGTACGAATGTATGTTTGCATATAGTCCTCTTTTACTTGAATGATACTACCATTCCAGACGTCTACAATGGCATAGTTATTTCTATGATCTTGAAAAAAGCCTACCTTGCAGCGATTATACTATTAAATAGTTATTGTGCTTTTGCCATGAGTGAATATAAGAAACCACCGCTCGATATTTTAAAACAGAAGCTCTCTGCTGAGCAGCTCCATGTGACGCAAGCATGTGGTACTGAGCCACCGTTTAAAAATAAATATTGGGATAATCATGAAGCTGGCATCTATGTGGATATCGTGACAGGTGAGCCGCTCTTTTCATCCACTGATAAGTTTGATTCGGGAACGGGATGGCCAAGTTTTACTCGACCGATTCAGGATACTGAGCTGCGTGAAATTCGCGACACTTCACATGGCATGATCCGCACTGAAGTAAAATCACAATCTGGTGACTCGCATCTTGGGCATGTTTTTCCTGATGGTCCAGGTGCCAATGGTCTGCGCTATTGTATAAATTCTGCCTCACTTGATTTTATTCCCGTGGCTGAACTTCAAGCGCGTGGCTACGGAAAGTATCTTTCCCTCTTTGAATCGCAAACAAAAAAGAGCGATGCATTTCTTTCAAATGGTCATGAGCTTGCGATACTTGCAGGAGGCTGTTTTTGGGGGATGCAAGAGCTACTGCGAGCACAACCTGGCGTCGTACAAACCGAAGTAGGGTACACAGGTGGAGCACTGCCAAATCCAATCTATCCTAAAGTTTCTATGGGAACGACAGGACATGCTGAAAGCATACGTATTGAGTTTGATCCAACAAAAACTTCATA
>JBILLA010000163.1:0-5964 GCA_044376365.1 Bdellovibrionota bacterium | reverse complement strand
ATCAGTAACCGTCACTGATGACGCATCATCAAAACACTTTAAAAAATCTACAAAGCAATCTTTCGTTCGCGAATAGCGATGAGGCTGAAAAATAACATGTAATTTTGCTCCATCAGTAAGCCAACCTGAGCGCACTGCTGCCAATGTTGCACGAATCTCAGTTGGATGATGTCCATAATCATTGATAACAGTCACATCACGAACTGTTCCACACACCTCAGTTCGTCGGTGCACGCCGGGAAATGCTTGCAAACTTGATGCAATCACTGTTCCCGGAATATTAAATTCTTTACCAACTGCAATTGCCGCAAGCGAATTGAGCATCATGTGGATACCTGGCATCGGAAGGAAAAACGAACCAAAGTGCTCACCATGAATCTGTACATCAAAGTGCGTACCACCCTTCACCTGCTTGATATTCACTGGACGTATCATCGCATCTGGGCTCATGCCGTAGGTCACCATACGTTTTTTGAGGGTAGAAGCAAGCGCACGAACATGCGGATCGTCGATGCAAAGAATTGCTAATCCATAAAACGGAATCGAATTCACAAACTGAGCAAATGAACTCTGAAGCTCACTAAAATTCTCATACGCATGCAAGTGCTCAGTATCAATATTAGTAACAATCGCAACTGTAGGTTTTAAAAGAAGAAAGCTTCTATCAGATTCATCTGTCTCTGCGACAAGGTAATCACTTTTGCCAACACGGGCTCCTGACTCAAGTGAACGCACCTGTCCACCAATAATCACAGTAGGATCAAGCATGCCAGCTTCAAGGATGCCAGCGATCATCGTCGTTGTGGTCGTTTTGCCATGTGATCCTGCAACGCCAACACCAAATTTCAAGCGCATCAACTCAGCCAGCACCTCTGCACGACGAATTACAGGAAGATTTCGACGCTTCGCCTCGACAATTTCGGGGTTCTCTGCAGTCACAGCAGATGAATATACAAGTAAGGAAGCGCGCTCAGGCAAAAATTCAGCACGATGCCCAATCGAGACAGCGGCGCCACGTTTTATAAGTCTCTCAACGACTGGTGAATGTTTTTGGTCGGTGCCCGAAACATTAAACCCAAGCTCTAAGAGGATTTCGGCAAGTCCCGACATGCCTGAGCCGCCTATGCCCGTAAAATGAAAGTGGAGATTGGTGTTATACATATTGCGGGTTATATAATAAGCTTCTTATAGGTAAAAATATATGTTTGGCTTTAATTTTAGCGAGCTTGTCGTCATAGCAATCGTAGCCCTCGTGGTCTTTGGCCCCGATAAGCTGCCAAAAGTTATGTCACAACTGGGCAAGTGGGCGGGGGAATTTAAGAAATCCTCAGATAGTCTGCGGCGCGAATTCTATAATGCTGCCTATAAACCTGCCGATGAGGTAAAAGTTCTTTCCCAAGACCTGACCAACCTCGTGAGCCTGAAACCTGTTGTAGAGAAAAAGCAAAGCCCGGCACCCCTTGAAGCGCCTGCTGAAAGCACGCACAGTGAAACGTCAGCTGATACTTCAAAGACAGAAGAACCAATCTAAGAATACAGTATGCGAGCAGCTCCCTCACAAGAACCAAGTGAACCAACCCCTTCAAAACGCCAATTTGTCGAGATGGGCATCATGGAGCACCTCTCAGACCTGCGAAGCTGCATCATTCATAGCGTCGCAAGTATCGTTCTGCTGAGCTTTGTTACCTATGCTTATAGCTCTTACTTTTTTGAACTCTTAACTCGCCCCTTTCGAAATATTTTTGGCGAGACTGTCCTTATTGGAACTGGTCCAGCGGAAGCGCTCACTTTAAAGATCTATGTAGCTTTTTTCACCGGCACACTCTTTGCGCTGCCCTATATCTTTTATCAACTCTGGAAATTCATCTCTCCTGGCCTCTATGACCAGGAAAAAAAATATGTGTTTCCCTTCATTCTTATTACGACTGCTTGTTTTCTTGCAGGTATCTTTTTTGGCTATGAGCTGGTACTGCCCATTTCATTTGATTTCTTTAAAGAAGAGTACAAATCAATTGCGCTCACACCACAAATAAAACTCAGCGAACATCTTTCGCTTACTATTAAAATACTCATCGGCTTTGGTGCTATCTTTGAATTACCCGTCATAAGCTTTGTACTTGCTCGTGTTGGCATTCTGACTGCCCACGCAATGAAATCAACATGGCGCTATGTCATCGTTGCAATCTTTATTATTGCCGGTGTCCTGACTCCTCCCGATGCACTCTCACAGTGCCTTATGGCAGGACCGATGCTCTTACTCTATGGCGTCAGCATTCTTGTCGTACAGCTCAGTGAACGGCGCACGACAACGCCAACAACATAACGAATTCACCTACGAAGCCAGTAAGATCAGAGCGATCGACCATAAAAATGTGGGTTTTTCCGATCTCTTTTTCTTTGACGACAAACATCGTTTGCCAGCACAATGAATCTTAAGAGTGAAAGGCTGATGAGTAGAAACCTTCGAGTTCCTACTAGGGAATTCCCTCCCCAGTACAGTAGCTTCCCTATCCCTAGAAAGGTTAAGGAGTTTCTGGTCAGATGGTCTTTTGAGTACTTGTTTTAGAGCACCTTCTCGGTGCTCTTTTTATTGCCAATTTATAACCACTGGTTCTGCAAGCGCAGTACGACTTAACGTCGAACGCAACCCAATCCACCAGGAAGTCTCATATCTTTACAGCCACGGCGTCGTTCTTCAGGAGAACACTTCTGCTCACTAGGTGAGAAACCTGATGGGCACTCTTCACGTGGACGTGCAACAGGAGGTGGTGTGTAAGAATTTTCTTGCTTCCAACGCTCGCGCTCAAGATCACGACGTTCTTTTTCAAGACGATCACGCTCACGCTCAATATCTCTACGGTCTTGGCGATTCCTCCAATCACGATCGTCATAGCCGTATCCATAGCCATTACCACGTGGCGGACCATAGTAAGGATCTGCATACGAGTTATTGTAGCCAGGTGACCCATAGCCAGAAAGCTCTGTGCATCCAGTCAAAAGGATAAGTAAGAATAATGAAAAGACAATCGTTTGAGAGTTGGTTTTTTGCATAGTATAATTTTAATACTGAAATAAAAAAAAGTTCCAGAAAAAAAGAGTTCCCTTTTACTTATTCGCCGACAGCCTCTCCCTCATCATTAACAGCGTTCGTCGATGGGTCAAAGTTACCCTTTTGCTGCTGTTTTCCAGGAAGATTAATACCGATTCTCTCAGCAAGAGCAGTTTTTGGGAAGAATTCGCCGGGCAACAATGCCTGCTGTTGGAGGAAAGCTAAGATACGCTCAGCAGCAATACGGTGACCAATTTCATTTGGATGAAAATCCTGCCCAACGATGACCTGCATACGCTCTAGAGGTAGGCCAGCAAAATCTGGGTAGAGATCGTAGAATGGAATCTGGAGTGAATCGATGAGCCCTTTGATTTTTTCATGAATCGGTGTGAATGGATACTCGCTCGTGAGGGGAATACCAAAGAGAGGAAATACCACTGCCGCAGTAGGCACATGTGCTTCTTTCGTCATGGTTGCAATAGCGTGCCATGAATCAGAGAAATTTTTCCAAGTCTTAGGCTTTTCAAATAGATCAAAGAACTTTTGCACATAGTTTTTATGCGTCTCATTGTTATGCAAACGACGCAGCACAAAGGCAAGAGAAGTCCAGTAGCGAAAAAGAGGCGCGGTCAATTCAAGCTCTCCGAATTTGTTTTTCTCACGAAAGAGTTGCGTCGGCGTATAGGGTTTTATCTCGGGATCATTGAGGGTAATTTCAAGGAGAATAAAATCAGCACCCTCTTCAATCGCTCGCTTCACCACAGGAACCTCGTGACTGGTTGAGTAAGCTGGCACGCCGTAGTTGATCACTTCAACTTTTTTCGTACCAATATTGAGGTTTAAGTAGCGTTCAAGACGCTTAGGAAATGCATCATCAAACTGCATATAGGGTGCAAAGGTAAATGAATCACCAATCACAGCAATGCGGTAGGTACCTTGAGCCTTGGTTGGGTTATGCGGATAATCTTGAAACGTCGCAGAAGCTTCATGGATAAAGTATGACTTTGGACGATCTGTCCATGCTGCTTTCGGCGCAGCTGCAAAGAGTCGAAAACCTACTTCAATACAGGCTAGGGTCACCACCAAAGAAACAAGACTAACAAAAATGCCAAGAAAAATATTTTTCATATGTATCTATCCAATACCATTCATCTGAGCAATAAGCTGCATCCCTTTTAAGGTTAGGGTGCCATCATAGATATCAATTCGCTCAGAGTGCTCTGTAATCACACCGCCAAGTCCTCCAGTAGCGATCACCACAGAGAGCTTACCAACTTCTTTTTCAATTTGGGCAAGCACCCCATCAACCATACAGACATACCCTACCATAGCACCTGACTGCATCGCCGCGACGGTAGACTTTCCGATAATTGTTTTTGGCCAAGCCAATTCAATGCGAGGGAGTTTTGCTGTTTTGCTTACCAACGACTCTAAAGATGTGTGAAGTCCCGGAGCAATAATGCCCCCCTCGTAGTCACCATTATCATTAATATAGTCAAATGTTGTCGCTGTACCAAAGTCGACCACGATACTCTTTTTACCGTAAAGCGTTTTTGCTGCAACACTATTCACAATACGATCTGCACCAACCGATGCAGGATCGGCGATACGAATTGCAATGCCAGTTTTTGTACCAACACCAACGATGAGAGGATCAATTGAGAACGTTTGCTTTACCAGATCAACAAGTGTGCCTGTAAGCGGCGGCACTACTGATGAAATAATTGCAGCTGACACAGTATATGCTGCGCCTAATTGAAGCTGTAGAAGAGAAGTTATAGATGCACGATATTCATCAACAGTCCGTCCGATATCCGACTGCAGCCGAAATTCAAACAGGAGCGTATCCTTGTTCCATCCACCGATGACTATGTTGGTATTACCGATATCAATTGCTAAGAGCATACTCTCCTCCGCTGAAGGGGGTATTGTATGGCGACATGAAGAAAGTCGCAAAATTCTTGCTGTCCCCTCGTTTAAAGATGGAAGGATTGTGGGGGCTTATTGGGTGGATGGCGGCTAGCCGCTCTCGGTTATCAGCTATCAGCTCACTACCAAGAAATAACATGTCCTGAAAGCACTTCATGCAGAACTTCTCCTTCTCGCAATAATAGCGCCCCTGAAGATGATACTCCCTCAACAGCGCCGTGCCGCACGACACCTTCAGTATCAATCGTCATTGTAGGACTCGATACCATACAGTCATGGAACGCTTGATGAAAACCACCAAATCCCTGATGTTGAAACTTCTTTATTGTAGCATCAAGTATTGTGGCAACCTGATGGCAGCTCTCTTCATATGAATAAGAAAGATAGCTACTGGAAAGATCTTTCAGACCAATCGGATGACCAGCAGTCTCTGTGGATGAAGATGATTCTATGTTCAAACCAACACCAACAAGCACAGTGGTAATCGCTGCCTGCGATGCGCTCTCGATCAGAATTCCTGCTAACTTACGCTTTGATCGTTCGTGCACCAGATCATTGGGCCACTTTAATCGAATACCCCAGGGAAATAGCTGTAATCCATCCAGCAATCCGACCCCAACCGCAAGCGAGAGTCCAGAAAGTTGCAACTCGGAGTGATTCACTTGAAATGCATAGGTACCATATACCCCTGCACGCGGTGCAGACTGCCACTGATTTCCTCGACGTCCGCGACCAGCCGTTTGCATCTCTGCAACAACAAAGGTCGGTTCACCATCAGTCACTACGCGACGAGCTTCATCCATCGTCGAAGTTGTTTCGGCAAGGTGGATAATCTTCATACACTCAAAGAAATATCAATATTTTGAGCCTGTGTTGTCAGCGCACCGACAGATATAAAAACACCCTGCACCAACGCTGAAAGTCTTCCAATACGCTCACGGTTCATACCGCCGCTTACTTCAATTTGAACTATTTGATTCCGCTCC
>JBILLA010000162.1:0-6078 GCA_044376365.1 Bdellovibrionota bacterium | reverse complement strand
AAGGCACGGTCACACGTACATCTCCGAGCGGAGAACTTTGAAGAGGGTTTTTCATAAGTCACTTCTGTTTCCAGTAAATGCTGTTTGTCCATATGGACACCCTCAGTATAACAAAGCCCCCCTAGGGGATGGCAAATAGTAATCACTACCGTGGCTTATGCCCCACGTTCCGCCAAAAGACGGCGCTCTGGGGCCTTTCGGTTCTTGATTTCTCGCCGCATACGTCTCACGGCAGCTTCGAGAAGTCGCTTAGCGGTGTCAAACGCGTCACGAATCGCCACGTATATATCTTCATGCGCATGATTTCGTTCTGGCTCACGCCCCACAACAATATCCGATCCAGGAAGCATAAGGTGAATTTTAATATGATAAATCACACCTTTTCGATGGTGACGGTGCTGCGATTCAACGGTGACGTGGCAACCAACAATTGCGTCAAAGAAGTGCTCAAGCTGCGCAACTTTTTCTTGAATTTTTTGCTCAACAGCATCTGAACGATCGACGTTATGAAAAGTTATCTGTAATGGATTCTGCATAGGGCTCCTCTGCTCCTTTATACATTGATGAAGTCAAACACATCGAGTCACTTGTTTGTCTTAGCATAATCTATACCGAACCAAATCTAGACTGGCACTGCACTTGCACAATCATACAGCGAAGTACTGAGTCACGTATCATCATGCGCAGTTGACTTTGGGCTTAACACGCAGGGCTGTGATTGTTAACTGCTTAACATGCTACATTATGTAGAATGACTATGAATTATTTAGAACAACGCGTATCAGAAAATCTTTCTGCTGAACTTGTTCGTTTCTTTACGAACCCAGCGAGCTATCCCTACTCTGTAGAAAAAATTAAGCATATAGAAACACATATCTCACACGTCTTTATTGCCGGCCCTAAAGTTTACAAAATTAAAAAGCCAGTGAATCTTGGATTTCTTGATTATTCAACGCCACAAAAACGACATGAAATGGTCGTTCGAGAGTTTGAAATCAACCGTCGCTTTGCAGAAAAGCTCTATCTTGGTGTTCAGCCAATCTGGCGTTCACCACAGGGCGCCCTTACCCTCGCAGCAGATCATGAAGCTGTAGACTATGCTGTAGAGATGCGGCAATTCGATGCCCATAGTCTTTATAGTGAACTCATAGATCGAGGCGCTCTGACAGCATCATTGGTCTTAAAAGCTGTCACACTGATAGCAGCAATGCACCACGCATCCCCACTTGCACCACCACACTACGGCAGCACGTCTCAGATCGCAGCAATAATCTTTCATTGCGTTGAAATTCTTGAGCAGTTTGGATACAGCACAGGCGACTTACGCGAAGAGCTTACCAATACGATTGCTGCGAAGCATGACCTCATTGAAAAACGACGCCATGGTTTTGTGCGTACAGTGCATGGTGATCTTCATCTGGGAAATATATGCCTTTTGGATGGTGAGCCAACGCTCTTTGATGCGATTGAATTTAATCCACTTTACAACTCGATTGATACGTATGCTGATATTGCATTTTTTATCATGGATCTTGCTGCGCATGGGCGCGAAGATCTCGCTACGATTGCAAGAAATCGCTACCTTGAATTGACTGATGATTTCGAAGGGCTACAATTATTACCACTCTACACACAGTATCGAGCATTAGTTCGAGCAAAAGTAGCTGCACTTAATGCAGCACTTGAACCAGCTCAACGTCGCTCGATTATCAAGCGGTATCTAGATAAAGCAAAACATCCATGCAACGCACAATCGATGAATGTCACTGCTATTGGTGGCCTCTCTGGAAGTGGTAAGAGCGTGCTTGCCCAAGAGCTTGCCAAGCATAGCGGCGCAGTTATCATACGCTCTGATGCAGTGCGTAAACATATCATCGGTATCGACCCTTATACACATGCTCCAACCGATGCATACCAAACCGCTCTTACAAAAAAAACATATGCAGGTATATTTAAACGAGCAGCAGAGTGCTTAGAGGCATCGTTTCCTCTCATCCTTGATGCGGTCTTCCTTTCGGAAGAACAGCGACACGCAGTAGAACAGCTAGCGCAGGAGTGGAATATACCGTTTCGGGGGCTGTGGTGCGTGACACATCCAGCAATGATTGAGAAGCGTCTGCAAGCAAGAACTGATGATGTTTCTGATGCGACCTGGGAAGTCTATCAACGCCAAGCCCTGCAGCGAACTGGGCAGATAACCTGGACTTTTATTGAAAATACAGGGCCAATTGCAACTGTTGTAGAAAAACTATCACTTCATGATATCTAGCAGAGATTTGGCTGCACCATTCCTCACGTTGGAAATAAAAACGACTTGTCGATTTTAATATACTCACGTATAGCAAAGACGTTTACTTCGATATACGATCCATTCACACCATGCACCATCCTCACCTCTCTGACGTCGGACACCATTTTATTGTTGGCCTCTCTGGTACCCGCCTCTCTGACCTTGATAAGAAAATACTGAGTGAATTAAAACCTGCTGGTATTTTATTCCTTAAACGTAACTTTGAATTTAATCTTCCCTACACCGAGTGGCTGCAATCGTTCTCGGAACTGCTCTCAAGCATTAAAGAGTATGCAGAGCGCGACCGTATGTTTTTTTCACTCGACCATGAAGGTGGACGAGTTCATCGAACACCGCCACCAATCACTCACTTTCCTGAACCGATTACTTTTCGAGAACAAAGCTTTGATATTGCACGAACTATGGCACAAGAGCTTCGGTCAATCGGCATCAACGTAAGCTGGAGCCCGTCAGTTGATATTCATACCAATCCTGCAAATCCCGTCATTGGTCACCGCGCATTTGGTACAACAGCAGATGAAGTCATCACGTTTACAAGCGCATTCATGCGCGGACTGCTAGAACACGGCATTATGGCGTGCATCAAACACTTTCCTGGACATGGTGATACCCATCTTGATTCACACATTGCCCTTCCAACAGTTGATAAATCACTCGAGGAACTTCGCGGCAGCGAGCTAAAACCCTTTGCAGCACTCATTAACCAAGGTGCTCCGATGGTGATGACGTCGCATATTATGTTTCCAAAGATTGATCCAACAAACCCTGCAACACTTTCAAAAATATGGCTTCAAGATATCCTGCGAAAAGAGCTTGGATTTGGAGGTGTTATTGTCACTGATGACCTTGATATGAAAGCAATAAGCGAACGGCAGCAAGATGCGGATCTTTCAGTTCATGCACTTGATGCTGGATGCGAGCTCTTTATCGTTGCCCGATATCCTGATGGATCATCTGATAAGCCACTCACCATGGCGCAAGGGCTTTGTGCAGGAATCGCCAATTCAAATGAACGAGCAATACGCTCAAATCAGGCAAAAGAAAAGATTGAATACTTACTCCAGTATGCAGTTGGTCACTACACACCACACGAACTCAAAAATTGAATCGTTTTAAAAAATTCTAAGACGAGAACTTCTTTTTAAAGTTCGTCAGATCCATTGTCGCACGAATATCATCGTCATCCGTCTTTTGTCGAAGACGTGGGAAGCTCTGTACTTCAGAGGACGGATTAAGAGCAGCATTTTTTATAAGCTCTTTGGGCACGACAGGAACTTCCATCGTTGAGCGCTGCACAGGTTGCGTAATCGGCTTTGCAAGAGCAGGCATGGGCTCATCATCAAAGAAATCATCATCTGCAAATTCAAAATTTGCAATTTGAGAAACTATCGTTGGTTCAAGCTCACACCAGTAATCTGTTCCAGGATCGACCATAACCCAACGATTTGCACCAAGCGCAAGACAAACATCTGCGCAATTGATAGAAGTACCTTCGCCCTGAATCTCATTTTTTGCGAGCCATGACTTCAGAACGGACATCGTCGTAAATACTGGAATCAAACTCCGCTGACCTTCACGAATTGTCACGATTGATACTTTTGTTTCGCGACCCTGATTTTTTGAAGCAATGGTTGGAACTATCACCAGTCGCTCGGCAAGTTTCGGCACGATCTTGCCTTTGGCAACAACATCGCCCTGCGCTACCTTTTGTAGAAGTAATTGAATTGCCGATTTCTGCATGCTTAGTGATTTTCGTTAGATTCGAGTAATATCTTGAATCATTCCAGGTGCTAAACAAGTAGCGCATAAGAGGATAAAGCTAAATGACTGAAATAACTAAAACAAAGAGGCCAGCAAAAGTAGAACGGCATTCGCTTATCTTAAAACAGCTCAAAAAACTCTATCCCGATCCGCGCTCTGAGCTTACTTTTAAAAATCCCTACGAATTAGTTGTGGCGGTTGCACTCTCTGCACAGTGCACCGATAAAAAGGTCAATGAAGTAACCAAGATTCTTTTTAAAGAGTTTCCTTCTTTTCGTGCACTCGCCAGTGCCTCCATCCAACAGATTGAAACTATCATTCGACCAGTTAATTATTTTAAGACGAAATCAAAAAACATAAAGCTTCTTGCTGAAAAAGTCTGCGAGACGTTCCATGGCAAACTTCCACATACTCATGATGAGTTAACGTCACTGCCTGGTGTTGGTAATAAAACGGCTAATGTCGTTTTGTCTGAGCTTGGGATTGTGCCAGCATTTCCTGTTGATACACATGTCTTTCGTGTCTCAAGACGGCTTGGACTTGCAAAAGGAAAAAATGTTGTACAAGTAGAAGCATCTCTGAAGAAAACTTTTCCTCCAGCCCAGTGGCACGACCTTCATCATTGGCTTATTTTTCATGGGAGGCGTGTCTGCAAAGCGCAACGCCCTCTGTGCGAACAGTGTAGCCTTAAGACACTGTGTCCAAGCGCTCTTCGCACATAAAGAACGCTTGAAAGTCTGCAAGGGCTATAGCTATATACCTATAGCCCTTGCATCCTGAAATATTTAGAGCAGCACTTTCAGTGCGCTAATCGTTTGCAGATCGTTCTTTTCACGATCTGGTGCAGGTTGATTATCCATAACGTTTCGCACGGTAAAGACAAGCGCAAGACTTGCATTAAGCGCTGCTTCAACGCCAACTTCTGCATTCACAATATAGTTTTTGCTATCCTCTGTATCAAAAAGTACTTCTGCCTTCTGATAAATCTTTGATGTGCAGCTTATAATCCAGTCAAATCTATCAGCAACACGTGGTGCAAAGTAATTATTCGTCTCTCCACCCGAGCGCTCAAATACATACGATGGACCTGCTTCAAAACGAAGCTTGTAATCATCATTCTTAATAAAGTAGTAACCAGGTGCTGGGTCAATCGTTAAACGATAATCGAGATCTGCAAGTTCATCATTTAAAAAACTCGATCCGATACCCACATACCATCTATCATCAAGGAGTCTATCGTATCGACCATTCGCACGAAAATCGTTACGCGTTACTTTGTCGCCAGTTTCATCCTCGACAGCATTATCTTCACCATAGTTAAATGCGCCAGCAAAGTCATAGATATTGCCCTCTTTATCTTCTTTACGAGCAGCTAATCCAAGCGTTAAAAGCATCGTTTCGGTATTACCGCGGGTAAGGTTAAACCCTGCACTCATTGATTTCTCCCATGCATCAATCACTTTCTTTGGTGCACACGCATCATCTGCGGGATGACATGCTGCAAATGCAGCAGGCGCGGCCCACAGCGCAAGTAACGAGAGAATAGATACTCTTAGTAGTGGTTGTTTCATATAGCTCCTATAGATAAAGACTTAGTATGGATATAATGAAGTCTTTTCTGGAGCAATGGGGTATTTCTAGGAAGTGTTCTTCGTCAACGACGCTCAAGCAGAATGGCAAGCGCCCACTGCTCAAGGTTCGATAGCTCGTCATCATTTTCAAAGGTAAAGGTATCGCCGTCTTGAAAAACGCCCTGACCAGTAAATCCCTCAGCAGTAGCGGCTATTGAAGTGATCTTTGCATCCTCTCCAAAGCCGAGAGAGCCGAGAATGATATCCTCAGCACGGGTTCGCTCTGAGAGGAAATCATCTGCCATAGAAATAATCATGAAGCGCGGCTGATGACGACCGTTGCGTTCGTACCACCGAAGCCAAATGAATTTGAAATTGCATGCTGAATTTTTAAAGGACGTGCCGTATGAGGAACATAGTCTAGGTCACATCCTT
>JBILLA010000161.1:0-6117 GCA_044376365.1 Bdellovibrionota bacterium | reverse complement strand
GAATCGCCATGATATTGTCGCGCACAGAGAGTTTGCGAAAGACTGATGCTTCCTGTGGCAAATAACCAATGCCACGTTTTGCACGCTCATACATAGGAAGATCTGTGATATTGGTGCCATCAAAAAGTACAGAACCTTCTTCAGGAGCAACAAGACCAACGCACATATAAAACGTCGTCGTTTTTCCTGCACCATTGGGCCCCAATAAGCCAACGACCTCACCTGTCTTTACGCCTACAGAGACGCCTTTGACGACAGTGCGACCGCCATATATTTTTTTAACATCACAGGTTTCAAGGGTATGCATAAAACGTGATTCAATCATGATTTAAAATAACAACTCATGCAATGCATGACTCACCCCGTGGTCCTCAACCGAAGGGGCAATATAGTTTGCCACAGACTTCACATGATCAGGTGCAGTGCTCATTGCAACACCAATGCCTGCTTCACGTATAAAGTGCATATCAGACTCGCTATCGCCAAAACTCATGGTGTGCTGTGCTTCGACTTGCTCAAGCTCTAAGATTCTTTGAAACACTTTCGCACGATCAATCGCTGTAATATTGACAAAGAATAGCCCAGGATCTTGAGCACCAGAGGCGATACCAAGGTGGTACTCAGGATAGGCTGTCATCACACCCTTGAGACGTTCAAGCTCAGTAAGGGTATCTACCATAACTACAAATTTAATAGGCTGCTCACCTCGGTATGACAATGGATCTGCGACGACCAAAGGAGGTGCTTGCAAATAACGAGCATGAATTGCTGCAAAAGGATTATCTTGGGCAATATAAATACCATGAGCAGTATAGCTCTCTGTATAGAACTGCTGTTGCTGCAGCGTATGCCACAGTACCGATGCAGACTGCTGAGGAAGTAAGAATGACTCAACAATACGCTGCTGCCTTGGATGATAGATGACACTTCCCGCTAAGAGTGACGAATGCGCATCAAACTGTAGTTCTTCATTAATATGCGCGATACCACTTAAAGACCTGCCGCTTGCAAATGCGATACGAATACCTGCGGCTTTTAAAGAACGAATTGCATTCTTATCCGTCTCGGACATTTGGCCAGAGGTACCGATAAGGGTGCCATCAATATCAAAAAATATAAGACGAATATCACGTTTCATTTATTGACCAAGCCTCCGCACACCAGGAATAGGTGTCGCTGTTGGGGTTGGTTGCACAGCAACTCCGGGAAGGGTCGCTGCTCCCTGATTAACTACTGTCACTCTGACATCTCCTTCTGCAGTGCTTCGATCTTCTTTTAGAAAGACTTTCACAACATCTGCTTCAAGCATACTGCCGTTTTGCTCAAGCTTAGGATTTTCAGTCATCGTGATAATACCTGTTGCGGTATCATAAACAGCGCGCTGCGCCGAAGCCTTCATCGCTGGGCCTTTGACGACAGTGACTCGCTTCTTTGCGATAATTTTTTCTATCTGATTATTTTCACTGTAGTACCCTTCCAGCTCATCACAGGTCAAAGTCATATCGCCCTGCTTTGCAACGACATTGGTTCGATACATAAAAATACGCTTTTCAGCATTCACTTCAAGGCTCTTTGACGTAATGACCGTTGGTAGTTTTCCAAAATCGGGTGAGCTCAAAGCTCCTCCAAGGCTTGATTCGTGGACAGCTTTTGACTCAGCAACACAAATAGCAGCAAGGCTTACATAACACAGCAACCAGCATATGATTGTACTCTTTATTCTCATTTCTTTTTGCTCCCAGTAGCTTGAAATATGGTCTTCACATCACGCGCGAGGCTAAATTGCTTTAATGCTGTATTGCCCTCAAGGCCACTGCCCTGCAGTTCAATATCTGGAGAAACAACGCGCACTGGATCTGGTGTTGTTAATCGATCGGTCGCACGATCATAGAGTAATGAATCAGTATAGATAGTGGTGTTTTTCTCTTGTGAGTGTATGACGACATCACCACGTGCCTCTATCTTTTTTAAATCATTCCCCGAAAGCGTAATCAGTGCCTGCGCTGCATGGATTGTTATCGTATCCGCCTCTTTCAGCAAAGAAACATCTGTATCTTGAAGCTCTGCAACACCAGTGGTCGTATGGAATTTACCGACTTTCGCAGTGATTTCCCATATTTTCTTTCCATCTTTCACTTCACTTTTTTGGAACGCACCAAAAACAACCGCTGCATCAATCGATCCATCTTTATTTTTGAGAAGCTCAATTGATGGCATTGCTGCAATTTTTGCTCGCTTGGCTCCTAGTACAATGGCGCCAAGGATAGCCAAAAAGACGATCAAAAATGCCAAGATGCGGCTATGTTTTTTTTTAAGCCTTAGCACGAAGTACAGCCTCAAGTAACTGCTCCATATCATGGAGGTGCACCATGTTCGGACCATCAGAGGGTGCATTATCTGGATCGGGATGACACTCAATAAATAGCCCGTCAACACCGATAGCAGCGGCCGCCTTTGAAAGCGGTAACACATACGAGCGGTTGCCTGATGAACTGCCACCACTACCACCCATCGACTGCACACTATGTGTAGCATCAAAGATCACAGGGTATCCTGTTTCTTTCATAATAAGCATACCGCGATAATCAACGACAAGATCGCGATAACCAAAACAGGTACCACGCTCACAGAGAAAAATATTTTGGTTACCCGTTGAAGCAACTTTCTCAGCAGCGTACCGCATATCAGCAGGGTGCAAGAATTGCCCTTTTTTAATATTCACAGCTTTCGTGGTTTTACCAGCAGCAATCAGCAGATCAGTTTGGCGGCAAAGGAATGCAGGGATTTGAATAACATCAACAACTTCGCCTGCAATGCGTGCTTCTTCTTCAGTATGCACATCGGTGACAATCGGCACATGAAACGCAGCACGTATCTCTTGCAGTATGCGCAAACCCTCTTCGATACCAAAGCCACGGCTTCCGGCAAGACTTGTTCGATTTGCTTTATCGTAAGAACTCTTAAATGCAAAATTAATCTTAAGCTTTTCAGTGGTTCGCTTGAGAGACTCACAGACACGCATCGATAGATCCCGAGACTCAAGCTGACAGGGACCAGAAATAAGAAAGAGAGAGGCATCGCCCCCAACGGAAAAATAAGAACCAACTGCTACCATAGGAGTGCTAGTTTAATGGATTGAGCGTGAAACTGCCACAGCAAGAGAGGGACTATGCTCGCCCTTAGTGCCTGATTTTACTTGCTTTTTTGGTGTCTACTTTCGGATCTCTGCTATCTGCTATCAGATCCAAATACCAACAATATCTCTACGATGCAAAATATCTTGCCTGTTTAATACTAACACTGGGAAGCCCGAAATTGAGTGATGGCCCAACCTCACCTTCGCAAAAAATTGTACCTTGTAAGAGGCTCTGAAAAAATTTGGGAAAGTATTGTTGATGTTCTGCTACGGCTTGCTCAATAAGCTGATGCCAGGTGACCGTTTGAAATAGTTCTCCAGTAATTGGTTGTCGATAAGAAAATGGCTGATCAAATTGCTCTAGACCAGAAGAGCGTCCAAATGCAAATAAACTATCCAGATCTCTCATACGCTCAGAGACACCAGTACTCACGCGAACGAATGCTCCAATAAGCGGTGATAAAAATTTATACTGTGAAGAGCCAAAAGATTGAAACGATGCAACAAGCTGCTCAGTAGTAAAAATCTCACAGGCAAGTAGTGCACTCACAGCAGTAAGCTCATCGACACTCTTCCATAGATCTTTCACATAGCGAGGCAAGGACGTCTGTGGATATCGAGCACGAATCCAGCAATCAAGCTTTGTTTCAAGAAGGCGATGATTTTTTACTGCTGTCAATCGTTTTGCTTCGTCAACATCGTAGTAGTTTCCAGTTATATAATAGACAGCAGGATGAAATATTGCGTCAGTGATAACGTGACTCATGTACCCAAGAAGAAAGCTCTTATGCAGGTCGCTCTTTGTTCGTTGAAGCGCAAGACGAAGAGGATCCCAAGTATCTTCACCATCCTTACCGTGTAAGCGTTCTGGAAATGCCGTATCCCCTCTTCCTTCAAGATAAAAATAACCAGCATCAGGTGCCATTGCACCAAGGAAATATGCATTACGTTCAAGAACAAATGGTACTGATGAATATGCATCAAGTGCTTGCTGTGCGATATACCAGTGCATTGCTTCTCGTGGCATAGCTCTATGTCCTTATGAATTCAGTAATAATTTTTATAACTTCTTGATAATGCCATCCCAGCAATAACTCATGTGTCGCATCAGGAACCGCAACAAGCTTGGCATTTGGCATACGTAGAGCAAGGTCTTTTAACCCCTGCTCTGCTACTTGATGCTCATAAGGATCATACAGAATCAATGTCGGTGTTGAAATGTGATGGGGATAAATCACGCGTCGCACTTTTCCTAACCGAGCAATTGCACCAATCCAGTGATGACTAAAACAGGTGCGCGGCAAAGCAAGTTCTAATGACTCTTTTTTATGAGTCCATGTGTGATCAAGCAACCATTCAGGAAGGTATGACATAACCGAGAGCTGCAAATCTTGTAGATCACCTTTGATCTTCCATGGAGGAGCAAGAAGGATAAGCTGTGCAATATGCGCTGGCATCATCTGTGCCGCATACAAAGACAACAACGCACCGAAAGAAATACCGATAAGTAGTAATGGACGTGATGACTCCTGTCGAATACGCTCAATAACTGTAAGCACTTGCTGTTGCCATTCTTGCGCACGCACAGTTCGAAGCGCAGCAAAAGTATCATGACCTTTCAGTCGCGGGAGCCATACACGAGCATGACACGACAATGCTATTATCTCTGCCGTTGGACGAAGCTCATCAGGAGACCCGGTCATGCCGTGTATGAGCACAATCTCTTTCGAGAAGTTAGCATCGGGACAAACAATGTGTTCGACAATCGGCACAGTGACTTACGTAATTAAACTATGAACGTAGTCCTAGGATACTGCTGTTGGCGACATCTGACGATGCTTTAATAACAATCACCAGATTGAAAACCCTGCTTAGAATGCTTCCTATGATCTATGCAGGAAGAGCTGCTGCCAGATCAGCTGTCGCGGCTACCTTAGCCTTTCCTGCTGATTTTGCTGATGTTTTTTTTTGATCGCGGAAGCTCAATGCAGCACGAACAAAATCACGGAACAGCGGATGCGGGTTACGCGGAGAGGACTTAAATTCTGGGTGGAATTGAACGCCGATAAACCATGGATGATTTGGAAGCTCAATCATCTCAACTAGTTCATTGTCAGGCGATACACCCGAGAGCACCAAACCAGCAGCTTCGAGCTGCGGACGATACGTATTATTCACTTCAAAGCGATGGCGATGACGCTCGGAGATCTGAGCTTTTTCATAAATAGCTCGTGCTTTTGATTTCTCTTTCAGCACACAGGGGAAAGCACCCAATCGCATTGAGCCACCTTTTCGCTCAACTTTCTTTTGGCTCTCCATAATATGGATAACTCGGTGAGCTGCTTTATCATCAAATTCTTCACTCGTTGCACCTGCAATACCTGCAACATTACGTGCATACTCAATCGTAGCAATCTGCAAACCAAGACAGATTCCAAAGTATGGAATCTGGTTCGTGCGCGCATACTCAGCAGCTGTAATTTTGCCCTCACTCCCACGAATACCAAAGCCTCCAGGGATAAGGAACGCATCGGGCACTCCACCAACGCTACTAAACTCACGAGCAAGTACTGCTTGAATACCTTCTTTTTCAATTGCTTCAGAATCAACGTACACAATATTGAGTGAGCAATCATTTGCGAAACCTGCATGATGCAATGCTTCAGTAAGACTCTTATAGCTCTCGGTCAGATCAACATACTTCCCTACCATCGCAATGGTTACAGCACCGTGCGCAGGCTTATGAATAGTCGAAACGATCTTCTCCCAGGGCTTTAGGTTTGGAGCACCAGTCCAGATATTCAAGATATCAACAATTCGCTGATCGAGTCCTTCGCGATGCAACATAAGTGGTAGCTCATAGATCGTCGAAACATCAGGAGCATTAATCACGCATGACTCATGCACGTTACAGAACAAGCTAATTTTTGATTTAATTTTTGCATCAAGCGGCTCTTCAGAGCGACAAATAATGATACCAG
>JBILLA010000160.1:0-6185 GCA_044376365.1 Bdellovibrionota bacterium | reverse complement strand
GACGCTTACCGAGCAATTTCTTAAACGTATCGGTAATCTTTTTTTGAATCTCCTGATAAAAGTTCACACATGAGAGTGGATCATGTGGGATGAAAATCATGTGCACGTGATTACTCATCCAAAGATAGTGACAAATCGTCACTTTATTATCTCGCTGGGCACGAGCCATGATGCCCTCAAGGAGCGTATTGATAAGAGGCCCAGGACGAAACGGCAATCCTTCTCGGACTCGCAGTATCAACTCATAGGGACGTCCAGGTTCTATATAGCGTCTGGTTCTTGGCATGTTGACTTATTCGAACATGCCTACTCCTTTGTTGCGTTCAATCGAAAGAAAAAGCTACCTTGTACCGGAGATGGAGAGGCCGAGGGAGAGGTCGGCGAGGAGGTCTTGGGGGTCTTCGATGCCGCAGGAGAGGCGCACGAGTCCGTCGGCTATGCCGAGCTTGGCTCGCTGCTCGGCAGGTATGCTGGCATGCGTCATGATTGCTGGATGCTCAATAAGACTCTCAATACCTCCAAGACTTTCAGCTAAAGTGAATATCTCTACTCGCTCTAAGAGTTTCGTCGCTGCCGATAATCCACCTTTGAGCACCACTGAAATCATGCCGCCAAACCCCCCTTGCATCTGCTCTTTAGCAACTGCATGTTGCGGATGTGACGGCAGTCCAGGATAGATCACTTTCTCGACTGCAGGATGATCCTCAAGAAAAGTCGCGACCTGCATCGCATTTGCACAGTGTGCTTTCACACGAACTGCAAGCGTCTTTAAACCACGATTAATGAGGAAGCTATCAAATGGACTACAAATTGAACCAACTGAATTTTGTAAAAATCCAAGTCGCTCAACAAGGTCATCACGTTTATCAACGACTGCAACGCCTCCAATCACATCAGAGTGACCATTCAAATATTTGGTTGCTGAATGCATCACGATATCAAAGCCAAACTCAAAGGGACGCTGTAAAATTGGAGATGCGAATGTATTATCACACACAGTAATAATATCTTTACCCTTCACTGCATCAGCAACAGCCTGCAACGAAACTATTTTCAACATCGGATTTGTTGGCGTTTCAACCCAGATCATTTTCGTCTCATCAGTGATCGCAGTTTGCAATGCTTTCACATCAGTCATATCAACATAGGTTACGCGTAATCCCATTGAGTGCTTACGAACTCTCTCAAACAAACGGTACGTTCCACCATACAGATCATCCATGGCAACGATATGACTACCCGCTGGGAGTAATTCAAGAATAGTTCCTACTGCGGCAAGTCCAGAAGAAAATCCAAAAGCTTTCTTGCCACCCTCAAGCGCAGCAACGCAATCTTCATATGCATAGCGAGTGGGATTGTGGCTGCGCCCATAATCAAATCCCTTATGCACACCAGGGCTTTCCTGTTTGAATGTTGACGTCGCATAAATTGGCACAATCACCGCCCCTGTTTTGGGATCGGAGTATTGCCCTGCATGAATACCAAGAGTAGAGAGGCCATATTTTTTGGATGCTGTCATGGCCGAAAGGCTACCACAGGCAGAACGGACTTGTCAGTCCTTAGAATCTTCAAGTATCTGAGCCTCAAGATGAGCAATAGAATCAAGCTGCTCTTTTAATGCACGAGAAGCCTTCAAGTAAGACACAGCGGCTATCACAGATGAAACAACCAAACTCACTGCCGTGATGATAACCTTTGTTTCAAAGGTCAGCTTATTGTCAGGAGTATCTGCAATCCCTATCTGTAATGCTGAAGCAGCAGTCACGGGAACAGCAAGCAGCAGAATAGCTCTTTGAACTGCAAGATTCGTCTGTGCAACAGCAAAGTTACTGTGCTGCAACGCAAGGTTTGCTTCCTCAGCACGAGCAGTTAACGCCATTTTCTGACGTTGCATCTCTGCTTTCTGAAGCTCATTTTTATACTGATTAAAACTAAGAATTGTACGTGTTAACGTCAACAGGTCCTCTTTTGCCTCTTCAACACTACCTTCAAACAAACGATAGTCTTCTTTCATGTTACGAGTAGCCAACGTTACCCAACGCTTTTCAAGACCTGGCGTTTTATCAAGCATTTTACAAAAGAGCGATAATGTCTGCTTCACTGTCGACTCATGCTCGACAAGCTTTCCTACTGCAATACTAAGGTCACCTTGATGAGCAACAAAACTTCTTTCAAGCGTATAAAGCTGCTCAGGAGTTAATGCATCAAAATGAAGATGCGAGTTAAGTGACTCAAGCTTACCTTTCAATGCTGTGGCCGTTGCATCCTGATTTTTTAATACCTGTTCATAAAGCTCACTAATGACCATCAGAGGGTTTGCAAGCGATGAGCTTGCATCACCCGTGGTCATTTGCTGCTCAAGTAACTGCATCACAGCATTGCCCATGACTTGGTCACGTGACAGATCAAGTAATACTGCAGTGCTACCACTCACTAAGACATAGCATTTTCTCAATGATACGATATCAGACTCGATCAGCAGATCATCTTGTTCTTCAGCTGACTTCATGTTCCAACTATGGAAACGAAGCAATTCAACTTCAGCACCCTCAAAATCCTTGTTCAATTGAAGCCTGAGCCGATCTTCTCTGAGCGACATCGTCACGATATCATTCAAAGATGCCCCAAAAGCTTTTTGAAGCTTTGGATCCAAAAAGCGAGTTGCGATGAGATCTACAATTTCACGATTACTTTTACCATTTGGCAAAGTTCCATCTAAGTCCTCACAAAGAGAGGAAAAAACAGATGCATTAATATAGGTAAGAGAAGGACGATTTGTTTGATCGTTTTTTTTATCTTTACTTGTCCACTCTAAAGAAAGAGTACGATTTTGTACGGTATATTCTAATGAATCTTTTTCATTCAGCGATAGCACCCTATTGCCACTTCTTACCGATGCAAAGTCTACAAAACTTATTGCATCAGAAAGTGGGGTTACTGGAATATAACGTGAGGAATCTATTCTCATAATCGCAAAAAATCACAGGCGCACACCGTCGCCGCTTGAAGGTATGACAGCTTGAATCGCTAAGCAAATTTTAAGACCCTACTGGCCCTGCCCCAGTGAGTATCCAGGCTGACCATCAAAAGTATAGAGCTGCTCGGTCTTAACAAATTCAATACCTTGCGAATGTATCCCCCCCAAGAGTGCCAAGATGTCAGCATTGGTGATATGGGCTTCAGGGGTAGCTTCAAATCGACAACGATAGAGGTCGGTACAATACGTCTCAGGAAAACCACCGGGCCACACCTTGACCCCACGGTTACTTAACATCGACAAAGTAAAGTGACGCTGCTGAAGAGATGTCAACTGAGCAGCTAAATCATCGGGCTTTAACTGAGACGCGATAAACACATCAATACCAACAAGCACTCGCTCCTGCTGACGCTGTACAGTCTGCGCAACACTCTTTCGAGTTTTAATTGCAGAAAAACGAGCAGGTTTTAAAATCGATGGCTCTTGCCCCAGACGAGCAATCACTGCTTCGGTAAAGGCACCAGTACCAACTCGCGCAGAACTTTTTTCAGCTTGATAAATATCTCCCGTATGAATGCCATCTTCAAGAGTTTTTAAAAGCGCATTCTGAATTGTTGCAGCAACATCATACTTTCCAAGATGCACAAGCATCATCACGGCACTCTGCAACAACCCTGTTGGATTAGCAATATTTTTACCTGCGATATCAGGAGCAGAACCATGAATAGCTTCAAACATAGAGACGTAATCACCTATATTCGCTGAACCAGCCAGACCCACTGATCCATTCACTTCGGCGGCAACATCGGAAATAATGTCGCCATAAAGATTCAACGTGACAATGACATCAAAGTCTTGAGGTCGCGTTGCAAGACGAGCAGTGCCAATATCGATTATATAGTGATCGGTCGCAATATTTGGATATTCTTTGGCAACTGCGTCAAAGATTCGATGAAACATACCATCGGTAAGCTTCATGATGTTATCCTTAGAGAAGCACGAAACTTTTTTTCGATTATGCTGCACTGCATACTCGAAAGCGTATCGAATAATTTTTTCACAACCTGAGTGCGAAAGAATCTTTAAACACTGCACGACATCTTGTGTTTGACGATGCTCAATACCAGCATAGAGGTCTTCTTCATTTTCACGAATAATCACAAGATCCATCTTTGGATGGCTTGCTTGCACAACAGGATAATATGAAACACACGGGCGCACATTCGCAAACAATCCAAGTGTTTTGCGAATTGTTACATTCAAACTCTTAAAACCACCCCCTTGTGGCGTTGTAATTGGGCTTTTCAAAAAAACTTTCGTCCTTCGCAGTGACTCCCATGAAGACGGCTCAATGCCAGAGGTAAAGCCCTTCTCGTAGACCGTCTTACCTATTTGAATAACTTCATACGATAAGCCCGCTCCTGCTGCATCAAGGATAGCAACAACAGATTTCATGATTTCAGGACCAATACCGTCCCCATATGCAATTGTAATAGGCGTTTTTGCGTTCATAATCCTACGAGTATACGCCTCTTTCGGTGGTTGAGCGAGTAACGTTTGCTCACGTTTACTCTATACCGCAATCAGCTATAATACCCCCATGGGATTTACATGTGGTATCATCGGCCTTCCAAACGTTGGCAAATCAACAATCTTTAGCGCGCTGACTTCAGCAAAGGCAGCAGCTGCCAACTTTCCGTTCTGTACTATCGAACCAAACACCGGGGCTGTGCCGGTTCCCGATCCGCGCCTCGATATACTTGCTGGATTAGCCAAGTCAGAAAAAATCATTCCTACACAGATGACATTTGTGGATATTGCTGGTCTTATCCGCGGTGCATCAAAGGGAGAAGGTCTTGGCAACCAATTTTTAGGTCATATTCGTTCTGTTGATGCGGTTGCGCATGTAGTTCGTTGCTTCATAGACGACAACATTATCCATGTTGATGGCGGCGTTAATCCTCTACGCGATATTGATACTATCGATACTGAGCTTATTTTCTCAGACTATGAAGTTGTTCAAAAACAGCTTGCTCGTCTTGATAAAGCTGCAAGGGCTGGCGATAAAGATGCTAAAACAAAAGTAGAAGTCCTAAAAAAACTTGAACCTGTTCTTGCCCAGGGTAAAGCTGCTCGCACCGTCACATTCGAAGGCATTGAAGCAGAGGATGCAAAGCCTATTCTTAATATGCTTCTTACCAGCAAGCCTGTTCTCTTTGTTGCGAATGTGGCTGAAGATGAATTGGGATACCAACCTGTCGAAGGTGGCTCAAAACCTGTTGATATTGTCTATACCCATGCTAAGAAGCAACACGCAGGACTCGTCATCATTTCAGGCAAAGTAGAAAGTGAGCTCGCCGAACTTGGCGCAGACGAACGTAAAGAGTTTCTTAAAGATATGGGTGCCAGTGAATCAGGACTCGATCGACTTGTCGTTGCAGGCTATCAAACACTTGGTCTCATTACGTTCTTTACCGTAGGCCCAAAAGAATGTCACGCTTGGACTGCAGAAGCTGGTATTAAAGCGCCACAAGCTGCAGGCAAAATTCACACAGACTTCGAAAAAGGCTTCATCCGCGCCGAGGTTACAAGCTACACGGACTATGTAGAATACGGTGGTGAACTTAAAGCAAAAGAAGCTGGCAAACTACGCGTAGAAGGTAAAGAGTATACGTTCCAAGATGGTGACATCGTTCACTTTCGTTTCAATGTGTAACGCTAGCGTTGAAAGATTGCCTTTAAGAGCCTAGCCTCAGCAGAGAGTTGTTTTTTTGGCTGTGTCCTATCAGTGACATAAAAAACTTGCCGACCATTCGACAATGCACCGGTGACAAATTTTTGATCATTATACACAAGCCTTTCAGGCACAGGGCCAACACGACTATTTGCAACAACGATACACTGCGAGGCAAGGGTCGATTCAACGGCAGTAATTAAGTCACTGCCACCAAGACCGTATGCTGCTTCACAGGAACACAAGACGACAGCCCCTTCTGGTTTTACGAAATCACTGAGGCCTGGCGTAAGATATAATCCAAGCGCTCTTACACGATTTGAACTGCGCTTACCGTGCGTCATTAGCAATCCATGACGTGTGCCATGTGCTGCAAGCAATAAGACATCAGGCTCAAGTTGATAACGTTCTTTTAACATGACAAGCTCTCTCATAGCTTGCGTTGCATGAGCTTCAAAATACAGAACACGATAC
>JBILLA010000159.1:0-6190 GCA_044376365.1 Bdellovibrionota bacterium | reverse complement strand
CAAGCGAACTTACGATGCGGGTAATTTCAAGTGCTGTTTTTCTTTTTGGATTATACGTTGCACCAAAGCCCTCTTCCCAGTGGTGCTTTAAAGTTTTCGCAAGGCGTCGGAGTGTTGGAGACGAGTGCGAAATATAGAGCCGTTTGATATCGTAGGTTCTGCTGCTTCGGGCAAGATCGTGAGTGTCGATCATAGTGAGTGACGTCGTGACCTTTTCACCTTGCTTATTCACCATATCATCATGAAGTAAGATGACGTTTAGTAATGCTTTATTCTCGGACATGGCCTACATACTTTTATTTTTTTAACAGATCGGGTCGTCTTACTCGCGTGAGCGCTTCACTTTCTTTTTGTCGCCACGCACGAATTGCTTCATGATTGCCCCCAAGTAAGGTATCAGGAACTCGTTCGTCCATAAATACTGGAGGACGAGTATACTGTGGTGCTTCTAAAAGTTTAACGCCGTTCGAAGAAAAAGATTCATGTGCAGCACTTTCTGCATTGCCAAGCACATCAGGAAGTAACCGAGCCACTGCTTCAATCAAAACAAGCGCAGCAGCTTCACCACCCATAATGATGTAATCACCTAATGAAATCTCTTCATCAACACAGAGCTTGATATAGCGTTCATCAATTCCTTCATAGCGACCACACACAAGGATAAGGCCACTGTGCTGTTCAGAGAATGCTTTTGCTTTGTCTTGAGAGAATTGTTGTCCACGAGGTGACAGTAAGATGACGGGTGCATGGGGTAGTGATGCTTTTGCATGTTGCGTCGCAAGGTAGAGCGGCTCAGCTTTCATAACCATACCAGCGCCGCCACCGTAAGGCTCATCATCTACTTTTTTATGTACATCCTGGGCAAAGTCGCGAATATTGATAAGCTCGACTTGCAGAGCTTGTTTCTCGATTGCTTTTGCTATGAGGCTTGTTTCGAGGAAGCTTTTAAAGAACTGAGGGAAAATTGTAAGAATAGTAATTTTCATATCCTGTGGTTCCTTTCAAAAAAAAACCTCCCGCAGGGGGGAGGTTTTTTCGCACATGGCTCTTAAAGCGACATTACTTCTTCGCTTTAGAAGCTTTTGCTTTTGGAGCTTTAGCAGCACCGCCAGCAGCTTTAGCAATTCTTGCTTTACGAGCTTTACGAGCAGCTTGAATTTTTTTCTTTTGGTTCTCTTCACGCGCTTCGATGAGACCAGGAATCTGCTTCTTGATGATGTTCTTCACAACAAGAGAGTATTGAGCGCCGTTCTTGATCCACTTGCGCACTTTATCTTCATGAAGAGTCGCAACAGCTGGCTCTGTCATTGTGTTGAGCGTTCCAACGATCTCGATGAATCGTCCATCTCTGCGGCTTGCAGTTTCAGTTGCAACGATACGATAGAAAGGACGATTTCTTTGTCCGTGACGGGAAAGTCTTAGGGTTACAGCCACTGTAGTAGTACTCCGAAATTAATGTATTAAATGTGTGTAGGGGGGTAAGTATGCGTTTTTTGGCGCTCTTTTTCAACAAAGGGGCCACTAAAAATTTAAGGTATCAGCTAGAGCGGTATCTAAGGATCCATATTAGAACCATGTTTGCTGAGTTAAATCAACTACTTAGGTCATTTTAAAGGCTCACGGTGCAGAAAAAGTAGCTTAGTAGCACGAGAATCTCTTATACTTGGCCCCGGGTCTGGCAAGGAAATCTAATGAAAACTGCTCTTAAACTTATCTCTCCTTCTTTATTATTCGTAGCAGCGTTCTGCTTGAGCCTGACAGTTGTGAGCACGTCCCCAGCTCTTGCCCAGTCTGATGATGATGGTCTTGATATCGTTATGTGTGCTGCCGTAATGCCGTGTAGCCTCGATGGCGAAGTCCTTCCTGAGTTTCGAGATGGCCCATGCCAAGATACCTATGAAGCCCAGTGTAAGATATTCTCTACGAAGACCTTTCTGCGTTCCGATAAGGAGCGAGTGAGCATTTGCCGGCGTAGTAAGAGAGCCTCTGAGGATAGATTGACCAGGAAGATTCGTTCCCTACAACGGCAGCTCGCAGATGCAAATCGACGCGCAATGCAGCAGTAATCCTGCTTTTCTTCGAATAAAGACAATACCCACTGACATCTAAAGCACATAGACTAAAACCTATGGCTCCTCAGCAGTCGCCCGACGCATATATCTCATCTATTCTCTCTGCTTTCTCACAGGCACAACAATACACGGGTGCTCATAGAGCTCGATTTCAAAATATCATCGCTGAGTTCCGTGTCCATCGGCAGCAGCTTTTAGAGCGTGCCCGTGAAGAAGGGCTTGTCGTTGTACCTTCAAATTTTCCAAGCTCGATTGATGACATTTTTGAAACCGATGATGGTGGCAAGCTCATCGATACGTTTTTTAAAGTTCAAGTTGATTCCATTGAAGCAGTGCAGCACGCTGTAGCGTTCTGTAAAAAAGAGCGACTCTTAGCGCTGCCGATCGGTGCCAAGACAAGTGCTATTGGAATTTTCGAAGCTCGAAGTCTTGCAGAGCGATTTGGCCTTAAAGGGGTTGTTGGTATCGTGCACAAGAAAGATCCGATGCCTGTTGAACATGGCAAGATTGCTATTGCTATGGTCGATGATCATGGCCAGTCGCGACGCGTTGTACGTGCAGCAGCTTCTGTGAGTGTGCAAGAAGTAAATGATTTTCTTGAAACCAATATTGACGATCCTCGTTATCGATTTCGTATCATGCCTGACCCGACAAGTAAGGCTGATGCACAGATAGGTGGAATTATAGCAACAGGTGCAGAAGGTGGTAATCGTAGTCAGGCATCTGAAGATATTTTTTCAGTGACTGTTGTCGATGCAGAGAGTCGTATTCAAACCCTTACTGGTATTGATGCGCAGCGTATTGTTGGACTCAATGGAAATGCAGGTGTTATTTGTGAAGCATCATGTATTCCAACTGCTTTCCCTAAATATGAACATGGTATTGTGGTGCCGTTGTCTCATTGTGGATGTGGTGCATGGCACCAGGCACTTGCGTTGCAGGAAGTGCTTCGTCCTTTTTGCTTCTCTGGGAATGCAGATCCACGCATTCAAGAGGGCCGAGGTGATGATGGTATTATCGTAACGGGTATTGAAATTCTTGCGACAGCTACACTTTCCCTTGCAATTGGTGAAGCTGATGATCGCTTCAGCGAAGCAGTGACAGCATTAGTTGCAGAAAAAGATCTTCTGCTCTTTATTACATTCTCAAGCTTTCTCTCCCCTGATGATGCTGCAATATATGAATCAGCGTTTTTTAAAAAAGCGCTTGCGTTTGATCTTGAAGAAGCTTCAACAGATGACTACGATAATTTTATCATTTCCCAACATTCCTATTTTGATTCTATCCGAATCTTGAGTGGTGCAGAGCTCTCGCTCATGGATGGATTACGCCATGCTGCACCATCACATGCTCGAGAACTTGCACGACGAATGGGTGGTGTCAGCGAATCAACCGATATCAATATTCGAATCCACGGTGAAGATCTTGATGAGCGACGTAAGGCGGTATCGCTTATCGCAGATTTATACGCTGATTATGCAGAGAGTTTTAGTGCTGCTGAAGGGTTTCGCTGTTTGCCGTATGGACATCTGCACCCTGGAGTCGGTCGTGGTGGCGGGATTGATGTGCATATTCGGGCTATTTTCGAACTCTCTAATCCAGGCAGTCGTTACAATGCTCCAGAACAAGTTGCAGAATTAAAGTCTCGGCAGAGTGGGCTCTTTAAGAAATTTTTGAAACTGCACGGCAAGCACGGTATTGAAATCTGTGCTCCAGAAAAAGGTAAATTTGCTAGTGCTGAGTATTGGAACTGGCTCTGCCTGCATGACACAGAGACAGCTCGACAAGACCTTGAACTGTGTCATCGACTTGGTATTGCGCACAGTGAGACAGGTGATCAACTCGTTACGATTGCTGGAAGAGTGCCACATCTTTTGCCAGGATTTTTTCGTCCTTCTAAAAATGGAGTGAAAGGGTTGCTTGAAGCAGCGCCGACGCTTGATACCGCGCTATTAAAACTTGCTGCTGAGAATCCAAAACAGGAAAAGATAAGGCGCCTTCTATCGCATGTATTGCTTCGATCCTATGAATACCTAGGGCTCTCAGAGCGTTGCTATCCATTTTTTATAACGCATCCAGATGAAGCTGCAGCTATTCTGCATCGCAACTTTGGATCTGATCACGCGTGTACGATCGTGCATCATTCCTTTGGCCCTGACCAAGATGTTCTTGAGCAAGGAGTCGTGTCAGCTGACCCTGAGGTTGTGACCGTTGTTGATCTGTATCAGGTAACACATCGTCCATTGGCGCTCATGATTGTGCATGAATCGATGATTCGAGCAGTGTATGACGCTTCGCGCGGAAAAGAGAATCGAGCAGTATTTCGTAATCTCTATGATATGTGGGCTTTGTGGCCTTTTGAAACACTTGAATCACCTGACGTGATCGCCATTGCTCGTCTTGGTTTGTGGTTTGATCGTCAAAAGCAAGAACAGATGTATTCAAACCGAACGCTACCACGATTTTCAGCGGATGTAATCGGTGGTATCGCACCAGCGCTTCTTGCGAATGATTCATGGAGACAGCAAAAAGTCTCGCAACAAGACGTTACTGAAAAGCTTCGAACACTTCTTGGTATTCCTGCCGATTACCATGTTGGCTATACCTCATCAGCAACAGAAGCTATGCAAGTTATTGCGGATCTGAGTGCTCATGCACATTCGAGTGTTAGAATTATTCAAGTGGTCAATGATGTTGCTTCTGCTCGGTGGAATGCTATCTTTAAAAAAGCTGGAGCTGATGTCGCTTCAATTATTGGTTCCTGGACAACTGCTGAAAACTCCGAGCTTGTAGATGTTACTAAAAAAATCGCAGGACTCCTTGCTGCGCCAAGTGGCAAGAAATCGCTCGTTGTGCTCACACCTCATAAAACTTCAACCACTGCCGATGTGCACCCTGACCATGTGATGAGAGAGCTTGAGCGACTTGGTTTTCGACTCGGTCGTGATTACTATATGATTTGTGATCTGACATCAGGGCTTGGCGCTCGCTACTACCAAACGCTTTTGTCTCCAGATACTGGTCTTATGCGATTGCCATTCCAAGGCTTTATTGCTGGCTTTAATCGTTCATTTGGATTGCCCGCTGGTATCGCATGCTGGTCTCTCTCATCAGTGCTCGCGCAACTTTTTGGTGAACAAATGTCTCTGGTGCGCAGTATGCATCATCAAGATCGATACCAGGAATCATTGCAAGCACTTCAACAGGTTCTTGATGATACTGTTGTGAGAGCCTCATCAGTTGCAGCGTGTGAAATTGCTCACCGAGAGAAGATGAACCTGATACTTGGGTGGTTAGAGAAACATCAGGATCTGATTGCTCTCGTGCCAAATTCACTTGATCGTTCGCCACTCTTGATAGGAATTTTTTCACAAGCAAAGAATATGATCGTCGCCAAGCGACTGCTTGAAGAGATTTATGGCATACGTCTTGGCGCAGGATGTGGTCCATTTGAACGAGAAGGGGTTCGTATCGCCGTTACACACCTAACGACAGAGCAAGTGCTTGAGCTTTTGGCAAGCCTTGATCAGATTCTTGAGCTTGATGATGTGATTCATTCACGTGGTGAAAATATTCCTAATATTGCTCTGCGAGAGCCACATGATCCGCTCTCAGTGATTCGCCGTGTTGCGCAAGCATGTACTATAGATGATCTCATTAAAGATCAGCTTGGACTTGATTGGCTTGGACGTCTCATCCAAACATATAATGCAAACGTTTTACGGTCCGACGAGTTGATACAGGTTGGAGGTAAAGTACCGATGCTTTCCACAGGAGCTCGTATGAAAGCTCAAATATATGGAGAATCGAGCAATATTATTGAAATGAGAAAAATCTTGCAGCTTCGAAACGAAGAAACTCGCCTCGATTTGCCATTTCACTTTAAGCTCTTTAAGGAAGCTGAAGAGCATCTACGTGCTAAAGTGCTTGGAAATCCCGATGCACAGTGGGGTGATAAAGATTTTGTAGCCGCTATTGAGTATTTACTGCGCAAAGTTCGAGAACATCTCTCTGAAATTACCCGACTGCTTGAGAAATATGCTGATAAACATGCAGCACGCGATGAACATGGTCGCATTGAATGGCCAATTGTAGCGTAGCGAACCTGTCATATTAGG
>JBILLA010000026.1:0-18953 GCA_044376365.1 Bdellovibrionota bacterium | reverse complement strand
TGAGTTGTGACGTACGTTTTGCTCCGAATATGGAAGCAGTAAAGGAGCTTCGCGATAAGTTGCTCAAAGAAATTGTCGGGTCAGACTATGCTGGATGGCCCAAGAAACCAGGTTTTGATGAATTTATTGATTTAGTGCGTGAACCAGGGTGCCCCAAGCCTTTTATTGTGACTTCTCAGGAACGAGGTCTAACATGTGCAATCTTAAGTGCATGGGGTGTTCCTTCAGATACCTTTGAAATTGTATCGCGAGAAAATGTGAACTGTAATAAGCCAAATCCTGAAGGCTATTTATTTGCAATGGATCAAGCAAACACTGAGCGAGGGGTAGCGCTTGAGGACTCTGAAGTAGGACTGCAGGCAATTAGAGCAGTTTCAGCTTATGACAATAGTGCTTCACTGATGGCTATTCAGGTAGATCCAATGTACGGAGTAAGTCGGCTTGCTCACTACTCCGTAAGTGATTTGGCAGGAGTTACTCAAGGTATTCGCAATGGAGATTTTCAGTAATCTGTTATTGGACCGCCATTAAGCAGAAAAGTTCTAGGTGTAGAAACCTTTATGCCAGAAACCTCTGTGCCAGAAACCTCTCTGCGAGAAACCTCTCTGCGATGAGAAAAGTACTCTTTTTTAAATGAATTCATCGCTGATTCATTAGCAAATTCCAGCAGGAAGCGGTCTTTAGCTCCTTTCACTCCAAAGACAAGCGCATGTGGTGTGCCTTTTTCTAATTTTTTGGGATTACTCGAAAATTGTGAACTTGTACAATTTGGATTAAGCATCTCTACTTCTTCAATAAATATTCTGAGAGCTTCATTACCAGGCAGTGTCGGTGGTTGTCGCAGTTGATTAAGATCTGCTGTTTCAACTTCTTGATTTTGTCCCCTTGCTACTTTCGTTCCTGGTCCCTGCTGCATGTTACGTCTTGCCTACTACTTTTGGTTAAATCTTATGAACCGTCGTATCTACGTGCGACGTGAAACAACCTACCACGTCTTTTTGATTTGTTGAACAAAAAAAATAATATGGCCTTATTTTTCTGCTATTACCGTTGATAGGCTGTGAAGAGGACATTTTTTTATGACTCAAGCATGCGCTCGGCCTGTTGCTCAAGCCATGCAAATCGCACTCTACGAGCTGTGGTATCAGAGTTGCCATTGGCATCTTTCATCGCTCGTGCATGGAGGTAGCTTTTTGGGTGTACGGCAGCAACCCAGCCCTCAACCGCAAGTGGGTCAAATGGTCTCAGATCATGGGTCATGATTGCATTGATACCCATAATATCAACAGCCTCTTCTGATAAGCCTGGAAGAGAGGCAAAGCGGTGAAAATGGGTCTCAAAACTTACTTCATACAGTGCGTTGTACGGCGTCACGCACATGTGCGGTGTATTGTGTGTTGCAATAACGGCTCGTCCAAAGATGTAGGGGAAGTCGGAGGCATTGATTGCTGAAAACCCAATGCAAAAATCCTGTTTACGTTCAGGTTTTTGCTGGTTTTCGTGATCAATATACCAACCTGTAACTCCTAGCAGACTGGAACGCGAAGAGAGGAGCGAGAAAAATCCTGCTCCCTTAGCACCTTGCCATATTCCAACATTATCGGAAGCTTTTTTTAGGTTTTGCTGAAGGCACTGAAAAGTTGTTGCACTGGCGAGTATATGACAATGTACCGAATTATCATGACTATCAATGAGTATGGCTGAGGCATCATGCGTATACTCAAAATTTTCAACCTGCTTACTAAGCTCAATCGGCTGACCATCATCAGACATACAGGTTGGGAGCATTGGATAGAAGCGCTCATCAATTGCACAGGAAGAAGAGAACACATCGACAACACGTTTCTGCAATGAAGATCGATACTGCTGTCGGACGACTGATGCGATAAATTTACCCTGACTTCGAGAAGTACACTGTTGCTCTGGTGGCAGCGGTGTTGGTACGAACCCAGCATCCATGAGGTAATCATCGAGAGGAATAGTTGCACCTTGATTAATGCGATGGAGCGGGTGCTTAATGATTTGCGTGAGCGATGGGTCGGATATATCAACAGGAGCTATGGGAGTAAGCCCCATGAGACGACGGAATGCCTCTTCTGACTGATTATACATCTTTTTCAGTTATAGCTGATAATTTCAAATCGTCAAGAAAATTTTTCGGCAGCTATTATCCCTGCACAAGGAATTTTTTCTTTTTAAGGATGTCTCGGACTTTATCTCGCCAATCTCCTTGCAGTTCTATGAAACCATCTTCTGTATCAATCCCAAAGGTGCCACCAGTCCCACATGCTTGTTTAAGTTCTTTTGCAAGGTCTTTAAGAAAGGTTGTTACTTTTGGCAGTTTACGCAGTACGGTTACTGTTTTTCCTCCACGCTTGGCTTTTTCAAGTTGAAGGCGCACGGTAATAGTGTCAGGGACGCTCGGCAGGGCGTCACATGTGCATGCTGCTAACAGGAGTTTGCAGCGACCACACTTTTGATTAGCTTCTGGATCCGTTGAATAGACAAGTCGATACTGGGTCATTTTTTTTCATTCGAATGAAGCGTAGCAAGGTGGGCACGGTAAAATTTCTCAACCTTGGTTCGGGCCCAGGGAGTACGTCGTAGAAATTTTAAGCTTGATGAAATACTTGGATCATTTTTAAAGCAGTTAATAGATATCTGTTGACCGAGGTGCTCCCAGCCATACTGCTCGACAAGTTCGGTGAGAATAGCTTCAAGTGTTTTGCCTTCAAGGGGGTCGTTTGATCGTCGAGGTGGTTGATTCATGGCAGGGTTTATCTATTTTTGATTCAGCTGATAGCGTGCTTGTCGCAGCACGAGAGACAACACCCCTTCGAACTTCTGACAGGCGGTGGAAAGGAGATGCTTGTGAAACAGGTCATTTGTAATAGCCTGAGGCATTGTTTCAGCTGCAGCGTTTTGTATGACACAAATTTTTGTACCAGCAAGCGATTCATCTTGTGCCTGAGGCAGTGGATCTGTTCCTGCTAGAATACGTCGTTGTGTTGCGCGAGCGAGTTGTTTGAGTGGTTCAATCCATGGTCGTCCAAAGATATCTCCGATAAAAAGGTTTGGCATACTCGTGAGCAAAGCGTTTCGAACTAGGGCTCGTCTTGCGCCAAGCCATTTGCCACATGACCATGGCAGCACGAGCGTTGCTTGAGAAGATGCAAGTGTAGTGAGTGTTTCTTGGAATGGCAGGCCATCGGGTATGGCTGATCGCTCTGATAAGCAAAGAATCTCTAGTCCTTCTGCAGTCTTTATTTGGCGTCCCTGATACAGATAAAGAGGCGTTTCAAAGAGCGGATGTCGTATCACAAGACAGGTTGGCGAAATGCTCTCAAGAGAGCAGTGCGCGAGTGTTTGATGCTGTTGCCATGCTGTAAAGTACGATTCACTTGTGCGCTCTGTGAGTATTGCGCCGTACCCGACGGCACTTTGTTGAGGGAACGTGAGTGCAGCAGCCTGAGTTTGAAAGTTAAAGAACATGCCGTCGATCCAGTGGTCGATGCGATAGCAGGGATAAAAGTGCACGTGGGTATCAAGAAGGACTATCATGGCAGCGAGATTATATTTTTATTCACCATGATCAGACCATCCTGCTTTAGTTTCGTAAGGATGGAAGTGACGTTTGTTGCCTGATGAGGAAATTGTTGCTTGATAGTTTGTATCGTGCAGCGCTGATGTTGTAAGAGGTGTTTAAGAATTGCGCCGCGTACTTCACGAGTTGATCCCTTAAACGAGGACTGTTTGTGATAGTGCTTACTCTTTTGGTGGATACGATTGCCTGATGATTTAAGAAACGTGCCATAGTCCATCAGAGCCCAATACCAATCACGCACTGAGCATTGCGCTGTTTTTGGAAGGCACTGTGCAATCAAGGCGAGTAGTTGCTTATCTTCAATCGATCGGTGTGACCCCTTAAAAAATGCATCTAAAAAAACTGTGCGTATATTTGTTTCAATCATCACGACTGGCTCATTAAATGCAAATGCTGCGATGGCTTGTGCCGTGTAGCGACCAATTCCAGGCAGCGCTTCAAGGGAGACTGTATCCTTGGGGACGACACCATTATGTTGACTGAGAATAATTTGCGCAGCACGGTGCAGGGCAAGTGCTCGTCTGTTATAGCCAAGTCCACTCCAAAATGAGAGCACCTCAGCGATAGGGGCAAGGGCAAGATCGCGTACAGTGGGAAATTGTTTCATCCACGCTTTATACTTTGGTAGGACACGAATGACCTGTGTCTGCTGGAGCATAAATTCAGAGACCATAATTTTGTAAGGATCGCGTGTCTGGCGCCAAGGAAGTTTGCGCTTATGGGTGCTGTACCATGCAAGAATATTGCGTTGGAAAGCGAGCGGACTAATGCTTTTCTTTGATTTTTTTGATTTGAGCTTGGGCATATGGAGCAAGCAAGAGAGAGCTAACTTCGTTGGCACGTAAGGTAAAGAGCTCTTTAGTGAGTGGTTCATGATTTGTGATTAGTTTTTTACCTTCAGAGAAGGCGAGAGGATCAAGTGTTGAGAAATGATTGAGTTTCTTGGCGACATCTTTCTCAAATTGATCGCCGATTGATACAGTATGGAAGAGTCCATGATGGTGGCACCATGCACAGTCATACCAATCAGTGCTGAAGCTGAGCTGTTGAAATGCTCCAACGCCGATACGTTTGATAATAGCAGGGCTAATCGTAAAGGCGCCGATACCAAGTGAGAGTTCGCTGAGGCGTACTGCCGCTTTCTCATGAGCGATAACCCAATCGGCAGCAGCAATTAGTCCAACGCCTCCACCAACAGCTTTGCCCTGTACGCTGACGACAACAGGTTTTGGTGCTGTGTACATGCTAAGCATGACGTTTGCAAAGCCCATAAAAAATGAGGTGGCAGCGACGGGGTCAGTAAGCGAGCTTAGTTCATCAAACGAGGCACCAGCACAAAACGTCGCACCGTCACTCTTGAGGTGGATGGCGCGTATGGACCTATTGAGGCCTGCGTGCTCGATGCGCTCGGCCAACTGATTGAGCGTGGTGCTATTGAGGGAATTCGCTGCGTCAGAAGAGAACGTAATCTCGCAGATGGTTCCAATAATCTGCTCTGTAACGGAATGATGGGCCTGCATAATAGGGCATAGTCTACAATGAAACAGGATAATCAGCACATGCAAAAGTGGTCGGAACTATAGCCCTGTTATACTCTGCTTAGATTTCATATTCTATGGGGTTATCATGGACGTCGAATCATCCGTGCAGGCAAAAGTCACTGCACTCTTCAGCAAGCAACCACCTACCATCCACGATCCGCTTGGGATTGTGTTGATTAAGCTTTCACCCTCGGAAGTGCGGGCGACAATGCCCGTTGATGATCGCACCAAGCAACCGTTTGGACTGCTCCATGGCGGGGCATCTGTTGTGTTAGCTGAGTCGTGCGCATCGATTGGTGCTTGGCTCAATATTGATGATAAGCAGTATCAAGCTGTTGGTATTGAAATTAATGCCAATCATCTGCGTGCCGCGCGCAGTGGTGTGGTCACTGCAACCGCAACACCGCAGCACCTTGGGAAGCGTATGCATGTTTGGAATATCGTTATTCGCGACGAGAAAGATCAAGACATTTGTGTGGCGCGATGTACTTTGGCAATCATTGAGCAGTCTACATAGAGTATGGAGTGAGTATGAGTGAGTTTCTTCAAGAGAAACCATCGCGGAAAGAGTTTCTTAAGTATGCGTGGCGTTTGATTTATCCGTACTGGCTCTCTGATAATTGGAAGAAAGCATGGGCGCTGTTGATTGCAATTGTTGGTCTTAACCTTGGCCTTGTTTACATCTCGGTGTTGATCAACGGCTGGTACAACTCGTTTTATAATTCACTACAGCAGAAAAATTTTGCAGACTTTAAATCGCTTATCCTTGAGTTCTGCTACTTGGCCGGTATCTATATTGTTGGTGCGGTCTATCGCCTTTACTTACAGCAGATGTTGACGATTGAGTGGCGACGATGGCTTACCGATAATTTTCTTACCGTATGGCTTTCGCAGAAAAGATTTTACGCACTTGAGCTTTTTAAGTTTGGTACTGACAACCCAGACCAACGTATTGCTGAAGATTTGCAAAGTTTAAGCAGCCAAACATTGAATCTTTCTTTAGGTCTTTTGTCATCCGTAACAACACTTGTTTCGTTTTTTATGATTCTGTGGAATCTATCTGGTCCTATTTCGCTGCCCCTGTTTGGGCATGAAATTGTGATTGAAGGATATATGGTGTGGGCAGCATTCCTCTATGCATTTGTGGGCAGTATTGCAACTCATTTTATTGGAAAGAAATTAGTATTATTAAATTTTGAGCAGCAAAAAACAGAAGCTAATTTTCGTTATTCACTTGTACGTGCCCGTGAGTACGCTGATGCCATCGCGCTTGCACACGGAGGGCATCGAGAGTTGCTCTCTTTGAAAGATACTTTTTCTTATATTGTGAACAACTGGTGGTCTATTATGCGCTACCAAAAGCGCTTGACCTGGTTTACAGCGGCCTATAGTCAGGCAGCTGTTATTTTTCCCCTTGTTGTTGCTGCACCACGCTACTTTAGCGGAGCAATTGAGCTTGGGGCATTGATGCAGATTGCTTCCGCATTTGGTCGTGTACAAGATGCGCTTTCGTGGTTTATCGATAGTTACACTGGGTTAACATCATGGAAAGCAAGTGTTGATCGACTTCTTGGGTTTCAACGCGCAGCGGCTATCTCTGATGATGTTTTTGATAAGCAAGATCTGACAGTCACGGCAGCGGAAAGTATTGAAGGAAATATCACTCTTTGCTTACCGCACGGGCGAACATTAAAAGAGGATTTGCCGCTGCATATCGCTGCGCCGCACACTCTTGTTGTGGGTCGTTCTGGCTCCGGTAAAAGCACGATGTTTCGTGCCCTTGCTGGAGTTTGGCCTTACTCATCAGGCACGCTTCGTATGCCCGAGACCTCAGCGACTTTGTTCTTACCTCAAAAACCGTACCTACCAATTGCATCGTTGCGCGATGTTTGTTTTTATCCGCATCAAGCAGATCCACAGCATGACGCATTACTAGAATCATATTTCCAAGAGTTAAACCTACCTCTTACCAAAGCAGATCTTGATATCGTGAAAGATTGGTCTAAACAGCTTTCACTTGGTGAGCAGCAGCGAGTTGTCTTAGTTCGTGCAGTATTAATTCGTCCTGCGTGGTTATTTCTTGATGAAGCGATGTCGAGCCTTGATGCGCAGACGGAAGCTCTTGCGCGAGCTTTTCTTAAGAAACACTTACCAGCAACGTCACTTGTTGAGATTGCACATCATGCAAGAGTTGAGGGAGTTGAAGTGTTTCAATTTTAGTGCTCTGTCTTAATTGGCGCTAAAAGGTCGATGGACTCAATGCTCCATTCATAACTTGGATCACTGTTTGTCTGTATCATGGTGAGGCAGGAAGCAACGGTTGGTTCTTTGAAGTAGAGCTCAACTTTATAATCTTGCATAAAGCCAACATGCCCTGAAGGGATACGCTCTATTGCGCCGCGCCACCAGGGTTCTTGATAGAGTAGAGTTTCTTTTGTGCAGCCTGTCTCGGTCAGATTTCCGTTGAACACGGTGATGCCGCGTGGAAAGTCTCCGATAAAGTGTGGAACAGGGATAGCGATACCAGAGATTGTTCGTGGGGCGCGTAGCGCAAGAGCAATCCATTCATCGCCTTGTTGAGTGTGGGGGACGGTGCTCCAACGAGTGTTTTTACTGCGATCAAAAATTGCAGTGAGCATTGATTCATTTGTAGATGCCCACGAATGGAGGATGTCGTTGTTTGTGAGCGTGTATCGTTCTGGAAGAGGTTGTGGCGGCAGTGGTAATTCACTTTTGAGGATATAGAGTGAGGGTGAATTGATGAGTGTATCAAGCGATGGTTTTTGTGAACTGACGACTGTGTGAAAAAAAGTGCCAATCGGAGCGTACACCATGAGTACGATTGGAAACATAAACGACAGAGCTTGGATACGCCGATGACCACCAGTAAGAATGCGAGCTGTATAGATAATGAATCCAATGAGGACTATCTGTGAAACTGGGTACCACTTTGCGTAGGGAATAAGACGAGACAATCCTGCAAGAGGAGATGTTGCTCGGATAGAGGCTGGTAAGAGATCGCTTTCCCAAAAAAGTAAGAGTGCAAAGATACAAAAGCCAATTGTTTGTTGGCGTAAACGGCTTTGAAAGCTTGTAATCCAAGCAAGGATGACTGCAAGCATCATAAAAAGAGTGATGCGGTGTGCTATCCATACTTCATTGAGGAACGGTCTTTCGGGTGTAGGCCCTAACAGGGGTTCAACACCAAGTCCGCTTCCTGAGCTTGGTACAAAGCGGCTAAATAGAGGCAGTCCAAGTAATGGTGGGACTTCAGTACGAGAAAGGGCAACACAGATCATCGCAATAATGAACAGAATAAAGCTGGATGAGAATGAGCGAATGGTTGTTTCTTTATCATTGATGAGTGCAAACAAAAGGCATGCGGTCAGGATACTAACGGGAAACTGGAGTGGCAGCAGCCCCGCTGAAAGAAAAAGTAGTGCAAATCGGTGTGGTGCAGAGAGTGCATACAAATTGAGTAGGACAGCGATCGCAGCAAGCAAAGAGAAAAGGGTAATGCCATCAAACGAGACAAGCGTGAACAGTAAAAAGAGTGTGCTCACAAGAATCTGTACGAATGATTGCGTGCGATGAAGGAGGAAAAAGAGCAGTCCTATAATGCTGCCAAGCAATGCAATTAGATTCAGTGCAGGCATATTTTGAATGAAAGTAGGAAGGTTGATTGCGTAGTAAGCATTTGTCTCAAGGGCAGTGATGATAGTGAGCGTCTGCTGAGAAGTGGTACGAAGTGTTCCAAAGAATGTATCACCTGCTGGAATATAGCAGGTTAAAAATATCGTCATGCATCCAGCGCATAGAGCGATCAATGCTTTGAAACGGTTTGATGATGTGTCACTTACCATAGTCGTTTAAACCCAGATTTGGCATTGATCGTGATGGCAGTATTGACTGGACAGTTACGTAATCGAATCAGCGTTAGTTTATCAGTTATAGTTTCGCCTTGAAGGGTACAGGTGCTGTTGCTAATTAAGAACGGAAAATACTGAAATGATAGCAGCGCGTTTGGCTCTGATAATGTTACCGTGACTGCATTACTTGTTTGAGTTTGTACTTGTCCAGAACCTTCTAGGAAATAGTTACTTTCATGAAGACGTTTAAAGACGCTAAAGACACCAAAGGTACCAAGGTACGTATATCGATTTGGATTGTTGCGGAAGTAGGTACGCCATTTTTTTTCATGTGCTATGACGACAGTAGCATTTACTTTTGAAAAGTAGTCTTCGAAGCCACGTTCACCCTCTCGCAAGAAGGCGATGGGCATAAGCTCAGTATAGCGCCACACATTATGAAAAAGTGATGATGCAACAAGGGGCACCTGTGCTTCTTGCATGAGTGGGGCAAGGTGTCCTTGATTGAGCTCATGCAGTACAAAGCCAGCAAAAACGGCTCGGCCACCATGTGTGTTGTCACGAATAGCTTTCCCAAGCTCGTAGTAGACTGTATCAGTGAACGTAAATTTTTCGGGGCTGCGGTTATAGATAACATTACCCACGGCACCTATACTCGCAATGCAAAGAGCAAGTGGAATGCTGACGAGTACAAGCCCAAGCTGACGTTGACGCAATTCGTCTACCACGGACATCAACAGCTGTGCTGCAGGAATACACAGGACAAAACCAAGAATAATAATCATTCGATCAAGTTCAAGTTGTGGCACTTTTGGCGCAATCAGAAATCCAAGGATTAGCAGCCATGCAACGTGCAAAGCCATGAATCGTTCACGACGGAATGCACCAAAGACGGCAAAAAGACCAAAGATAAGCACCGTACTATGCATCGGATTTAAGAGCTCGCGCGCATGTTTAAGAACAATTTGGGGCGTTACGTTTTTGGCCGAACCTTTCACTTGTGCGCTTTGTTGAGGAGTAGTTGCTGCGGGAGTAGGCACGTCATCATCCTCGACTGCCGCTGCTTCAACGGTATCATGTTTTTTTTCATGCAGAGCCATGAATGACTGCACATTTGAAACTGATAGGAACAAGATAATCCACGGTATGTTAATGAAGCATAGTGCAGCCATCCATTTAAGAAATGGTTTCTGCTTTATGAGCTTTGGCAGCTTGTAGCATCCGAAAAGGATTGCAGGAAGGAAAATAAGTCCTGTGAGTGACCAGCACAGCATGAGCGAAAAAGTGATAGCTGCAATAATCCACTGCGTTCGCGTGAGGACGTCTGAACGGATTATTTTGAGGGCAAAGATCAGATTCAAAGGGATAAAGAGAGTTGAGGTTACAAATCCCATCGATCCATATTTGAAGGCCCATCGGTACCAGAAAAGGCTTGTTGCAAGTGAGAGGAGGGCTGCAAGCGTTGGTATTGGTTCACGGAGTCGCTCAAGTTTTGCACCGTAGTACATCAGCGCAGGGCCGATGATAAAAAGTGTGCCAACTATGATGATGTTGTAGATACTGCGGACGTCGAAGAGGTATATCAGTGGTGCCCAGAGTGAAAACAGATTGAGGATGCCTGTCGCAAAAAAATCACGTGCATCAAGTCCCATGTTCCACAGTGGATTATAGAACGGGATGAATGGAAAGTTTTCTTTCAGTAAGTTTAAGCGATAGACAACAACAGAGTGATCATCTGAGTAAAGAAATTCACCTTTTGACACGGTGAGGAAGGTATAGATAAGAATCATCGAGCCAAAGATAAGTGCTGTTCGTAAGAGGAAGGTTTCTCGGTGACGCCACAGGGCAAGTGCCACGAGCACAGTCAGAAGCCAAACTTCGCCACGTATCTCTGGTGCTTTAGGAAAACTATAGGTCCTTGCAACCCAATCTGATAAGAAACAGATCAGAAAGCTAATGAGGAGCCCGTAGGAGGATAGTTGGGGCACAAGCGCAGTACCAGTCGCGCCATTTCTTTTATTGGTAAACAGAGCGATCGCCAAGCAGAGAGCGCCTGCAGCCGATACCCAGGAACCCGCTGGAACCAGCACAGGTCCTTCTGGCGCCCACAGGCGCAGCGTGCCCCCGAGGAGTCCAAAGAATATGAGGAAGATACCCGTCGTAAAGAGGGTGTCTCCTGTTGATTTAGTTATACAGCTGGTCCACATCTATTAAGTTGTCGAGTATATGATCAGCCTGGTACAATATAAACAAGTTAGCTAGAGTAGCACTGAACAATTAGACAATATTATTATGGTTGCACATCTTCCTGGTTCTGGTAGTACCGAAAATTCTGGATTTTTCTATACAAAGCTTGAAAGCGCACTTGGCTGGGCTCGAAAGTATTCTTTGTTCTCTTATCCTTTTGTAACAGCGTGTTGCGGTATGGAGTTTATGGCCGTCAGCTGTGCCCACTATGATACTGACCGTTTTGGTGCTGCGCTGCCCCGTTTTACTCCTCGGCAGTCTGACCTTTTGATGGTCGTTGGAACGATTAACCATAAGCTTGCGCCTGTACTGCTTCGAGTATATGAGCAGATGGCCGAGCCAAAGTACGTTGTTGCATTCGGTGCGTGTGCGTCATCTGGTGGTTTCTACGATAACTACACGACGGTTGCAGGTATCGATAAAATTATTCCAGTCGATATGTATATTCCAGGCTGCCCACCGCGTCCTGAGACAGTGCTTGATGCATTGATGCACCTTCAGAAAAATATTCAACGCTCGCATCAACCTATTATTGAAGAGCACGGTGGCAAGCAGCCACACCCAACGATGCCACAGTTTCTTGGGGCACCTATCGATACGAGCATCAATAAGCCAGTCTAAGATTCTTGGCATGCGTTGCCAACAGACAGGAAGCAACTCATGAGGAAAGAGGGCGATCGGTTACCTTCGTCTGTACTTATTGCAGTGTTGCTGCTGTGTCTTGGTTTCATTGTGCCTTTGGTGATGGTCGAGGGCGGTATGCGGCTCTATGCATGGATGACTTCAGGCGAAGACCTTTCATCGTACTTCATGACACGCCCTGAGTCGTATACGACACTGCAAAAAAGTTTCTTGGTAACATGGATTCGTGAGCAGCTTTATACATCCAAGAAAGTTGTGAATCCAAATCTGTCGACTGGGTTTGGATCGCTGCCTGCTGAAACAAAAAAAGCTGTCATGCAAGAATATGCGTACATGGTAGGACCAAAAGCAGTGAGCACTGCACTGACTCGTATTGGTTCCTGGGCGCAGTCAAAACAGGTGCCTTTATATATTGTTTTTGGTTCGCTTAAAGATGGGCAGTACTCTCTTTTGCGTCAAGTTGCCAAGCGCACTGGTGCAAAATTGGTTGGTGTTAAAGCAGCGGTTGAGCGTTATTTTGCAGAACGTGGAATTGTCACTCCTTAAGAACGATGCAAAGAGCTTAGCCTTAATCCAAAGGATCCTCATCCGAATGCCAAGGGACATCAAATTTATGCCGAAGCACTTTTTGAAGCGATTAGTCAGCCGTAACACTGTACGGCTGAGCTGTGCGTTGTGCATTGTGCTTGTATTGCTGCTTTTTATTGATGTGCATCGCTACCTTTATCCTGGTGCATGGCGCACTTTGATTGCAAAAGAACGCTCAAGCCCGCCACCAGGTACTCAAGAGCTTCGTGTGATAACAGATGATGGAGTGAATCTGCGTGTCTGGCAGCGGCAGCAAGCACATCCTGATGCACCGCTGGTGGTGCTGTGTGGTGGTGATGATGGTGATGTGCGCTACCAAGTTGGTTTGTCTGATTATTTTTTTCAGCATGGTTTTTCTGTTCTTTCATTTGATTATCGAGGCTTTGGTGGAAGTAGTGGGTTTCCAACACAAGCAGGTATTGAAAAAGACATTACGGCAGTGATGAAGCTTGCAGCACACGTGCCAGAGTCAAAGAGGTTTGTGTTCGGTATCTCATTTGGAACATACCCAGCACTCTATGCAGCCACGCAGCTGCCAATTGCAAAACTGATTCTTGTTGCACCGTTTGTTGATTTTCCCTCTGTGGATCGTAATTTCTATCAGTATCCATGGTTGGTTGATATGGTGTGGCCACATTATTCAAATGAAGCGCTGCTGCATAAGCTTATGGGCACGCCAGATATTAAGATCTTCTATGGGCTCGACGATGTCCTGATCCCACCGTGGCATGCATTGCAGCTTGAACAGAATATTCGTTCTCTTGGGCAGAATGTGTCGGCGCAAGGAATACCTCAGGCAACGCATAGAACTCTTTTTTCGCAAATGGTGCAGCAAGGTGTTCTATACCAGAAGTAGTGACCAAAAAGATCCTTAGATCTTTTCCTGCCTCACTTGCTGCAAGAGCGTGTCATGTAAGGTGTTCATATGCGGCAGAAGATTTGCGTGAAGTTTTTTTAGACGTTCCTGATAGTTGAACTCACCCAGCACTCCAATGCTCTGGGCGTCTTCTGTTCCCATACTATGATTCATAGCAGCTTCATACGATTTCCAAAGGTTTCGAATGCCTTCGAACAGTTGTAATTTGAGCTTGTCTATATCAATTACGGACTCAGGCGGCTGTGTAAGAGCGTCTATGCGAAAGAGATCTATCTGTTTTAGTAAGAGATAGCGCTGTGTTAGTCCTGTATTTCGTAGCGCTGTACTGAGCAGATCTTTGTTGTCTATAGGGACATCAGGAGCACTGCGAGAGATGAGGTGACCGTAATCAAAAAGACTACGCTGTTGCTGATGGGATCGAAGCCAAAGTTTGACGGGTCGTGATCACAGAGTAGCTGTTCCTTTTCAAAGAGCAGTAGCGTTGCATGTGCTTTCATGCGAAAGAGTTCATGAATCGCATCATAAGCATAATCTGTATCGTGCGCTTCTTTGAGTACTCGTTCCATAACATCTGGCATCGGAATAAGGCGCTCAGATGCAATCACTGTCCGTGTACCGTATGTGCCAAAGTCACAAGTCATTCGCACCAAAGGAACACCGATGAGTGGTGCAACTTTTTTTTCAATCAGTTCCCAATCGAATGTATGTTCGACATGAGGCTTCAGTACCTTACAAACGACATTCTCAGCGATCTGTTTCGGTGTCTCGATAATCAAGCCATCATCGCCACAACGTCCAGCAAAAGAGCTTTGGAGATCAGAAAGCTTGACCAGATCCTGAAGCAACCCAGAGGGGCACGTCGTATGTGAAAATTGAATAGTCATCGTAACGAGCTTTATAGTTTACTTGCTTCGCTGCCACAAATAATTGCAGCGTGTGCATACGAGAGCGCTGCATCATGTGAAATATCGAACGCGCGAATCACTCCATGCTGCAGGATCGTTGCAAGGTGCGTAAAGTCAGTGCGCGTAAATTCAGGGTTTCCAGAGACATGTTTAAAGAGAGCTGTTTTGCTGACGGGAAGGTAGTGAGCAACGTCGTGCTCGATTGCTTTGATGAGTTCGTCCTTCGAGATTCGTTCGCCATTGATAGAACGAACCTCTAAGTTAAAGACCATCGAGATTGCTTCGAAAGAATTTATTGGTACGGATGACATGATAAACTCGCTTTACCCCCTTATCGGAGTTTTGAGGCCTTCTAGTTCCTCTAAAATGAGATAGTCGACCGAACTCGCATTCTTGATTAGAATTGGGGGCGAATTCATGTTGGTGTAGACCAGAAAATACCTAACTTGTTGAAATAACAACAAGTTCTTATGAGTACCCTTATGGCAGTAATAGACTCTTCAATCCTTAGCGAATCTCGTGACCGATATTTAACCTACGCGCTCAGTGTTGTCTCTGGTCGTGCGCTCCCTGATGTTAGGGATGGTTTAAAGCCCGTGCAGCGACGGATTCTGTTTGCCATGTTTAAGAACCTGCACTTGAAGCCAGGTTCTAGCCATAAAAAATCTGCCAAAATCGTCGGTGAAGTTCTTGGTAATTACCACCCACATGGTGATAGTGCGTGCTATGAGGCGATGGTTCGTATGGCGCAAGATTTTTCGCTGCGCTATCCGCTTGTTGATGGTCAGGGTAACTTTGGTTCACTTGATGGTGACAGTGCTGCAGCGTATCGATACACCGAAGCAAAACTTACTGAGCTTGCGATTGAAGTACTTGGTGAAATTGATGAAGAGACGGTTTCATTCCGCGATAACTTTGATGGCACTGCTGTTGAACCGATTGTGTTTCCAAGCCGAGTACCAAACTTACTGATTAATGGAGCTTCTGGTATTGCAGTTGGTATGGCGACCAGTATACCGCCTCATAATTTTAAGGATATCGTCAAAGGCTTACTGCTGCTTTGCGATGAGCCGGATGCTTCCAATGCAAAAGTTGTAACGCAAATTAAAGGCCCAGATTTCCCAACAGGCTGCGCGATTTTGAACTCAAAGAAAGAGCTCGATGAGATGTATGAGACAGGACGAGGCTCTGTGCGTATGCGCGGTACGTATGTCTTAGAAGATCTTGAGCGTGGCAAGAAAGCAATTATTATCAATTCCATTCCCTACGCAGTGAATAAGGCGCAATTGGTTGAGAAAATTGCAAATCTTATCATTGATAAGAAGCTTCCTCAGCTGCAAGACGTTCGCGATGAATCAACCGATGATATTCGTGTTGTGCTTGAGCTCTCACCTGGCGCTGATCCAGAGCTTGCCATGGCATACCTGTTTAAAAATACAGTGCTCGATACAACATTTGCTATGAATCTGACGGTGTTGGTACCAACAGGGAAAGACTCTGATCGTACTCGTCCTGAACTTGTTTCTATTAAGCAATGTTTGCAGCACTTCATTAATTTCCGTCAAGAAGTCGTGACCCGACGCTTGACCTATGAGCGCAAGAACCTCCTTGCGCGTATTCATATTCTTGAAGGTTTGGTAAAGATCTTTGATGCGCTTGATGAAGCATTAAAAATCATCCGTAAGAGTGAAGGACGCACCGACGCTGCAACGAAGCTTGCTGCTCGGTTTAAGCTGACTGAAATTCAAAGCTTTGCCATCGTCGATCTGCGTGTGTATCAACTTTCAAAGACGAATATTGATGAGATACGTTCTGAGCTCAAAGAAAAACATGCGCGTGTGAAAGAGATTGATAAAATTCTTTCAAGCTCGCGGGCTATCCTCACAATTGTGAAGCAAGAGTTTGAGAAGCTTGGTGAGAAGTATGGAGACAAGAGAAAGAGCCAAATTATTAAGGACGACATAGAGATTGAATTTGATGAGTCTCAGTATGTTGTTGAAGAAGATGTGTACGCCATTGTCACTGCTGATGGTTGGATTAAACGTATTCGCCAAAATAATGAACTAAACGGCACGCGGGTAAGAGAAGGGGATAAGATCCTTCGCGCACATCCATTATCGACCCGTGATACTGTTGCGTTCTTTACTAACTTAGGCACGGTATACTCAATCAAAGTATCTGACTTTCCGTCATCTTCAGGATACGGCAATCCAATTCAGAAAATCTTAAAGATGAAAGACGGAGAGTCTATTGTTGAAAGTTTTGGCATTCGAGCTGCTGCATCAAAAGACACTGATGCGACTGTTGCTTATCCATATTTCATACCAGAGAAAGCTGAGCTCATCCTTGTTTCAAAGCGGGGGCTTGGATTTGGCGCGATCATTGATGGCATAGTTGGACTGAAAAAATCTGGTAAGCGCGTCATGAACATTAAAGGTGATGATCGCCTCGTTGCAGTTTGTTTCTTTCAGAAAGAGCTTGCAATGTTTACCAAGGATGCATCAGCTCTCTCTATTCCTTCTTCTGAGATTGCAAAGCGTGAGGGTGCTGCTGTTGGAGTCCAGTTGATGGGTATTCGCAGTGATGATGAAGTGATTGCAGCAATCAGCCACAATGGTAAAGCCGACTTTATCGCAACGAACGATAGTGGACGAACGAAAGACATTCCTCATAAGGATATAGTACGAGGACATCGTGCGCTGAAAGGAAATAAAATTGCATCCAAGGTTGTGCTCGTTGCTGTTGAGAAAAAATAAATTAAGTTAAAGAAGCATATGTCGCGTAGTTATAAAGCAGAAAATATCGAAGTCCTTGAAGGCTTAGAACCAGTGCGAAAGCGTCCTGGGATGTACATCGGAGGCACCGAGGGGCCAGGAGGTCTGCATCACTTAATTAAAGAGATTCTCGATAACTCGATTGATGAAGCGATGAACGGGCATGCAAGCCTTGTGTCAGTGATGCTTCATAAAGACGGAGAGACGATTACCGTTGAGGATAATGGACGGGGTATTCCTGTTGATACGCATCCAAAGTTTAAGAAGCCAGCAGTAGAGCTTATTATGACCACGCTTCATGCAGGTGGAAAATTCTCTGATACAAACTATGTGTCTGCAGGGGGGCTCCATGGTGTTGGTGCTTCTGTGGTGAATGCGCTCTCAAAAGAGCTGACGGTTCAGGTGTGTCGTGACGGTGCTGAGTGGAGTCAAACCTATCGTCAGGGTAAAACAGTTACCAAGCTTCAGAAGGGAGCTGCGACGAAAAAGACTGGTACAAAAGTTACCTTCACGCCTGACCCTGAGATTTTTAGAAAAACGCAGTTTAATCCGAAGCTCATTGAAAAAATCATCAAAGAGAAAGCATTCCTCAATAAGGGACTCAAGCTCACCTTTAAAGATGATGTGAACAATCAGAAGCATGAGTTTTGCTTTGCCGATGGCGTGCTGTCATATGTAAAAAACTTACTCGAGGAAGATAATCTGACTTCAGTCGGTGGCGAAGTATTTTATCTTGAGCGTGCCGAAGGTATTAAAGTAGAAGCAGCTTTTTGTTGGACTGAAGGTACTGCTGAAAAATCATATTCGTACGTTAACGGTATTCACACTGCAGAGGGCGGAAGTCATGAAGATGGATTTCGGTCTGGATTAGGCAAAGCACTGCGGAACTATATTGGTGTGCACAACCTCTTGCCAAAGGGTATGAAGCTAACTGGCGAAGATATGCGAGAAGGGCTTGTCGTTGTTCTGTCGGTCAATGTTCCTGGATCAGTGAGTCAGTTGCAGTTTCAAGGGCAAACAAAAGATAAGCTTAACAATCCCGAAGTAACGGCTCCTGTCGATGCGCTTATCAAAACTTTTGAAAATACCCTGAATTCAAATCCTAAACTTGCAGCTACCCTAGTTGAGCGCATCATGCTTGCAGCAAAAGCGCGCGCGGCTGCTCGTTCTGCTTCGCAGAGCGTGTCTCGAAAAGTCGGGGTGTCGCACCGTTTAAATTTACCTGGCAAACTTGCTGACTGCTCGTCTAATCAATCTTCAAAGAGTGAGCTTTTTATTGTTGAGGGAGACTCGGCAGGAGGAAGTGCAAAGCAAGCTCGAGATCGAAAGTTTCAAGCAATACTGCCGCTTCGTGGTAAAATTGTTAACACGATTGCAACTTCATCCACGAAGCTCTCAGAGAATAAAGAGCTGATCGATTTGGTATCTGCCATTGGTTGTGGCTACGGCGAGAGTATGCGGCTTGATAAGCTGCGCTACGATAAGGTCATTATCTTAACTGATGCGGATGCCGACGGGATGCACATCGCCTCGCTCCTTATGGCGTTTTTCTTTAAGTTTATGCGCCCCCTCATCGCGAAGGGGCACCTCTACCTGGGGCTCCCCCCCCTCTACCGCATGAGAATTGGCTCTGGGGCACGCCAAGAGACCCTCTGGGCCTATAGCGACGAGGAAAAAGTGGCCTTATTGAAAAATAAGGGTAACAAATCTAATATCCATATTACACGGTTCAAAGGACTTGGAGAGATGAACCCACAGACCCTGTGGGAGACGACTCTTTCACCTAAAACCAGAAATTTACTGCGAGTAACCCTTGGCGACGAAGAGACTGTTCGGGGGATGTTTGAGAGTCTCTTAGGAAAAGACAGTAGTGAGCGCTATAAACTTATTCAAGAAAACGCCGATC
>JBILLA010000158.1:0-6297 GCA_044376365.1 Bdellovibrionota bacterium | reverse complement strand
TTGTATCTCGTGGATACGACGTACGGGTGATTATGTCTGCGGCAGCTCAGAAATTCGTAACCCCACTGACATTCCAATCCGTCACTGGGAAAGCAGTTATGACGGATCTTTGGGAGTCAAATTCAGCTGAAAATATAGAGCATATCGAAATTGCTGATTGGGCTGATGTCTTTGTCATTGCTCCTGCTACGGCAGATGTCATCGCAAAAATTACCACTGGGCATGCAGACTCTCCGATCTTAGCAACTGCACTTGCTACGAAAGCACCGCTCGTAATTGCACCTGCAATGAACGTCAACATGTATGAACATGAAGCGACTCAGGAGAACATCTTAAAGCTTCGTGTTCGTGGAGTCTCGTTTGTAGACCCAGAAGAGGGGGCGCTTGCTTGTGGATGGAATGGTGCAGGAAGACTTGCCGACATCTGGGATATCTTCTATCACACACGCAGAGCGCTTACGAAAGGAGACCTCGCGGGCAAGCGCGTTTTAGTAACAACTGGTCCAACTCGTGAGCCAATTGATCCAGTTCGATTTATCTCAAATCGTTCCTCTGGAAAGATGGGTACCGCAATAGCTCGCGAAGCGTTTTGCAGGGGCGCTGATGTCACTGTCATTCATGGTCCTCTTAAGCAGCTTGAGCTTCCGACTTCCATTGAATCGATTCCTGTTGTGACAGCTCAAGAGATGCATGACACAGTACTTGAGCATGCGTTCCGTACAGATGACCCTTTTGATTTCGTCATCATGGTTGCTGCTGTTGCTGATTTTCGACCAGCAGATATGGCGGAACATAAGATTAAAAAAGCAACTGCTGCTGATTCAATTCCTATGGTTGCAAACCCAGATATCTTGGCTGCGCTTGGTAAAAAACGGGGTACACAACAAAAGCCAACACTTGTTGGTTTTGCTGTTGAAACAGGTGAGCATGAAGAGCTTATGGCGGAACTTCGTCGCAAACTTGAATCAAAATCTATCGACCTTATTGTTGGCAATTTGGCAGATGATGCCTTTGACCTCGATACAAACCGTGCATGGTTAGTTAATAAGAACGGCAAGCAGGAAGAGATCGCTGCGACATTCAAGTGGCGCGTTGCAAATAAAATTCTTGATGCGGCACTGAAGGTGTAATCGTCGGCATGACTACGGCACAGAGACACACGGCAGCGCTACTTAAGAAGCAGTATCCGTTCGGAATACCTCGTTCAAAACTGGAACAGGTAGCCCTTGAACAGCCACTTCCTGTTGTCTTTTTTTCTGCGACACCGCTTTCGCCTGCTGCACAGGAACTCCTCACAAATGCGGCTGTAAAAGGTCTCAAATTAAAAACGTCACAATTTGCAATTGAGTCTGGCACTCGCTCTCGGCATGCAACGCATCTTGTCGTATGTGGAGATATCTCGGAAGATCTTGTCAAAGCAAAAGAAACAGAGAAGCTCTACAATGCGCCATCTGTTGAGGCTATTCTTTCAGACCCTGAGCAGAAAAAACTTTTCTGGGAACTCATTAAACCAATTGGAGTATCAATCGTATGATAATGCAGCTTATCGGTATCAGTATTGTCATTGCCGTCATCGGAAACTTCTGTTTCTTTGTGCTCAATGATTATGAACGTGGCGTACTTTTTCGCCTTGGATCCTATCAAGGTCTTCTTGGGCCAGGGTTGAAATTTATTATTCCAGGCATTTATCGTTTAGTGCGAGTTGATACTCGTACTATCACGATGGATATTCCACCACAGGATGTGATTACCCGAGACAATATTTCGATTAAAGTAAATGCTGTACTCTATTTTCACGTCAGCGATCCTGCGAAAGCTATTCTGAAAGTAGAGAACTATCTTTATGCGACAGGACAACTTGCGCAAACAACATTGCGAAGCGTTTGTGGTGAATTCGAGATGGACGATCTGCTCTCAAAAAGAGATGAAATCAACCATCGCTTACAGACTATTGTTGATAAGCAAAGCGATCCCTGGGGCGTGCAGGTGACGGTTGTTGAAGTGAAACATATTGACTTGCCACAAGAAATGCAGCGAGCGATGGCTAAGCAAGCAGAGGCTGAACGAGAAAAACGTGCAAAAATTATTCAAGCAGAAGGCGAGTATCAAGCAGCTGAAAAGCTCACCCAAGCAGCGGCTATAATGTCTCGTGAAGGCACCGCGCTGCAGCTGCGATACCTTGAGACTCTCAGAGATATCGCTACAGAAAAAAATTCTACTATTCTGTTCCCAGTACCAATTGATTTCCTCGAAGCATTTAAGAAACTTGTTAAAAACTGATCCTTTCTCTTATACCTTACCCGAGGAACTAATCGCACAGCGACCCGTGTATCCTCCTGAGGCTGCAAAACTGCTGGTCTATCACCGTTCAACAGGTGCGATAGCTGATGCAACGTATGCACAAATCACAGATTATACGAGCCCAGGTGATGTCTTTGTTTTTAATAACTCTAAAGTCATTCCGGCACGTCTTTTTGGAAAACTTAGAGAAAGCACCGTCGAGCTTCTTCTTGTACAACGTATACGCGATGGAGAGTGGCGCTGTCTTGGAAAGCCAATGAAAAAATTCTCGCCAGGAACAAAGATTACCTTTGGAGCTGGTTTGTACGGCACCATTACTGAACGTACTGGCCCAAAAGAAGTACATGTAAGCTTTGAGGCAGAAGAGGGCGCTAACGCTATCGATGAAAAGATCTTCGAAGTAGGTAACATGCCAATTCCCCCATACATACGTGGTGGTAAAAGCGATGCGCAAGACAAGATTGACTACCAAACTATCTTTGCCAAACATGAAGGTTCGATTGCAGCTCCAACTGCAAGTCTTCATTTTTCTCCTGCACTCAAAGACAAGATGCTTGCAGCTGGAGCTCTGATTGAAGAGGTCACACTCCATGTCGGAGCAGCAAGCTTTCTTCCGCTCTGGGATGAAACTGATGACAAACCTATTGAGCGTCCAGGAATCGAACTCTTTAAACACGATCCTTCGCTGCTTGATAGACTCTATAAAAAGAAACAGGCTGGCAGCCGTATTATCGCAGTTGGGACTACCGTTGTTCGAGCACTCGAATCAATGACCCGCTTGCCTACCGCCGAAACACGCTCAACAAAAACACTTCATGAAACAGACCTGTTTATTACTCCAGGTTTCACATTTCATATCTGCGATCATCTTGTTACCAACTATCACCAGCCACGCACGACCCACCTTCTGCTTGTAGAGGCATATATGGGGCGAGAGGGCATAGAAAAGAGCTATGAGCATGCCCTCAGTCATGGCTATCGTTTCCTAAGCTACGGAGACGGTATGATTATTCTTTAAGCATATATTCCGCTTAACATTCTGCAGCACCGCGAACTTATAATTGTGCTCACTGCTCTAGATTTATTGATTTGATAAAGATTTCAATTGGGGGCAAACTGCAGAGGTCCTATGTCATTTACCCTGCTCACACCACCAGAATCGCTCCGCCTGGGTACACTTCAAACTACCCACGGGCTTATCGAGACTCCAAACTTTATGCCTGTCGGAACAAAAGCGACTGTAAAGGGAATTGATGTTGAGCGACTACGTGAATCCGGAGCTCAAATTACCCTCGTAAACACCTATCACCTTTGGCTGCGACCAGGGCCTGAGCGAATTCAAAAACTTGGCGGCATACAAAAATTTTCTGGTTGGCACGGTCCAATCTTAAGCGACAGCGGTGGCTATCAGGTCTTTTCATTGAAAGGCATGCGTAAGCTTTCAGAAGAAGGGGTGGAGTTTCAATCACATCTAGATGGCTCAAAGCAATTTCTCTCTCCTGAAAAAGCAGTGTGGATTCAAGAGACACTTGGTGTCGACATTGCAATGGTGCTCGATGAATGTCCTTCACCAGGTCAGCCAATTGAAGATCTAAAACGGTCACTTGATATGACACACCGTTGGGCAGCCCGCTGCCTTGCGGCACGAGCGCATCCCGATAAAACTCAGCTTTTTGGAATAACCCAGGGCGGAGGACATCGATCCCTTCGAACAGAGAGTGCGCAAATACTCTCAGAGATGCCATTTAATGGTATGGCAATCGGGGGCCTCAGTGTCGGAGAGCCTAAAGAGGTCATGTACGATGTGCTTTCCTACCATCCATCACAGCTACCTGCCAACAAAGTGCGCTACCTCATGGGTGTCGGTACCCCTGAGGATATCGTCACGGCAGTGAAGTTTGGTGTTGATATCTTTGACTGCGTGATGCCAACACGATCTGGCAGATTTGGACGCGCATTTATTCGTGGGGAAGAGCCGTTCATTAATATACGCAATACAAAATTTGCCCTCGATGACACCCCCCTCGATCCAACTTGCCACTGCGTGGCATGCCGTAACTACTCTAAGGCCTACCTTCACCACCTCTTTAAAGTCGATGAAATGCTTGGCCCACAGATGCTCTCTGCCCACAATATCTATCACTACCTGCAACTCATGCGGGATGTACGGGCAGCCATCAAAGCAGGCACCTTTGAGGAGCTCTACCAGCGAATAAAAGCGACCTGGGCAAGCACAATACATTGCTCCAAAAGCAATATCACGGTATAAAACAAGCCGTGAAATTACGATATGTTACCCAATCTTTACGCTTCACTCGTGAGCGTTCCCTTTGCATCTTTAGTTTTCTGACTGCCCTCATCTTGCTGCTCGATACAGCCGCTCAGCGTGCTTGTGCGCAGGCTGCCGCGGCACCAGCGCAACCAGGATTTAGTGAAGTGCTCAGTAAAATGGCACCGATGTTCCTCATTGTCTTTGTGGTCTTTCACTTTTTTATTATCAAGCCGCAAAAGCAGAAGGAAGCTCAACACGCTGAGCTGATTAAAAATCTCAAAGTCGGAGAAGCTGTATCAACATCATCTGGCATGATTGGTCGTGTCGCTGCGATTGCTGCTGATGTGATAACCCTTGAAATTGCTTCTAATGTAAAAGTGAAGTTCACCCCAACTTCAATTGTGAAAATAGAAGAGACAAAGTAGGAGATTAACTGCTGTGAGTACTGTAAAAACAAGAGCTTTTGTTTTGCTAGGATCCGTTGTCCTTGCATTCGTATTCTTGATGCCAACATTCTTTAAACCTTCGTTTAAAGATATTCAGTGGCTCAGCAAGCCACTCTCACTTGGACTTGATCTTTCAGGTGGTGTCCACATCGTGTATGAAGTGCAACAAGAAGAGGCTGTTCGTGCGAAAATGCAAGCTACGGCAAACTCAATCCGAGCAGAACTTCGTGATGCTAAAATTGCACTCACTGCTGTCAAAGTACCTGAGTCTCGCAAGCTTGAGCTTACATTCCTTAACGATCAAACTGCTGAGCGAGGGAAAGCAAAGCTTTTGGAAGGTCACAAAGATCTTCAGTTCTTCGATAAAATCCCTGATGGTACAAAGGCAAAGCTTATCTATACCATCAGTGATAAAGACGCGCAGGTTGTTGCCACTGAAAGCGTATCACATGCGGTTGAGACACTTCGAAATCGTGTCGACCAATTTGGCGTTGCTGAGCCTCTCATTCAACGTGTCGGAACAAATCGCATCCTTCTCCAGATGCCTGGTGTGAGCGATGTTGCATCGGTGAAAAAAGTTGTCGGGAACGTTGCAAAACTTGAATTTCGTCTCATTCCGATTCCTGGTTCTTCTGAAGGAACAGTGCCCATTAAAGATAAAGCAGGAGCGACCGTGCTTGTTGAAGATCAGCCTCTAATGACTGGCCAAGATGTCGCAGTTGCACGTGTTGCATTCGAGCAGGGCGTCTCTGTCTCACTGACAATGACCTCTGAGGGTGCTCGCACCTTTAGAAAGATCACTGCCGAAAACGTTGGCAGACAGCTTGCAATTATCCTCGATAACGTTCTTTACTCATCACCCAACATCAATGAGCCTATTAGTGGCGGTCAGGCAAGCATCTCTGGCGGCTTTACCGTTGAAGAAGCAAAGCAGCTAGCTGTCGTGCTTCGTGCTGGTGCGCTACCAGCTCCACTCAAAGTTATGGAAGAGCGTACAGTTGGCCCATCACTCGGAGCTGAATCTATTAAGAAAGGAATCACTGCAATCGTGGCAGGCTTCCTGATGGTCGCACTCTTTATGATGTTCTATTACAAAAAGTCCGGTGTCGTAGCGGTTATATCGCTGCTCCTCAATCTTATTCTGATCATCTCAATTCTTTCTGCCTTTGGTGCAACAATGACCCTTCCAGGTCTTGCAGCGCTTGCACTTACTGTCGGGGTTGCCGTTGACTCGAACGTCATTATCTATGAGCGGATAAAAGATGAGCTCTATAATGG
>JBILLA010000157.1:0-6323 GCA_044376365.1 Bdellovibrionota bacterium | reverse complement strand
AAGAAAAATATTATCGATCTTCGCACAGTCGCATTAAAAACTGGCTATGCAATTGTTCCATCAAATTTTGACGCTACAGCGTATACAAAACCATCAGTAAAAGCTGACGCGAAGGGAAAACCCCGAGGCGCTGGTACTCTTGGTATGAAAGTAACCTCAGCACGAAGCCTAATGACCAACTACGTATCAATCCGTGCAAATCCTGGTCAAGACTCTGATGCAGATGGAATTGTGAACTCAGTCGATGCAGATGATAATAACAACGGCATTCTTGATTCTGCAGATCCTGCTTCCGCAGGATCCGATACGCCTTACGTTAGTATTAATTTCGATTTTCGTAAAACACTCAATGCACATGTTCGTGACGGCTTGTCTGCAGAGGTGATTGATGCAGTCGTAAGTGGCGAAAACGTTTTTGCCTCAACGTTCTTTATCTCACTTCCACAGAGCTCAACTGTCGATGGTGGCTATATTGTGTGCAGCGATGCATTAACTTATTGTCGAAGAAATACACCGCTTGGCTATTCAAGTGGTGTCTCTGAAAGCTCAAATGAATATCGTGCACCAATGAGTAGCTTACTCAATGCGCAAGGCTTTCCTCGGCTTGAACAAATCAATATGAATGGTGATAAAGTGTTGGTGCTCTCGATGCAGCCCCGCGTTGGCAGAGGTGTTTTTCGCCCAGGTGATATGTATCGTGTTGTGTTAACATCAGGCACCAGAGAGGTTACCTCACGTACCTTTACCCTTCCGCCCTACTTTGTCTCTGTGCCAGCGTTAAAAGAGTACACAGCAAATGGTGTTACAACACAGGTCGACTACAACTCTGTTTCACCTAGTAGCGGTAGTATCGATGGCATCTCTAATGGACAACCGATAGTCCTCGGAGCAGATGGACTCCTAACCGTAAATTTCTGGCGACCACAACGTGAAGCAGCGCACGCAAGTGAAACTGGTTACTATGATTTTGGAGCTTTAAAATATGGCGTCGTTATTTCCAATGCACAGGCAACATGTGCGGGTTTTTACTCATCGCCAAGCTCCGATCTGACCGAAATGAGCAATGCTCTTGGGCAAGGTGGTAGTCCTTTTGCAAATCAAGGCGCAGAGATGACGCCGCTGGTGGATGCACAGCAAGATCGCTCTACAGATCCAGCTAATCTACTCACCTTTACAGTTGATCTTAAAAGCTGTCTGGCACGTTCTGGCGGAACACCAGGTACCTACGGCGTGACCTTAAGTGCAGCAGGTACACAACTTACAGGAGGACAAAACACTGCAAATCAGTTTTTCTTTGTGACGATTCCGTAGCACGCCCCTACCCCTCCTTCGTCCCAAAGAGTCTATCTCCTGCATCGCCAAGTCCTGGAACGATAAAGCCTTTCTCGTTTAAGCGCTCATCACACGATGCTGTAAAAACTGGCACATCAGGGTGCTCTTCATGAAAGTTCTCAATACCTTCTGGACAACTAATGAGGCTTACAAAGCGAATCGATCGTGGCTTTAGTGTTCTTAACCTGGCGACTGCTGCACAGGCTGAGTTCCCTGTCGCAATCATTGGATCAACAAGGATGATATCTCGACCCTCAACGGCAACGGGCATCTTGAAATAGTACTCAACTGGGGTCATCGTTTTCGGATCGCGATAAATACCAATATGTCCTATACGCGCTGAGGGGATAAGCTCAAGCATGCCATCGAGTATTCCATTACCAGCACGTAAAATGGAAACAAGCACTAGTTTCTTTCCACCAATCATTGGCGCCTTCATTGAAGTAATCGGTGTTTCGATGTCGACCATTTCAAGGGGAAGGTCTCGAGTGACTTCATACGCAAGAAGAATACTTATTTCTTTGAGTAATGTTCGAAACTGCGCCGATGATGTCTGCTTGTTTCGCATAAGGGTGAGCTTATGCTGTACAAGAGGATGATCGATAACTTTAACAATCTTTTGTTCCATGATTCATACTCCTGTCATACCTATACTTCATACTACTAAAAAACAGTCCCATCACTTTTGATCGAAAGAGGTGGTGTTCCACCAGGTCGCATCTCTGCAGCAATGCGTCTGCCCGCACTCCAGGTACCCCCCTGTAGAACGCGGGCAAGAGGAAATGACTCTGCTGTTACACCAAGACTTGTGCGAACGTGATCGGCAACAAGATCAAGAAGCACAACAGTTAATGCTCGCCACTCAATGACAAGGTGTGATGAAACATCATGAGTTTCGTTGAATTGCTTTGGATCTTTGAGCGCAAGCACACCAGTATCAAGAAAGAGTCCACCATTTCGATACTCTGGAAGCCCTGTCAGCATATCAACATCACTAATGGTATAGCCTGCCTCTTCAAGGGGCTCCATGAGTGAGTAGGTAAGCCACTGTGATAATTTATGGAACGGTACAAGTTGTGTCGTTTCATCCGCAGTCTGAATGGAGGGATGACGCCAAACATCACCAAGGTTCTGCCCATGCATGACGATACGACCAGGCCAGATGTGTGATAAATTGGTTAAGACTTCATCTAAAATTGCAGTAGCTTGTATCGTCTTACCAACAGCACGTGAAGCACACCGAGCAAAGAGTGCACCTGGATGCATGCCTCCTGCTAAGGTTTGAATCAGACGTGCACGACCAGCGAGACCAACAAGGGGATTATCGTCGCGAACTTGAAAGCCTTCAGCTAAAAGTGACTCTGTTACTGCTGCCAGATCATCAAACATACCACGTGCGAACATATGCACTGTTGCAACAGCTAATCCTTCAGAACGTGCATAAGTCACACCAGTCGTTGGTTCAACGTACTGCCATGCCGCTCCAGCTCCTGCATCAAGTAGCACACTGACAATTGCAAGGGTGAACTTTTGATAGCCAGCTTCTTCTGGTGTGAGCTGTTGCCATGTTGTTCGAAGTGATGCAAGTCTATCAACACCTCCTGCTTCAAAGTGACGCCAGCGAGAATGATACGGTATATCGAGTGTTGGATAATTGAGATGTATCTCACGCACAACATAATCAACTGCACGTGAAAGATGCTCTGGATAGACATGGAATGCTTCAAGCCCTCCTGTCAGACCAAGCTCATAGAGCATACGACACCGTGCTCGAATAGTGTGAGGATCTCGAACGTATGCAACAGGATCAAACATGCTTAACTCGTCAGGTCTCTGCCCTTTGTTTGCTCAAGCTCTGCAAGCGTTGGTGCAGGCTTCGTAGAAAAATACCCCGCAGCTTTTTTTGCATCCATTTCAACCTGTGCATCTTTTGGAATAAGTTCATCGGGAATCGAAACACGCTCTTTAATTTCTATTCCTGCTGCAACCAACGCGTCATGTTTCATATTGCTCATCGAAACAAACTTATCGATCTTGGTAATACCAAGCCAGTGCAGTACATCAGGCATTAATTCTTGGAAGCGACTATCTTGTAGTCCCGCAACACATTCGGTTCGAGCAAAGTACTGCGCAGCAGTGTCTCCCCCTTCTTGTCTTTTACGTGCATTGTACACAAGGAATTTCGTCACTTCGCCCAGTGCTCGTCCCTCTTTTCGATTATAGACGACCACACCTGCACCGCCCTCCATCGCTGTTTGAATACATACTTCAATGCCATGAGCCAAGTATGGGCGACAGGTACATATATCCGACCCAAACACATCAGAGCCGTTACACTCATCATGCACACGCACTGCAAGCTTTTGTGATGGATCTGATATTTTAGAAACATCTCCAAAAAAGTAGAGCGTTAAACCACCAATTGGTGGAAGGAATACTTCTAAATCAGGACGAGTAACAAGCTCGGGAAACATCCCGCCTGTGTGCTCAAAGAGAATACGTCGTAATTCCCCTTCCGCAACATTAAATCGCTTTGCAATACCAGGTAAAAACCATACTGGCTCAATCGCAGCTTTTGTCACAATACAATCGCCCGTCGGTGCCAAAATTTTTCCATCTGCTTGCAATCTGCCTTTCTGCATCGCTTCTAGGAGCTCTGGCATATTGATATGTGCTTTGGTTACTGCAATCGTTGGACGTATATCGTATCCCTTTGCGAAATACTCTTGGAATGTCTCTGCAACGACAGCGCCCCATGGATCGAGTGATACAATCTTTTCTGGATCACTCCACTGTGGGAACGGGCCAATTGGTTCGGCTGGCGCAGTATTGGTAAGGTCTGGTTTATGATCTCGGTTCAATGTACCAGCAGCAATCGCAAGCGCACGATAAATTGAATACGCACCAGAGTGAGCACCAATCACATTGCGATGTGCAGGATTAGTGAAAGTTGCAATGATTGGACCGCGCTGCTGTGGATCACTTGCTCCCCATGAAATCGGCACAGGACTCTCTCCGCCAGCGCCAGGATGTGAAGTAAGAACAATTGATTTTCGCTTTCGAGTCTCTGTCATAGGTTAGCTCATCCAGTTTTGGCTCTGTGCATTCCACTTGGTTGTGATCTTTTTTAAATTTGTCCAAAAATCGAGTGAACTTGGACCTGTGATATCACCATGTCCAAACTTAGAATCTTTTGTTCCGCCAAATGAAAATGGCTCACGAGGAACAGGCACACCAACGTTTACTCCCACCATGCCAGAGGTTGCCTGCTCACACACAGCACTTGCAACAGCACCACTGGTGGTAAAAACAGATGTTGCATTACCGTAGGGGCTCAGCGCATCGAGTTGCAACGCATCACCAAGTGTTGGTACACGTATAATAGTAAGCACTGGTCCAAAAATTTCATGACATGCACATGCCATCTGTGGTTTTGCATTATCAATGATGGTTGGTCCTAACCAATAACCTCCCTCATAGCCAGGCGGTGGTGTTACGCCTCTTCCATCAAGGAGCAGTGTTGCCCCCTCTTCTTTTGCTCGTGCAATCTCTGCACAGATTCGTGCATGCGCATGAGCATCAATGATTGCTCCCATAGAAGTGCCTATGGTTCGTGCGGAAGCTTCAGCAACAATTTTTCGAATGAGGTGATCAACATCGCCAACAGCAACCATAATACTTGCTGCCATACAGCGCTGTCCTGCACATCCTGTAAATGAATCAATGACTCCCTGTACAGTTATACTTTCATCAGCATCGGGGACAACAATAAGGTGATTCTTTGCACCACCAAGGCAAAGAGCACGTTTACCATGCTCAGATGCCCGCATATAAACGGAACGTGCTGCCGGAGTAGATCCAACAAAGCCAATTGCTTTCACATCTGAATGATCCGTAAGCGCTTCAACAATTTCGCGATCACCATTAATGACTGAAAAAACACCATGAGGGAAACCAGCTTCAAGCATCAATGCCGCCATTCGTGACATCGTTGATGGCACTTTCTCTGATGGCTTCATGATAAAACAATTCCCTAATGTCACAGCGATTGGAAACATCCACAGTGGCACCATCGCTGGAAAATTAAATGGGACAACTCCTGCAACGATACCTAGCGGTTCTCGCTTGTAGTGACACCACACACCTCGACTTACTTCCATCCGTCCACCTGAATCCATGTTTTGCAGACTCAGCGCGAACTCCATCACTTCAATACCTTTAAGAATTCCAGCTTTTGCTTCAGCAACAGTTTTGCCGGATTCACTTGCGGCTATGTGTGCAAGGCTATCAATGTCTCGCAGCATCAACTCGCGGAATCGAAACATAATCTGTGTTCGATCCTTTAAAGAACGATCTCGCCACTGCGGAAATGCTTTGCGTGCTGCTGCAACAACCTGCTCAAGATCGTCAGCTGATGACATCACCACCCTGGATACGACGGCACCCGTATAGGGACTAATGATATCTTTAGTGCGCCCAGTGCTTGATGGAAGAAACTCGCTGCCTACAAGATTACAGTTAAGGGAAGGAGCAGATGGTAGATCAACTAAATTCATGTCGAGTCTCTTATTCTATCCCTCCTAGCGAACTGCCAAAAGGACTTTTATCCGTAAGCAGACAGCCTCAATCATTGCAGTAACTTTGCAGACTTTCTTTTATCATTTGGACCTTAGGTCTCTTCTAAATGATTAAGAACCAAGAACTTCCCCGAATCTATTAAAATCAATAAAAACAATGACTTACATCGGCTTTTATTCTATTATCACCCTCCCCACTCTCCTACTAGCTTCTTGCAATTGCCTGCAGTACCCTCGCAGCCAACACAAATGCTTGGGTAGAAGGATGTCCTAATCGACAAAGGTTTACTCATTATCATTGTGTAGGGAGGCGAGCATCATGCTCGCAGACAGTAGATTCACCTAACTGAATAACACTCGCCGTTTATTGCCAAAGCTACCCATGCGGTGGACGAGGCAAACTGACCACTCAAA
>JBILLA010000255.1:0-19212 GCA_044376365.1 Bdellovibrionota bacterium | reverse complement strand
CAGCCTCTTGAGCGTTTATCCCTTCACGCGCAAATAGAGGCTCGTCTTCGCCTAAAAGACCAAAACACCATCTATGAACATAATCTATATAGGCACGAGTCTCTTCAGTCCCACTTCCCTTAAAGTCATCAGGTATGACTTTCCAGTCTGGCATAAATTCTAAGGCTCTTGCTGGAAAAGCTAAGTCTATATCAGAAATATCTTCTGCAGGTCGTGGTTTTTCAAAAAAGACTATCCATTCAATTCTTCCTGTGGGTACGACGGCTCAACGCCAAGATCGTAACACAAACAGAACGTCTAATCTTTCAATACATTTAGCGGGCGAGACTGCTGCGACGCATTATTCATTACAAATGCGAGGCACTCCACTCTTCTTGGGTCAGATTAAAGATTCACTTCAGATCAAATCTATCAGCGTTCATGACTTTAACCCAAGCGGCTACAAAATCTTTAACGAATTTTTCTTTTGCATCATCAGATGCATAAACTTCGCAAATAGATCTTAACACTGAATTAGAACCAAACACTAAATCTACACCAGATGCATTCCATTTTTTCTGACCAGACAAAGCAGAAGTTCCTTCATAAAAATGCTTACACATAGCAGACGGCTTCCACTGAACATCCATATCTAAAAGATTAACAAAAAAATCATTTGTTAATGTCTCAGGCTTATGAGTAAAGACTCCAAGATCAGACTTGCCATAATTTGCATTTAAAACCCTTAAACCGCCTACAAGCACAGTCATCTCAGGGGCAGTTAATTTCAGTAAGCATGCTTTTTCGATAAGCAATTCTTCAGTCGGGATTTTTACATCTCTTGAAGCAAAGTTTCTAAATCCATCTGCTTTTGGCTCTAATACTGAAAACGAATCGACATCGGTCTGATCTTGCAGCGCATCAACTCTTCCTGCCATAAATGGAACTTTAACAGAAACGCCAGCTTTTTGTGCCGCTTGTTCTACTGCAACACCACCAGCTAAAACAAGCAAATCCGCAATTGATACTTTTATCCCATCGTTTCTTGAAGAGTTAAATTCACTTTGAATTTTTTCAAAAACGTTCAGAACCTTACTCAGCTCTTCTGGTTGATTAACCTCCCAACTTTTCTGAGGAGCTAATCTAATCCTTGCCCCATTTGCGCCTCCTCTTTTATCAGTTCCTCTGAATGTAGACGCGCTAGCCCACGCAGTTGAAACTAGCTGAGAAATACTTAAGCCGTAAGAATTTATTTTATTTTTCAACTCTTCTATTTCTTTATCACCTATTAATTTGTGATTAACTTTTGGAAGAGGGTCTTCGAAAATCAATTCAGTTTCAGGAACAAGAGTACCTAAGTATCTCGAACGAGGACCCATGTCTCTATGAGTTAATTTATACCAAGCTTTTGCAAATGCATCAGCAAATGCATCTGGCTGCTGATAAAATTTTCTAGAAATTTTTTCATAGGCCGGATCTTCTTTCAAAGCTAAATCCGTCGTTAACATCATAGGAGCATGACGCTTAGATGAGTCATGTGCATCAGGCACAGTATTTTTTGCACTATCTTCTTTTGGAGTCCACTGCCAAGCACCACCAGGCCCTTTAATTAACTCCCAATTATAATCAAAAAGATTTTCAAAATAATTGTTATCCCATTGAGTTGGATTTTTAGTCCATGCACCTTCAATGCCACTAGTTATAGTATGAACTCCAAAACCTGACTCAAATGAATTTTTCCAACCAAGCCCTTGTTGTTCGATTGGAGCAGCCTCTGGCTCACGTCCTACAAATTTACTTGCATCTGCAGCACCATGGCATTTACCGAATGTATGCCCACCTGCAATCAATGCAACAGTTTCTTCATCGTTCATTGCCATTCGAGCAAATGTTTCCCTTATATCTCTTGCCGCAGCTTTTGGATCAGGCTTTCCGTTTGGACCTTCTGGGTTTACATAAATCAATCCCATCTGGACTGCTGCAAGAGGAGTCTCAAGTTCTCTATCGCCCGAGTACCTTTTATCACCTAGCCATTCTATTTCTGGGCCCCAGTAAATATCTCCTTCTGGCTCCCAAACATCTACTCTTCCACCAGCAAAGCCCCATGTTTTAAAACCCATCGATTCAAGAGCACAGTTTCCTGTCAGCACCATTAAATCAGCCCATGAGATTTTTTTTCCATATTTTTTCTTGATTGGCCAAAGCAATCTACGTGCTTTATCTAAGTTTGCGTTATCTGGCCAACTTCCAAGAGGAGCAAATCTTAATGTGCCGTTACCTGCTCCACCTCTTCCGTCCGTGATTCTATATGTACCAGCACTGTGCCATGCCATACGAATGAAAAAAGCTCCGTAGTGACCATAGTCAGCAGGCCACCAAGTTTGAGAATCTGTCATGAGATTAAAAAGATCATTTTTAACTGACTGGAGATCTAACTTTTTAAATTCTTCGGCATAGTTAAAATCATCATCCATTGGACTAACCAAAGGGGAATTTTGATTAAGAATCTTTAAATTTAATTGCTCTGGCCACCAATCTGAATTTGAGAATGCCCCAGCTTGAGTGTGTCTGTTTATCGTTCCCATAACTGGGCACTTTGAGATCACATTTTGTGTAGAATCATCCATCGTAAATTTCCTTTTATGTAGAACAAAGCAAGCTGAATAGTTGCAAACTTAAGCACAAATGATAAATATGTAAAATCTATTAGATCTATTATATTAATAAATTCTATCTATTGCTAGTCACCCCCTTCGACCATAAGCTTATAGGTATGGATTTCGGCATAAGAGAACTAGAGTATTTTGTTGCTATTGCAGATCAAAAACATTTCGCAAAAGCAGCATACTCAGTGCATGTATCTCAACCAACACTAAGCATGCAGTTTAAAAAACTAGAACTGACTCTTGGAGCCCAATTGGTTAACAGACTTTCAAATGGGATTACACTAACTGCGTTTGGAGAAGAGGTGCTGCCGATTGCAAGACAAATTATTAAACTTGCGACCGACCTTGAATCGAAGGGAAAAAACTCTGATGCAAAATCTCAAGTCAAACTTGGTATCATTCCTACCCTTGCCCCTTATTTATTACCAAAAATAGACAAAGATTTATCAAAACAAAGCACAAAGAAAAAATTATTAATCTATGAATTACAAACCAAAGAAATAATTCGCCAGATTAAAGATGGATTAATTGATATTGCAATTGTTAGCACTCCAATTAACGAAAACACCATCGAAGAAGTATCTATATTTAAAGAACCATTCTTTCTTGCGGTTAACAAACAGCAAAAACTATCATGCAAAAGATCGGTTTCTATTAATGATATTAAAAATGAAAAGCTACTTTTACTAGGCGAAGGGCATTGCCTTAGAAATCAATCACTCTCTATTTGCAACTTAACTAAATTTACTCAAGACACAGACTACTCAGCTACAAGTATAGAAACCTTACGCAGCATGATTTCTATAAATGAAGGTGTAACATTAATACCAAAGCTCGCAATTACAAAAAGTAAAAATATTTCTTATATACCAATAACTGAACAGGCAGCAGCAAGAAACGTAGGCATTATTTATCGATCAAATTATCATGATTTGATATTTGCAAAATTGCTTGAAGACATTTTAGTGAACTTTGCTCGTCGATCTGGTCTGATTCTAAATTAGTAGATTAAGCATGAATTCAAAGCATAGGGAAGTTTAGCATTCGATAATTCAATGAAAAAAATGCTTCTATGTAAAATCCAGGGTGCGATTTGTACGCTTTTAGGTGTTTAATATTGAATATCTGGAATGCTGTACATGAGTCCATTCGTAATATCGATTAAGCAGTATTCGGACTTGTCGGAAAAATATGTCCCACCAATAATACTAACTTCCATTACGCTATTGGTTAACGCGCCATCGTTACTATGTTTTAATGGTTTAATAATATTTACTGATTCAACTAAAGTGGCTGTCTGATAATTACTAAGTATTTTGCCTTATATAGCAGGAGCTGCTGATATAGTAACGCTTAAAGTGTTCGGTAAACAGGTCAGTTAATCAAATAATATCGCCACGAAATTTCATGTCCCGTTTCTCCGTAGGACTTTTTTGTTATACGCCGGGTTTTGCTTCTTCAGCTAAACGTTTAAATACTTCTGCGAAATATCGTAGTATGCTTGCCTCTAGATCCTAGCTTTACTTCAAACTGCTTGAACCATACATCATCTTGGTTCACCTAATGAACTTAAATATTCAAAAAGATTTCTTACCTCAATATTTCTCGGGCTATGTTTTATATTCACTTTATGTCCAAATGGTGCAAACTCTGAATCTTTTTATTCCCTTTTAAAACGAGCAGAATTAAAACTCGGTGGCAAAACAAGAATATATGCGCGTCGTTGCGATCTGTCGGTCCAGGCCAGTTCGTCGCGTAGGCAGCTGACAATTAGGTGCAAGGCCTCAAGTAAAAAGACCTCAATTGCTGCACGTGTACCAGGTATATATCTCTCGCCCGGTCAACAGCTTCGGTGAACTGGTAAAAAGTGTTTTCCGTCAACTTCTTCTGTATCTAAAAAACAGGTAAATGTAATCTGTCGAAAAAGTATTATCGCTCCTGTGCCGACCGCAGATTTAATTTTGGTTTCATCAGATGTTATTTCTTTGCCAACTAATAATTCTGTAACGATCCAAGTAAAGAACCAGTCTGCTTCTGTCACCGCCTTAAATATCAAAGCTACTCTCCCTACGAGTTGGACTGATGTATCGCAATCGTTAACAAATTGCACAAGCGTAGCACCGGGGCAGGTCTGCACTATTATGATTACTGCTGGTGATGCAATTCATGCTCTGGTTAATCTTCCGATTAACGGAACCAATACTAATGTAGTGCTCAATCAAATTGAAATAATCCAAGCTACTACTCTAAGTGCCAGCATAAGTAGCCTTGCGGTATCGGTGAATAATACAGGTGTTAACGCAGCATTAACGGGAACACCTCGCCAAATAATCATAACGAACACTGGAACAGTGAATGCACTTTCAGTTACGTACTCTCTTTCCAATGCATTGCCTTCAGGTACAACAATATCTCCTGCAAGCTGCGGAGTTATTGCACCGAGCGCAAATTGCACGTTAACGATTACACCGGGCGATGCACCTAGCTCCACCCCGGGCGATGTATCGCCAAGTCCAGTTGCACTATTAATCAGCGGCTCAAATACAAATTCTTTAACGCCAGAGGTTCAGATCGTAACGTATGGTAGCGTCTTTCAAAGTGGATACATATTCTCGGTGGATGATACGACCCCAGATACGGGTAGTATCGGTGGAAAGATCTTAGGATTGACTAATGAATCAAATGCAATTGCCTGGGGTGGTTATGGCACTAATATTGGCGCTTCTACATATGACACAAATATTTCAGGTGCCAATGATGGTGCCGCGAATACATCTGCTATCGTAGAAGCACTCGGTGCTGGTTCATATGCAGCAATCACTTGTTTCAACTCGAGTGTCGGTGGTTTTACCGACTGGTATTTACCATCAATTTGCGAGATGGCACCTCATACCAGTATTTGTTATGCAGGATCTACAAACATTCTACAACAACTTTTCGAGGCTTCACCAACCATTGGTAATATCCCTGATCGTGGTAGTTATTGGACTTCAACACAAACGAATGGATCTCCATCAATCGCAGCATTCCATCATTATTTCGCTAGCGGCGGTAATAGCGCGAACTACGGTGAAGAAAAGCGGACTGCCTTGGCTGTTCGCTGTGTGAGGAAGATTAGTTAGCTTAAAAAAGCAAGGGCATGACGGTTGGATGATATGGGCGCGACCATATCAGAATTTTAAACTACCACAACCTCACGCGGTCGCGCCTCACTATCGAGTACACACTAGCTTCTATTTTTTAGGTGCTGTAACGACCACAAATGAAGTCGGATCTCCGTCTCCGGTAGAAGTAGCTGATTCAGTGTCGACAATTTGTAATTCTGGGTGGTCCTTTGCAAACTGAGCTAAGTTATTTGGCCAATCTCTAGCAGGCAATTGGTAAATACCACTACCTAGGTCAGTCGTCACGTCGACACCTATGCTGCTTGTTCTCCCGCCAGCAGGCTTTGAACATCCAGATAAAGCTGTCAGCGCTGCTACGAATGGCAATACTTTTTTGACTTCTATCATGACAAACTCCAATAATCTAAAACAGTAACAACACAGTAACGTAATGTGAAAATGTTTTGGAGTGTAACGTTTAAATACACCAGATTGTATCCCAAACGAATCTTCTAATCATTCAAAAAATTCCATGGGTTACAATTCTGCGTGGCGTTACTTGTTATTCACGGCATGCACCTTCTTCAGGGCAGTCGCATGCGCCTCATAGTCATTTTTCTTGTAGAATTCGGCAGCTTTAGCAGTAGCCACAAAAGTTCGTCCACAATTTAGTTGAACAGCCAACGTATCAAGATATTGAAGGAGATTAGAAGCAAACCCCTTGCCTTCTTCGCCTGCAAGCGTCGACATATCATGTATGATCATTTCTCTTTGAAACTCGGGATGTGGCGAAACGGTGTAGCTAGCGACTGACACAACTTTGCATTCCGCAAAAATACCTAGCAGATGATACCCATCCAGCTGGAGCTGATTCTTTCGAGCAAGAAAATCTGATTTCTCTAGTTTGGGACGTAAAGTTTTTAACGCCTCCCACCCAAGCGCCCAATCTTCTAATGACGTGAGCTCTCTGCAATTGGAGGTTAACTCCTTAGCTTCAGTTTGTAATCGCGATTCAAGCATTTTTTATTTTTAAGTGGATAACGTTTAAAAGCACCAGATTGTAACCCAAACGGAATTCCAAATCATTCAAAAAATTCAAAGGGTTACAATTCTGTGTGGCGTTTATTGTTATACCCGTAAAGTTTCGATTGTTTACGACCGATTTATGTTATAACATAGGTAATAACATATGGTTAAAGTTAAAATCAGAAAAATAGGCAATTCTCTTGGCGCGATTTTACCAGCTGAATCATTGAACGCTCATCATCTTGAAGAAGGTGATGAAGTTCTGATTAGTGCTGATGCGGATGGAATTAAAATCACTCCATACGATCCAGACTTTGAAGACTCCATTGCAGCTACTAGAAGTGCTATGAAAAAATATCGCAACGCACTAAAAGAGCTAGCAAAGTGATCCGCTTTATTCCTATTTCAGCAGTGCTTTTAATGCACTCAGAGCTCATTCGCGAATTTGGTGGTAAATCTGGTATTCGCGACCGAGGTTTGCTTGAATCGGCTTTGGCTAGACCAAGAAATCTACACGCATACAAGAAAGCAGATCTATTTAGATTAGCTGCTAGCTATTCATATGGAGTGATTAAAAATCATCCATTCATAGATGGGAATAAAAGAGTTGGTCTAACAATTGCCTACGCTTTTTTACAAATTAATAAAATTGAGCTAACAGCATCAGAAGAAGAAGCCGTGATAGTTATGATAGGTGTGGCTGATGGTTCTGTTGATGAGCAAACACTTGCAAAATGGCTTCAAGCGAATGCAAGAACCGTTAGTAAAAAATCAAGGGTATAACGGTTAAACGCACCAGATTGTAACCCAAACGGAACTACTAATCATGCAAAAAATTCCATGGATTACAATTCTGCGTGGCGTTTTTTGTTATGCCCCAGCGATTTCGGCGAGATAACTAATGCGTGAAAGTGCTTTTCTTTCGGCCAGATTAACAACTGTTTCAAGGTACTTTTGCTGTTGCTCAAATTTCACTTCACCTTCAATAGATAGAAGTTCTTTACGATAGTTATTGCGAGCTTTTATACGGCCCGAAGCGTTGTCAATGACCCCGTTAGTTCGATCCTGTCGCTGTAGAATACGGAAACCACATCTCTGAAGGAGGTCCTCGTTAAAACCGCTTGGTACGAATTGAGTGAAACCATTAATGCTGCGAAGTTTAATTTCTTCGTTCGATAGCACTCCAGTTACAATTCCTGCGTCTGTAAAGAGAAATTGTCCTTTTCGGGCATGAAGCCTCGCAATCTCATGAAATACTTGGTCTCTATTTTTTAAATGGAGGACCACATCGAACGAGACAACCTTGTTGAAAGACTCGTCTTTGAAAGGAATGAGGTCATTACCTTCTATCTCTTTAAGTTGAATGAGAGAACCGAGCCCCATTCGATCTGCCCGATTTTTCCCCACCGCCAAAGCTGGAGCGCTAATATCAACGCCGAAACCCTTACATTGGGTCGCATTTACCAAAAATGTTAATGGACCACAGGGACCACAACCAAAGTCTAAAAGTGTATCGGCGGACGACAGCTTCAATAATTGTGTAGCTTCTTGGAGTTCCGAAACCGTCACCCATGAATGCTGTCCTATGTCGGTACCATATGCTTCTGTTCGAATTTTTTGCTGAAGAGGAGTATCAAACTCTTTGTACGTCGAGTCGTAGCCTTTCGCGAGATTTTCTGGTTGTAGACTCATAACTCAATTTAGGGGCATAACATTATGGATGAAAAGTTTACGCCAAAACCGAACCTAAGCAACTGAAAACACTCAATTGGCGTAAATCTTTTCGATCCCGTTGTTATGCACGTAATTATCTGGCATTTTCTAATGTTCTCACTCCTTTCCATTGTGGTAATATTAACCTATGAACAAGGTCAAAATTTCCGAACTCTTAGAAGATCTTAGCGTAGCTGAGCAAATCGAGCTGGTACAAGATATCTGGGATAATATTGCTGAATCATCAGAACTTCCTGACCTCACTGATGATGAGCGAATAGAGCTTGATAGACGTTCCAAAGTATTACGTGAAAATCCAAACTCTGGCACACCTTGGGAAGATGTTAAAGCCCGCAACAAGCTGTGAGTTCAAGTACACGAAAAATCATATTTTCCGAAAATGCCCGAAGTGAATTCGAGTCTGCATGTGCGTGGTATGAAGATCAAAGAAAAGGTCTTGGGGCTCAATTTGTTTTATACATTGAAGCTAAACTTGAGATGATTCGCAAATCTCCAGAACTTTTCCCTCTGGTCTATTCGAATTACAGAAAGGCTACCCTGAAAAGATTTCCGTACTTAATTTTCTTTGAAATCGTAGATGAAAACATTCATCTGTTGGCCGTTTTTCATACAAGCAGGAAGCCAAAATATTCTTGAGCTGCTAGTAAGTGCATAACGTTTAAACGCACCAGATTCTAACCCAAACCGAAACTTTAATCATGTAGAAATTTTCATGGGTTAGAATTCTGTGTGGCGTTTTTTGTTATGTCTTTTGGGAAACTTACCAGAGATTTCTTCGATATTGTTTGTATGGAGAAATCATGGTGAGCGTAAACCCAGAAATTATTGAAAGAAAAATCTATTTAATCCGCGGGCATAAAGTAATGCTCGATGAAGATTTGGCAATCCTCTATCAAGTTGAGACGAGAATTCTCACCAGAGCTATCCAGAGGAATCTTGAAAGATTTCCTTCTGACTTCATGTTTCAGCTCTCAGATCAGGAAGTTATCTCTTTGAGATCCCAAATTGGGATCTCAAAGGAAGGCCGTGGAGGACGACGATATTTGCCGTATGTCTTCACAGAACAAGGGGTTTCCATGCTATCTGCAGTTTTAAAAAGCCCAACTGCGGTTGCTGTCAGTATTGAAATAATTAGAGCTTTTATCCGGATGAGGAATCTGCTCATTCTTAATCAAGAGTTAGCGCAGAAGCTCTCAACTCTTGAGAGAAAATATGACTATCAATTCAAAGTGGTTTTCGATGCAATTAGAGAAATTATGAATCCTGAAGTTCCGCCTAAGAAAAGACAAATTGGCTTTGGTTCTAATTCAAAGACATAACGTTTTGGATGATTTGCGCCGTTCACGGCGCCAAATCGATCTGTTTGTTAGCTGGCAACTCCATCAAGTTCGCAACTAACAACTAGAAAATTAACATACTTCAATCCAGCTTCAAGCGGGCGGATCTCGCTTGAAAGTAATTTTGGATGCCCAATAGAACCAACAGCAGGATCGTAATCAGGAAATAGCTTCAAATACAAGTTTTCAGATAATTCGCGCTGCGCGTTAAGGACTTCAGCGATAGACCTCCAACCTTCAGAATTGGAAAGTTCAAGACGCGCTACTGTTGCTACTTCAGTTAGATATTTGATTTCCTCCTCGGACAAACCGAGATCATTTGCCACTTCCGAAGATGTTAATCTTTCAATTGCTTCAAAAAAAGCATCCAAATCAACGACATATCGACCTTGGAGATACTCCTCAATTTTTCCATATCCCTTAATTAATCTGTCACGCTCCTGATTCCTTTCCGGTCCTGAGAAAGGACCGTCAGTATCAAGCATGCGCTCAACCGATACTTCGACGGAATCGTCCAATGGGGTTAAACTTACTCCGTCAAGAGAAAGATACCCTGATGACTCATTACAACACCGCCACCGGGTATCTCCACCGATCGTAAGTTTAAATACTTCTTGACTCATCTCTTCTTCTTGCCAGCTAATGTTTAGAGCCACAAGTTTCGCGCCAATTCGGCAGGTAGTCAAAGGAAATCACTTAAAGGCGCGAAAGGATCTTCAATAAACAGTGACGCTACTGCTCTGTAGAAAAGGTCATGATCCAGCAACAAGCATTAAATTGTGAGTGATTGTTTTTAAAGCGAGCTCCCTGCATTGCGACCAATAGTTACGTGCAGAAAGAGCGGAAGAGAGATTTCTTTTTAACATGCTAAAAACAGTTTCGACCTGCCAACGTTGTCCAAATATCTTTGGAGTTTCTTTAAAAGCACCCTGCATCAGACGTCTAAAAAATCCTTTTGCAGGTTTTAGTGTTGGACGTCCAGCTATGGGGGGAATAAGTGCTTTGCATTTTATCTTCTCATGCAGATAACAAAGATTTGCCTCACTGTCATAACCTGCATCACCAAGTAAGAGCTCTATCCCTATCAACGGCACAAGGTTTCTAAGAGTCTCTTTCATCTGGTGAGTATCTGGTGAAGGACCTCTTCCTGTTCTTACTCCAAGTATTAAATGTGAGCTGCAATCAGCAATAACGCTAAGTTTCGGATGACGTTTCCAATAGCCATATTCCGTATTATCTGAAGAAAAAGTACGCCGATGGAGGAAGTATTGGCTTATATGTCGACTCTCAAAGCCTGTCCCATCAATGGCAGCGGTTGCAACATTAAATGTGAGTGCATTTTTTTAAACTAAACTGCACAAGTGTCTCTTCTAAAAGTCTAATAACATTCTTATTTGTTTTAAGAAGTCGCTGACATGCTTTTTGCAGTGTAGTAAAATGTGGTACTGATGAAAGTTCTAGAACCTTTCGTATCTCGGAAAAATCTTTCAAAAATGCCTCCGTCGCACGGTAGTCGAATCCGTAAAATGTTTTTAAAACTAAACAACCAAATAACTGAGGTTGTGTATACTTTCTTGGACTCGACTGATGGGAATATGACGATAGCTGCTCCTTGCCAACTTCATACCCTAAACTAATTACTGCTCTTCCTGATTTTGTGCTTATGCTCATACATACTTTTTCTCATCTAATTGTATGTGATGAAAGACCTTTTCTACAGAGCATGACGCTACCAGTTTATAAGAAATTAAAATTTTTCACCTGGTTATCACATTGAACATTCTATCGTCACGGATCTCCAATCAATGTAAAGGCATATAGCTTAAAATACCTTATTATTGATACTGATAAATTAAGCCCCACATTCCTATCGATGAAAATCAACTCTTCGCACTGATCAGCAACGAGGATACACCCGGGACAGGGCATCGTATGCATATCCAAGGTTTAAATGAAGAACTACTACCTACGGAGAGGAAGCCAACGAGCCTAAGCCTATCTACCTGAAAACATTAGGCAAATAATCATTTAACTCAACCAATAACTTAAAGTTATTAGGCATTTATGTCGATGAAGTTATTTGTGCAATTAAGTGCTACTTCAAAGCGCAGTAAGGAATAATTATGATGAATGTAAGATTTAAAAATTTTCTATTAATTTTACTTCTTAACTTAGCAACAACTGCGATTGCAGAATGCCCTAAAACTGAAGAGGGAAATATAGATTACAATTCTATCCCAATTTTAGTTCAAGATGGACAGTCTGATATCAAGTCAGGCGCACCTACCTATTATTTCAATACCACTCTCAACGATTGGGATTTAACAGACACCGGAAGTGGATATTCAATATCAACAACTGATTTATTTGAAATTCAAAGCTTAGGAATCTGCATTGATGATGGAGTTAATGTAAGTGGTGACGCACTTCACATGAAAGCATCATTAAAAAACTACCCACTTTCTTATCAAGATTCGACTGATAGTAAATCTTATATAACTGGCTCTGGACCTTTAGGAACAGATGTTGGGATACCAGAAGATTTTCATGGATTTATGGTCTTCTCTTTTACAAACAGCGCAAAGCTACGAAATGGAACTCCTGTATATTCAATGGTTGTTGAAATGGAGTATAGCAAGGGCGCAACAATGCTTAACGCAATATCCGAAGGATTCCCAAAGAGCTTTTTTATTCTAAAGTCTGCAAATGAAGTTAGCTCTACTAAAGAGTTTAGCGCGTACAAACTTTCTCCAAAAGATACTATAATTGGTTCATTTAAAGGTGAGCCAAGTACTATTAGTGATTTTAAAGAAATAGACCCAATTACTGGTGAAGTTGCAACTTCATTTAACATTGAGCAAGGATTAAAAGAATTTAAAGCAGCAACTGGGATTGGTAAAAATTCGACAGTGCTTATTAAAATTTCAACACTGAAAGATGTCAGCCCAAGTTCAAGCAACGTAAGAGCAAGAAAAAAGAAAAAGAAATTTTCTACCGTTAGTAAAAAACTTTCCTTCCATGATTCAACACCATCAAAAAAGACTAAATTAAAGAAATAAGCTCATTGCATTCTTCACGATAGAGAATTATGGAACTAATAGTTCTTTGGTAGTGTCACGGTTTTCTTTTATTGACATCTCATTCATTTTGCTTTCTCAAAATAGGTAAGTGATTTTTAATTCTTCTCATTCACATTTTAGTTTCTCTCATTCGACATATGCAGTCTTTGCTGCATATTTTTATGGGCCCCACGCCCATAATTAACCCCTCCATACATTTATATATCTCCTTAAGCCCTTTCTTCTAAAAAAGGTAAAGCTTTGCATTGACGCGGTAGCCATGGTGGTCAATGCGCGGCTTTAGGGCTCGCAAGGAAACAAAGGTTATGAACAAGGTTCAGTACTTGAATCAGGCTCACTCCATCGATGTTGCATTTGCAACAATTGGATTAGTCCTGTTCGTCGTGATCGCATTACTGCTTGGCCAAATATTAGGCACAGCGGGAATGCAAATGGAAAAGGAATCTTTAGGAGAGTCGCACGACAATCCTATTGGTCTCACTGCTCGTCAGATTAGAGTTCTCTATAGAAATCTAATCTGGCTAACACTAAACGCATCCTGTTGGATTTACACTTACGAAGGTTACTTTTTTGAGTTAGTGAGTTCGACAATAAGCATAGGAGGAGTTCTCATCTATGCTTTACGTTTAGGGGTACTTTTAAGTATACCGAAGAAAAATGGGACCGTGGAGAAGAAGGGTGCGTCTAAAGACAAAAGACCTGAAATCTCATTCCTGATCACCAGTTTTACCCCCAACCGCAACCTTAATCAAACCAAATACTTAATGAGGGTAAAATCTGGTGGATTTTTTTGTTAGGCAGCACTGCACTTGGGGAATACTCCCTAATCTAGATAAATCTGCTATCTAGTATAGGTATTTTACTCAAATTAATAATATCTTTGACTTTTTCTGAATCAATATTAGCAAGCAAACAGATTCGTATAAAACAAATAATTTTTTAGGTTTTAATTATATGGTGAAATTAGATTCAGCAGACAGAAATCAAATGCAGAAGTATACTAATACATTGGAGCTAGATGGTGACAATAGACTTCTAAATAACGGCTTTAAATTTAAAGAAGCAGCTAGAAATCCTAATGAGAAACTTACCAACGGTGAGTTGTACTCCAAAATTGCCAAGTGTGGAAAGCAAATAGAGAAGAGCCCTAATAGCTCATTAGCAGATATCGATATGATTATTTTAACGGATGAGCTGCACCGCAAGATTGAGTTAAACCCAAACCTTTCAAAGAGCCTACCTAAAGATGTTCAAACTATACTCGAGAAAAGATGCTCTAATCTGGAATCAAGGATTCAAGAGATCTCAGAAGGGCGGCGTGATGTTGATATCGTTGGCGTAAGTGGTGATGTCGCTAAGTGGAAATGTGAAGAAATAGAAAAGATATGCAAAATATTGAATAAGAAGCTACCGACGGAGCCTTTTGTAACCACAGCTAAGATATTTCTGGATGCTACTTTTAAACAGCTACAATATGCCTCATCAAATTCTCCAAATCCTTCAAACCCAGCTCATCTAGCTAAATTTCATGCAGCTGATGTAACTACAATGCTCGCCAAGGTTGGCATTACTCTGCGCCCGTTTGGAGTGCAAACACTAGCAGAATGGGGCCAAGCTGCAGATAAAATTATTCAACAAAATAGAAAATAATTTGGATTTGATAAGCTACCTAACGTTTGAATCAAAAGTTTCAGGCCAAACGAGAACTAAAGCAACTAGAGGACTTAAAGGCCTGAAATCTTTTGGATTCTTTTGTTATCCCTGACTGAATATTTCAATTGATAGCTGGTATGACCAATGGTATGATTACAATATGAAATACGCGAAAGTAGCCATTTCGATTGAAGAGTCAGTCCTAAAGAAAATTGATCGCTTGGTTAAGTCCAAAACATTCGAGAGCAGAAGCCAAGCATTTCAAAAAGCGGCGGAAAACACCTTGGAAAAGGTTGAGCGATCACAACTTGCTAAGGAATGCGCCAAGCTGGACAAACGATTTGAGCGTAAATTAGCCAACGAAGGACTATCAAGAGATTTAGAAGAATGGCCAGATTATTAAGAATTTCTCGTGGTGATATCCTATGGGCGGATCTAGAACCGACCAGAGGGAATGAACAGACCGGTCTGCGTCCAGTACTAGTTTTAAGTCAGGATGTTTTCAATGAACGCTCAGGCACGGTCATTGCAATGGCGCTTACAAGTCAACCTCAGCGAGCAGGATTTCCTTTAACGTTAGAGTTAACATCCTCGAAATTACCAAAAAAATCTTGGGTTAAAATTAGCCAGATCAGAACCCTTTCAACAGAAAGACTCACAGGGAAAATTGGTAAAGCTACACCTGAAGAAATGAATCTGGTTATAGAAGGACTTGGCGAGATCATTGGGGGATAACGTTTGGAGTCAGCAGTTTCACGCTAAAACAAGTCTTCATCAACCACAGAATTTAATTGCTTGAAATCTGCTGGATTCCTTTGTTATCCATCAAGCACCAAACTCATTTTGGTGTTAAAAGCTGAAAATCCTTGTGAAATAAAGAAATCCGCGGCGTTGCCTGAAAAATTCCACACATCTAGTTCTAATCGCTTTTGATTCAAAGTCGGAAGTGCGTCTTTACATGCAGCTAAGAGCGCAGCGCCAATCCCTTTTCTTTGAGCAGATGAAAGTACCGCTAGCTGGTCAAGATAGGCGCACTCATAGGGTTTGAGAAAATCATTCTCTGAATATTTCTTGGTAGCAATAACAGCATATCCAACTATAGATTTATCGACTTGAGCTACAAAGACCCGACTTTTGGGATTTGAAAGATGGAACTAAACGTACCCGTTAAGTGTTTCGCTCGTTAGCTCTTTATACCGCCAAGGAAATGCGGATGTATGTACTGCATGTACCTCCAGTTGAATCGGCGCTAACGCGATTATGTCCGATTCTTTAGCTGGTCTTACAGTAATCATGATTTGATGGATAACGTTTACGATGAGAAGTTTTGCACCAAACCGAACCTTAGTCTAACTGCCTAATTTCATGGTGCAAAATCTTACTCGATCGTTTTGTTATACCTTGGTCTAACGACATTTACTTAGTGGGTTTTTCAGAAGTTTTCCGCGTAGATTGCGTTCAATCTGTGCGCCACCGCCGGCGCCGATAAAACCTTTTTCCTGTCTAAAATAAGAAAGATTGTTTACGTTTTTCTGATTGAGAGAAACATTAGCAGCAAAAATAATTCCGCACAGATTTTTTTGGCTCCCAATATAATTAGACCCATTTTTACGAACACGGTATGACACTACTGAATTGCTACTTGGATTACCATTTCCATCGCAAGTTATTGCTCCTGAATTCTCAGTAATTGAGAAGAGTCCGTTTTTGGAGGATAAAACTTTAAGCCAGATTGATGTTGCTTCTAGATCCCCAGGGCTTGATATATTTCCTCTATAGCATCCAGCCGTGAGTGGCATTGCAGACGCAGAACCTACGAAGATCAATAATAAAGATATTAGACAAAAACTTTTATTTATTGCTGGGATTATTTTCATATTTTCGACCAATGGTAATCTAAATTAGATTTAAGAGGTATAACGTTTGCCTGATGTGGGCGCGATCAAATCAGACTTTCAAAGTACCACAACTTCGCGCGGTCGCGGCTCACTATCGAGGCTTTGGTTATGTCTCTTGGAAACTTTATCAAACTCACCTTCGATAAGCGACTAAAAGGAGTACAAATAATGTCAATATTAACCGATCGGCGGATCGTCGAGCAGAGTATCTATTTAATTAGAGGTCATAAAGTCATGCTTGATGAGGATTTAGCTAAACTTTACGAGGTAGAAACCGGGGCACTGGTTAGAGCAGTTCAAAGGAATATCGAGCGATTCCCTTTTGATTTTATGTTTCAATTAACAGATGATGAAAATTTGCTTTTGAGATGCCAAATTGGCATCTCAAAAAAAGGCCGTGGAGGTCGTAGATATCTCCCCTATGCGTTTACCGAACAAGGCTTGGCAATGCTTTCAGGCGTATTACAGAGTCCTCGAGCGGTCGCAGTGAATGTCGAAATTATGCGAGCCTTTGTACGACTTAGAAATTTAATTTCCTCTCATGAAGCTTTAGCAGATCAACTGCAAAAATTAGAGAGAAAATATGATCATCAATTTAAAGTGGTTTTTGACGCGATTCGTGAGATTATGAATCCTCAGCTCATACCCAAAAAACGTAGAATTGGTTTTGGTCAAGGATGAGAGACATAACAGTAAAATTCAGGGGGCGAAAACGCGAAGCGTTTGAGCTCCTCCTGCAATATATTGTTATCCCTTACTCGATATTAATCCAATATCTCAGAACTTGTTTTTTGCTTAATCGAGCAGTTCCTTTACTCTCGAATATTCCGCCATTCTTTTCGATCACCCGTTTAGAAGCTAAATTATCCTCATCACACGTAAGTAGTGCACGCTTTAAACCGAGCTTCTTTGCTTCTACAAGGGTCAACTCAAGGATTAAAGTTCCAAATCCTTGACCACGAGAGAGTGCTCCAATGTCATATCCAATATGACCACCCTCTTGTAGAAGCAGGTCATTTAAGAAGTGCCTTACACGACTAACTCCAACGATTCTGCCCGTATCTTCAAGCCAAAAATGGCTTTGCGTCACGTGATCAGGTTTCAGATTGATTCCCTTTGATTCATTTTGGAGATCTCGAATATAGTTCTCGAAATCGTCACCGCCGCGTCGATATTTCTGAAAGAGATCAGCCTCCTGATTCTCTCGAAACGAGAGTACTAAAGCATGAAAAGCTTCACGGTAATCAAGAGTAGGAGTAATTAATCGCATACTGCATTAAAGGGATAACGGTTTAACGCACCAGATTGTAACCCAAACAGGACTTCTAATCATGAAAAATTTCATGGGTTACAATTCTGCGTGGCGTTTTTTGTTGTCCATTGTTGTTAATAAAAGTCATGCTGCGATATTGAACCTTTTAACCCCTAATCCCACATCAAAAAGTGCCTGCATCAATGTGGGGAAATTGTACTGTGCACCTGGGAATTTTGGATCATATTTTTGTTGTGGAATTAATGGATTTTCCATAATCAGTCTATCGATCCTGGAATAATTTTCGAATGCTTTTTTAGTCATTCTACTATGCCATTCATCTGCTTCTTCAATACCTTTAGAACGTAATAGATGATTACTTCCGGCAGCAATAAATGCTGCGCAATGGGTCGGGGGTAAGGGCAACTGAAGTTCTCCAACTAATTTCTCAATATTCTCAATAGAAAATGGCACAGCAACGATTGTTTCGACAATTCTATGCTTAGAGGACCCACGCGCTGCATTTTGTATAGACGTTTCTATAAAATAGGATAGAGGCCTATTTGATGTGACGAGAAGGCAAACTTCTAAGTGAGGTTTTGTATTATCTTGGGCAAGAGCCGTGATAATACATTCATCAACACATTCTTTCGTAATACCAAGCTCTTCGGGCATTTCGTTATTAAGTAAATTATCCTTAACGATTTGATTAGTAAGAGGAACAACGCCAGCCCCTTTTAGGTAACGCGAATTCTCCCTTATCTGTTGTTTTTGCGCGTCAAGCATGCCAGCGATGCTTGCGCCAGGGACTCCATTATAGAGGGCATTAAGAGAACTTCGATCTTGCAACAGCATGTAATTGTCACTTGTTATAAGGACCGCTGCTGTTCCCGTAGCTGCAAGTTTAGGAAGAAGCTCACGAGGGGTTTCAGGGGAAGCAAATCCTTTATACAGAAAAAACGGAACGTTTGTAGTCTGAAGATGAATCTTATTTCCTTCATGCTCAATGCCAACTATCGCAACCTTCCCAGTCATTTTCTGCACATATTCTCCGACTCGAGATGCGTCACCACTAAGATCCTCAGGTTGGGCAAATTTAATTTCTTTTTCAAGAGCTGCTCTATATGTCGTACGGGAAATTCCAAGATCCTCTAATTCTTGGCGTACATTTGGACGGGGGTGAGATTCGGCTGTGACTTCCAGCCCATCTGAGTGGTTAGGTACAACCAGAAAATGAAAAGGATTCTCCGATGTTGAAGGGCTAAAAATATCGACCATGTAAAAGGTTATTGAGCAATCCAAGCCATACGTTAACTAAGCTATCGGTAAATGTTTGGAGAACGTTATGGATGAAAATTTTACGCCAAAACCGAACTTAAACAACTGAAAACACTTAGTTGGCGTAAATCTTTTCGATCCTATTGTTATCTGCGCCCATATTTCATCATTCCGTGAGCATTCATGAAATAACCGAGAATCAATC
>JBILLA010000156.1:0-6367 GCA_044376365.1 Bdellovibrionota bacterium | reverse complement strand
AAAAAATCTTAAAACGCTATCAGCTCGCTCAAGAAACACTCCTAGGCAGGCTTCTTATAGAATGGTTTTTTTACAACCTCTGCACGCAACTTTTTACCACGCACTTCTATAAAGATCTCGCTACCTTCTTTGGTATGGCTTGTATGCACAAGCGCCATGCCAAGGGCTTTTTGAATCGTTGGCGTCTTGGTGCCACTGGTCGTGATGCCAATCTGGTTACCCGCTGCATCAAAGACAGGCTGATTCTCGCGAACGATACCAGGATCAGTAACAAAAAACCCTACCAAACCTCGCTTTAAGCCAGCAGTTTTCTCAGCTTGCAGCGCAGCTTTACCAATAAAATCACCCTTATCAAATTTAATAACCCATCCAAGTCCACTTTCGAGTGCACTGATATCTTCACCAAGCTCATGGCCATGAAGCGGATAGCATGCTTCAAGACGTAGTGAATCTCGAGCACCAAGCCCATTGGGCACAAGCCCCTCATTGGCACCGGCCTCTAAGAGCATATTCCAGAATGAAACGGTGCATGCAACAGGAACAAAGAACTCAAATCCATCCTCGCCAGTATAGCCAGTACGTGCAGCAATGATGGTGGCTCCTGCAACTTGCACTTCTTTAAAATGGAAATAAGCAAGTTCAGCAACAGAGGCAAGCTCAGGTATTTTCTTAACAATCGCTACTGCGGCTGGTCCTTGCAACGCTATCTGACCATACGAAGCACTTTGGTTTTCATAAACCGCTTGGAAGGTATTGTGCTTAGTGAACCACGCAAAATCTTTATCAGCATTTGATGCGTTCACACAGATAAGAAATTTCTCTTTGTTGTAGCGATAGATAATGATGTCATCAACGACACCACCACGCTCATTAAGAATCGCAGAGTAGAGCGCTTTGCCATCATAGAGCTTTGAGACATCATTACAGGTAAGGTATTGCAGCGATTGTTCAGCCTCAGGACCAGTCACAAAAATCTCGCCCATATGCGACACATCAAACAGACCTGCTTTTGTCCGCGTTGCAGTATGCTCAGGAATGACACCTTGGTACTGCACTGGCAACTCCCACCCCGCAAACGTCACAATTTTTCCTCCTAGGCTTTGGTGCGTTTCGTAGAGTGGTGTCTTTTTCATAATAATATTTATCCGATTTTTTTGAGATAAGCAGTTAATGTATTTTGGAGCAGCATCGCAATGGTCATTGGACCAACACCACCAGGAACAGGTGTTATCTGAGAAGCAACTCGAGAAGCAGCGTCAAAATCAACATCCCCTTTGAGCTTGCCATCGGGCATACGATTAATGCCAACATCGATAACAACAGCTCCTTCGCGAATCCAATCTCCTTTAACGAACTCTGGAATACCAACTGCTGCAACGACTATATCAGCAGACTTCACAACAGCAGCAAGATCTTTTGTCTTTGAATGTGCAATGGTGACCGTTGCATGCTTTTCAAGAAGCAACAATGCTGCAGGCTTACCAACAAGTATTGAACGCCCAATAACAACAGCATGCTTCCCAGCAAGAGAAACTCCAGATTGCTCTAAAAGCTCAATACAACCTGCGGGAGTGCAAGGCTTAAGCTCTGCTCGTCCCTGCATGAGCAATCCTTGATTCACTGGATGCAGACCATCGGCGTCTTTCTGGGGATCAATTAAAGATATCAAACGGTCGCTGCAATCAAGCTCCTTTGGAAGTGGCAGTTGCAGCAAGATCCCATCAACAGCAGGATTCAGATTAAAGGACTCAATGGCACTGGCGACCTGCTCATAAGTAGCATTGTGGGGCAGTACTGCATCAAAGGTCTCAAAACCACACTCTCTGGCAGCTTTTCCTTTATTTGCAACATATGTTTTAGAGGCTGGATTATCACCAACTAAGATGACTGCAAGCCCAGGGGCGCGAGCGTGAGGAGATTTTGCGCGAACGTCGGCGACTGTGTTTTTAATGCGCTCTCGGACTTGAGCGGAGATAATCTTTCCATCGATTAAAGTGGCGGTCATCGCAGCTGATAGTATAACTAATCTTGTTTAAAAATCACAGTCGAATTAGAGTTCGCCCAATAGAAAACCCTGCCCCGATTGCTATTCTGGTGGATATAGTCGTGAATGGGGATACATCATAGGAGATTAGAACGATATGACAGCTTCAAAAATGACCATCGGCGTTCCACGTGAAAGAAAAACCCTCGAACAAAGAGTCGCACTAACCCCTGATGGTGCAGCGGAACTCGTAAAGCATGGTCATACAGTGCTGATTGAAACTAATGCCGGCCAAAAATCTCATTTCGAAGATGCTCAGTATACTCAAGCTGGATGCAAAATCGTCTCAACACTCGCAGAGGTCTGGAACAGCTCGAATATGGTCGTCAAAGTAAAAGAGCCTCACGAGGAAGAGTTCCAATACTTCCGCAAAGATCTCATTCTGTTTGATTACCTACACCTTGCAAGCATGCCTGATGTCACCAAAGCGATGCTTGATGGTCAGGTCACTGGTATCGCCTATGAACTCGTCAAAACTCCTGAGGGAAGACTCCCACTCCTTGAACCAATGAGTGAAGTCGCCGGAAAGCTCTCAGTGCTCAATGGCAGCTATTTCCTTCTTGGCCAAAACGGTGGTCGTGGTGTGCTTCTTGGTGGCACCGTTGGCGTTCTGCCCGCGAAAGTCGTTATCGTTGGAGCGGGAATCGCTGGGCGCTGTGCGTGTGAAGTTGCGCTTGGTATGGGCGCAGATGTTTCAGTGCTTGATGTGAACTATGCCAAGCTTGACCATATCAGAGTTCAAACAGCAGGTCGTGCTCGCACAGTACACTCAACAAAAGCATCGCTTGAACGAGAAGTACAAACTGCCGATCTCTTGATTGGAGCAGTATTAATTCCAGGAGCAGCTGCACCGAAACTGATTACCCGTGCAATGATTAAATCAATGAAGAAAGGAGCTGTCTTTGTTGATATCAGCATCGATCAGGGCGGTTGTGGTGAAACCATCAAACCGACAAACCTCGATGCACCAACATTCGTCGAAGAAGGAGTTATTCACTACGGCGTCTGTAATATGCCAGCGCAAACTCCGCGCACATCAACACAGGCTCTCACAGCAGCAACACTGCCTTACGTGCTAAAAATCGCAAACCATGGTGGGCTTGCTGCACTTGATACTTTTGCAGAGCTTCGTGGAGCACTCAATACCCACTACGGCATGCTCACCAATCATGAGGTCAGCGAAGCTACTGGGTTCCGCTATATTTCAATTGAGGAAGCACTCAAAAAGAAGTAAGGGCCTCTATCTTTTTTCAGAAAGCCCTCCTGCTTAGCATATAAGCAGGAGGGCTTTTTTATACCTGCTTTAAATACCCCTCTCCTTTCAGTAGAATCACTACATCATGCCAACATTTGCATACGAAAAAATAGTTCAAACCTCTGCCGACACAACAACCTACCGCAAGCTCCCTGGTGACTTTGTGAAAGAAGTACAACTCCAAGATGGTCGTACCCTTTTGGAAGTTTCACCTGAAGGACTGACCCTCCTTGCAAAAACTGCATTCGCTGATAACGCATTTTATCTTCGCAGTGCACACCTCGAAGCACTCAAGCAAGAGATTGCAGATCCTGAAAGCTCAGACAACGACAAGTTTGTGTGCTATACCCACCTGCAAAATGCAGTCATCGCCGCTAACGGAGTACTTCCCATCTGCCAAGATACGGGCACTGCACAGATTATGGCATGGCGCGGCAAAAATATTCTGACCGATGGTCTTGATGCTCAACACTTGTCACAAGGCATTTACGAAACATTCCAAGAAAAAAACTTGCGCTACTCACAGCTTGCGCCACTCGAAATTTTTAAAGAAAAAAATACTGGCACAAACTTACCTGCACAGATTGATATTTATAGTGACGCTTCAGATGAGTACCGTTTTCTGTGTGTCGCCAAAGGTGGTGGTTCTGCAAATAAAATGTTCCTCTACCAAGCAAGCCCTGCCGTGCTCAACGAACAGAACCTTACTGACTTTATCACAAAGAAACTGGCTGACATCGGTACTTCTGCGTGCCCACCATATCACCTCGTTGTGGTGATTGGCGGCACCAGCGCAGATAACACTATGAAAATGGTGAAGCTTGCCTCTACCAAGTACCTCGACAGCCTCCCAACCACTGGCAGCGAAGGTGGTCGTGCATTTCGAGACATCGCCTGGGAAGCAAAAGTGCTAAAGATTGCTCAAAATTTGGGCATCGGTGCTCAGTTTGGCGGCAAACATTTCGCGCATGACGTTCGCGTTATTCGCATGCCTCGCCATGCTGCATCATGTCCTATTGGTATTGGAGTAAGCTGCTCTGCTGACCGTAATATCAAAGCAAAGATTAACAAAGAAGGTATTTTTATCGAGCAACTCGAAACGAATCCTGCACAGTACCTTCCTAAAGTTGCTCCTGAAATGGCACCTCCTGTGGTTATTGATCTAAACCAAGGCATGGAAAACGTCAGAAAATTACTTTCCCAATTCCCTGTGAAAACCCGCGTAAGCCTCAATGGCTCTATGATAGTTGCGCGCGATGCTGCACATGCACGAATCAAAGCAATGCTTGATGCAGGGCAACCAATGCCTGAGTATTTCAAACAGTTCCCTGTCTACTATGCAGGACCAGCAAAAACTCCGCTCGGCATGGCAACAGGTAGCTTTGGTCCCACAACAGCAGGCCGCATGGATAGCTTTGTTGATCAATTTCAAAGCCTTGGTGGTTCGATGGTAATGCTTGCCAAGGGCAATCGATCTCAACAGGTGACCGACGCTTGCAAGAAATGGGGTGGATTCTACCTTGGATCGATTGGTGGACCTGCTGCAAGCCTTGCACTCAATAATATCAAGAAAGTTGAAGTAATTGACTTTGAAGATCTTGGGATGGAAGCCATTCGAAAAATCGAAGTCGAAAACTTCCCAGCGTTTATTGTTGTTGATGATAAGGGTAATGACTTTTTTAGTATGCTTTAAGAGCTTACTAACTCGCTGATACTATTACTAAATTTCTTATGCTCCTGCAGCAAAAAGCTGGCCCATAACGACTGGGCAACGTTTTTTTGTTTTAAGCATTTTTATGACAAGCTTTGATGTATCCTTCAACCACAACCAAGGTCGCTTTACCCCTGAAACAGACCTTGAAGTCGCCTTGAGTAATATGGGATGCAAGCCTGCATTAACGCCACTCGGTAATGACGAAGCTGCAGTCCTCTACTGGAAGATGCACAAAGAGCATAATGCAAAACTTCTTGATACCTTCCACGACTCAATCAATGACCGCCGCGAAGACGCAAAGAATCTTCGCTACTCTCCGTCAGAGCGCAATGGCATTCGAAGTGTGTTGCGCGCGATCGCACAGCGAACCGAGAGCCCGATTGCAGCCTATCAAATTGCGATGCGCAATATTATTCAAGAAGACTCGGTAACCTCCCTTGGTCTTCGAAAACTCAATATCAGTGCAGCATTCCAGCCTTTAGTAGGGCAAGCTGCTGCAGCACTGCTTACCGATCAGGGACGTATTGTGTATGAAAATGTGCGTAGAAAACGTGAAGCTCGGGGGATTTCGTTTAATCAAAAACAGCTCGATGAGCTAACTGGTCGAATCATCATTAGAGCATCAGCCAATATTATCAAGGACAAACAGTTTACACTCGACACCCACCCTGCTATCAGCAAGGAAACTCATACTATTCTTACGCTGCTCAAAGGTCTTCCTGAGAGCGAGCTTCAAAGAGGACTTCTTATAGGAGTGAAGGAAGAATTTGATAGCCACAATGCGCGGGCATTCGAGTTAGGGGTAGCACTGCATGAAGCACTAACCCGGCGAGGCTTTACGCCACATATTATTGATGCATCTGCATCGAAAGGTAGAAGCCTCAAGACACCTTTAGAGCTCTACCGTAAACCATGCGTTGGAGAGAACGAACCAAAGATCCTCATTATGAATAGTGAACAGGTGCGTGAAATAATGATGGGTAGCAATGAGGATCTGAGCAGACAGATCAAAGCTGGTCTCAGCATCAATCCGACTGACTTAAAAACAGTGAACGACTTAGAGCCGGGGAAAAGCCCCTGCCATGGTGGTAGAACAAATATCCTTATATAAGGTTACTACGCTGCTTTTGCAGACTTAGCACGCTTAATGACAATTGGTGAATTAATGAGGAGCGTTGTCGTATCTGACTCACGCTTATAGTTAATATCAAAACCATTCTCGTCAATGACAAAGAACTTTTCGATAACTGAAACAAGCTCTTTACGGAACGCAGTGAGCTCTTCGCTTGAAAGGCCAGCTCTGTCTTGAACAAGACAGAAATGAAGACGACTTTTTGCAAGATTTTTACTTTCC
>JBILLA010000155.1:0-6385 GCA_044376365.1 Bdellovibrionota bacterium | reverse complement strand
GCTCTGCAAGCCTATAGAGCAAGTGTGATGCCAAGTCGAAACATGCCCCAAATGGCTCAGATACCCCTTTATGCTGAGTCAAGTGCCATTTGTCCGGAATATTTTACCCAGTAGTACTAGGTAAAAATTTTCTTTTTGACTTATTCTGCCGCTTTAGTATCTTTAGCCCCCCTATGGATTCCGTTCAACTTCGCTCACGCCTCCTCAAGCTCCTCCAGAAAAGCAGAAAAGCTGTTCGTCTTTACTCATCTGTTGATACAACGTTACTCGCCGGTAAACAGTTGGTCAGTGCAGATGGTCAGATATCTGAGGCAAAGGTTCGTGAGATTCAGTCAGAGGCATGGAAGACCGTTACGACTGAGCTTATGCGTGATCTTTCTGCTGCCCTTGAGAATCCAAATCCGAAGCGGCTTGTCCACGACCTCTATGCGTTGCGAGATCGTTCCTATTCTGATTGGCGACTAGCAGAGGCTGAGCTGCATTGTCATCAAAGAGATCTGGTGACCGCAGCAGAGGCAAGTGATTTCATTAAAGCATCTATGCTTTCAACGAAGTTGATTCGTATGAAAGCCCATTACCAAGCTAGTCAAGCTGTTTATCAAGAACTTCAAGAGGTCTTATCGAAAATGAATGCTGCTCCTGTTGCTTCAGTGGTGACGCTAACACAGAGTATCCAGGGAAGCTTTCCTGCTATGCAAGAGGCAACGCCATCTGTGCAAGAACAGCGACCGACGAATGTTATTCCGCTTCGTCAGAAGCGAGTGCTCGGCGGCTAGATTTTTTTAGCCAAGAATCATAATAACGATTCCAAGCACCGTAATGAGTGCTCCAAGGAGTTTTCGCCACAACCCTACTTCGCCAAAAAGACGATTCCCACTAATGATTGTAAAGATGAGGTTGCTTCGCATGAGCGCAGAGAGTTCTGGGCCTGTAATAAAGCGAAGTGCATTGAGTTTCAGTGACATGAAGAGTGCTTCAATGCAGCCGCGTACCCAAAATGCCGATGCATGAGTTTTTAATTCGTGCACAGCGTTTCTCTTAAAGTAAAGCGTTGGTAACAGAAATAATCCAGCGAGGATATTCATCGCAATACCACTGATGATTGGAGAGCCAGCGCCGACGCTGAGTCTATCGAAGCACGTATTGATGCTAAAAAAGAAAGCAGTCAGTAAGCTATAGGTAATAGCGCGACCTGAAGGACGCTCTTTGCCAGATGTCATGATGATAAGGTTGCCAACTACGGCAAGAATGACACCGATAATCATTGGCCGTGTGATGGGATCGCCCGTTAGTATTGGAGACGTGAATAGGCTAATCACTGGATGCAATGCAATAAGTGCTGCAACGGAAGAGAACTCGCCTTTGCTGAGCGCATGCATTTTAAAGCTTTCGGCAAAAGTATCTGAAAAGCTTCTTAAAAGAACAAAGAGGAAAAAGCCTGCGCCAATATGAGGCTGCTCCCATCCTATCCAAACTGAGATAGCAAGAAGTACGAGGTAGCACGGGATAGCAAATGCAAATGATGCGAATGCTGAGATAGTGCCATCAACAGAAAAGCTTACCTTTTTACTGATAGTATCTTTGGCACTTCCAGCAAGTGCAGCGAGTATGGCAAGTGAAGAACCAAGCATTGCTGCATAGTATGGAGTATCGCAATGAAGCTCAACCTGGCATTAGTAATCGAGCTGAAGGAGGAGTCCTTTAAGGTAGCGACCCTCTGGATGGAACAGAGACTCAGGATGACAGCAGCTTTGGGTAAAGCGGTGAATAATGCGAGCAGGGCGGCCAAGTTCAATGCATGCACTGGTCACGGCAGATTCAAAGCTTGCTGTTGAAACAACTTGCGAACAAGAAAAGGTAGCAAATAAGCCACGCGGGGCAACTTTTTCAAGTGCAGCTTTATTAAGTCGAGCATAGCCTTTGAGTGCTGCTTTTTCAGCTGAGATATGTTTTGCAAATGCAGGAGGATCGCAGATGACAAGATCAAACTGTGACGATGTATCTTTTAAGTAATCAAAGACATCCGCATCAATTGCAGTATGATTGCTGGAGCCAAGAAGAGAAACATTCTTTTCACAAAAGGTAATTGCATGTGTTGAGCTATCAACTGAGGTCACTGCACAAGCACCTCCGCGGAGCGCTGCAATTGAAAATCCTCCAGAGTATGAAAACAGATTGAGCACTGTTTTATCTTTGGTAAGTTGTGAGATGAATGCACGGCTGTCACGCTGATCAATAAAAAAACCTGTTTTCTGCCCCTCAAGAGGAGAGACATAAAACTGCATGCCATGCTCTTGAATCATGATCTCTGGCTCTGTTGAGCCATACACCACTTCATTCGTCCCATCTTTCACTGTGGTGTTGCTCTTCATGATGATTGCGTCTGGTTGTACAACTTCGCGCAGGCAGTCGATGATGATATCGATGTGTGGCAACAGCCCTGCACTATGGATTTGTACAACAAGGACATTATTGAAAGAGTCAACAATTAAGCCTGAGCACTCATCTCCTTCACCATGAATAAGTCGGAAAGCATTGGTGTTTGTATGGTCGATGGGCAGTACTTTTCGAAGCTGCACAGCGTTTCGGAATTTTTCTTGGAAGAGTTCACGCAGGCTCGTAGGGCCTTGAGGAGCAAATTGTAGGATGCGCACTGCTATTGAGCTTTCTTGGAAGTAGCCACGAGCAAGGACCTCCTTTTTATGGCTTATGACCTCGACAAAATCGCCGTTCTTAAATCCGGACAGTGGTGATTTAATTGCTCCTGAAAAGACCCATGGATGGCGTCGTAAGATAGGAGCTTCTTTTCCTGGTTTGAGTTCGATAGCCTTAAGCATAGATGCATAAGCTTATACTAATTCGACATGGTGATGCACTTCATCCCGCAACGGCGATGGTGCAGGGGATGGCTGACCCTGAGCGGCCCTTAACTGAGCTGGGAGGTAGCCAAGTACGGGCCGCTGGTGCTGCAATGGCTCGAGAGTTCTCTCATAAGGCCCCAGTGTATATTGTTGCAAGCCCGTTCTGCCGAGCACAGCAGACAGCATCGCTCGTGTATGAGACGCTCAAAGCCTATCAATTCGAAGTAATCGCTATCCCGCAAGAGCCCTCGCTCGAGCCTGATGAGGATCCGTCCAGTGCTGCATCAGTACTGACCGACCTACTCTTGAATCAGCAGATAGCGCAGCTTGTTGCGGTATCGCACCTTCCGCTGATTGAGTCGCTCTATCTCGAGCTCTGTGCCCAGTATCCTCCAGCACAAAAAGAGCATTCCTCATTTACCACAGCAGCATGGAAAACGATCTATGTCCCGCTCCCTTAGGAGCGAGCTGCATATGTTTAATAACGATAGAAGCCGCGACCTGTTTTTTTACCAAACCAACCAGCCTCTACATATTTGATGAGGAGCGGGCAGGGGCGATACTTGTCCTCACCGAGTTCACTATGCAAGATGCGCAGGATGTAGAGTAAGGTGTCGAGTCCTACAAAATCCGCAAGAGTTAGTGGTCCCATTGGTTGATTGGTCCCAAGCTTCATAGCGTTATCGATATCCTCTGGTGATACGCCTTCTTGCAAGAGATAGATTGCCTCATTAATCATAGGGCACAAGATGCGGTTGACAATGAATCCAGGTCCATCGATACCTTTCACAAGAGTTTTGCCCATCTTGTCGCACACTTCTTTGACAGTTGCGAATGTTTCATCACTTGTTTGTAAGCCACGAATGACTTCAACGAGCAGCATGACTGGTACGGGATTCATAAAGTGCATACCGATGACCTGTTCGGGACGCTTTGTTGTTGCAGCCAATTTTGTAATTGATATGGATGACGTGTTGCTGCAAATGAGTCCGCCTGCTGGCATGATAGTATCAAGCTTTTGAAAGAGCTCTTTTTTGATATCAAAATTTTCAATAATCGCTTCAATACACATCGTGCGGTCGTTCATAGCTTCAAGAGAAGCACAAGGTGTGATGCGGCTGAGGGTTGCCTTTTTTTGGTCAGCAGTAATTTTTTCTTTTTCTAGAGATTTTTGGAGGATGGACTCAATAAAGGAGATGCCTTTTTTGAGGGCTGCCTCATTTGAATCGTAGAGGTTGACCTCATAGCCGGCAAAAGCTGCAACCTGAGCGATTCCAGCTCCCATTTGTCCTGCGCCTAGTACTCCAATTTTTTGTGTCATATGTATTATTCCTTCTGGAGAAGTTTCTTTTTTAGTATCGGTTACGTTACAATAACCTTTATGTTTCGTCTTGTAGCTCGTGACCTCGCCATCGACCTTGGAACCGCTAATACCCTGATCTATGAAAAGGGGAAAGGTATTATTTTAAATGAGCCCACTATCATTGCGGTAAAAGTTGACGGCAACCAAAAAATCCCTGTTGCATTCGGCAGTGAAGCCAAGACGATGCTTGGGCGTACCCCTGATGGCGTCAAGGTTATCCGGCCCATTCGTACTGGTGTGATCGCAGATTTCGAAGCTGCAAGCATGATGCTCAATTACTTCCTTGCCCAGGTACGAAAAAAGAATCGTGGCATTTTTCCACCCCGCGTTATCGTAGGTGTTCCAAGCAGTATTACTGAAGTTGAAAAGCGAGCGATTCGAGAAGCGGTTGAGCGACAAGCTCGTGAAGTAAAGCTTATTGATGAAGCTATGTCTGCTGCTATTGGTTGTAATCTTCCAGTCACCGAAGCAACTGCATCGCTCATCGTCGACATTGGTGGTGGTACCACTGATATTGCTGTGATTAGTTTGAAAGATGTTGTGTATTCTTTGTCTGTCCGTGAAGGCGGAGATGCGATGGATGAAGCGATTATCAATCATATGCGTCGTCGCCATCATCTCCTGATCGGCGAAGCGACTGCAGAGCTTATTAAAAAAACTGTTGGCAGTGCGCATAGCCACTATGATGGTCAAGAGATGGAAGTGCGTGGTCGTTCTTTGATTAGTGGAGCACCCGATTCCAAACGAGTGACAAGCGATGAAATTCGCGAAGCGAGCAGTGAAGTTGTTGCAACAATTACAGCCGCTATTCGTCAGGCTCTTGAAAATACACCTCCAGAGCTTAGTGGAGACATCCTTTCTCGAGGCATGTCATTAGCTGGCGGTGGTGCACTGCTGAAAGGAATCGACAAGCAGATCTCAGAAGAACTGCAAATCGGTGTGACCATTGCAGATGATCCATTGGCTGCCGTTGTAGAAGGCGCAGGTAAGTGCCTTGATAATGCTGACGTATACCGCGGCGTTTGGTTCTAAGTTTTTACGATCTGCAATTAGATCGATTTTCAATTAGATACTATCAAACGACGTGATCGTTTCGAATCCATCATCATTTGTATAGATATTGCCTGGACGATCTGAAAAGAGCACTTGGCACCCAGCAGCTTTGGCAGCGATGAGTTCTTTTGGTGCATCTGAAATAAAGAGTATCTGCTTGGGATCCGTGTAGATTTTCTCAGCAATTGTTTGGTAGCTCTTGCTTTCAATTTTTGCACCGATAGCCGTATCAAAGTGCCCATAGAGGAAGCAGGTAAGGTTGCCTGCAACTGAGAACTGGAAAAGGAGCTTTTGTGCAAGGACACTGCCTGACGAGTAGATGTAGGTTTTGTGTCCAGCACTTCTCCAACGCTCAAGGGCAGGAGCTACATCGGGATAGAGCGCCCCTTGGAGATCTCCTGACTTAAACCCAGACTCCCAAATTTTACCCTGAATACTTTTGAGCGCAGGTGATTTCTTATCCTGGTCCATGAGGTAGTTGAGGTAACTCAGTGGTGTGTATGAAGGAATGGCAGTCGCAGCAGCTGTATCGTTGAGGAATTCTGCTTTAAGGGTCCTGAGAGTGTCTTGTAGATCTTCGGATAGTTCATGCATCTCGAGGTATGCAGAAAGTCTTTCACGAGCATAGGGAAACAGTGTGTTGTAGACAAAATCGATAGGAGATGTGGTGCCTTCGATATCAAGAAGGATCACTTCAAAGTTTTTATTCATGGTAAAGCTAAAAGTATCACACCACCAAGAATCAAAGCTACCCCAGACAATCCTCGTACGGTGAGGGTGACATCGCTAAACAGAAAATATGCTGCAATCGTAATCAGTACAAGCTGAGAGCCTTTAATTGCACTCGCATAGCCGGGATTCGGAGCCAATCGCATTGCTTCGATATCGAGAAAATTGCCAACAAAGATGCAAGCTCCAGCTGTTACAAGCATGAACCACTCCCATGTGCTTAACGCATAGTCCATTTTCTTTGTGAATACCATAAGGCAATTGAGCAAAGCTGCAAAAACAAGGACGAGCATAGAACCGAGCATACTATCGATGGTTATCGAGAGTTTCTTCATGATGAGCGCAAGGCCTGTAAAGCTCAACATAGATCCGAAGCTGT
>JBILLA010000025.1:0-19403 GCA_044376365.1 Bdellovibrionota bacterium | reverse complement strand
AATTTTTTTCAAGCTTGCTATACACAGCAGTCTGAATTACTGCATCAATTATCGAGAGATTCTCAAGTTCTTGCCGCCCTACCACATCGTAAGACAAACCTTTTTCAGTACAAAGATCAAAAACATGTGGGCATCGATCAGCAAGATACTGAGCATGCGAAAGTGCAAACTGCATTTCGATTGCCGCTTGCTTTGGCACATGCGTACCAGCAAAAACATCTTTTAAACTATGAGACACCTGCACCATGTATATGCACTCCGTACTAACTGCTTAAGGAGAGCGCGTTGCTTATAAAGAAGCGCTTGAACAAAAAAGTAAAGCAAACTCTCAGTGTAGTTATGGCGATACTCCTTGAAAAGAGGCGCGAGAATGACCTGATACACGAAACACAGGTTGTCACGAGATAACAACAAGCAGCTTACACCGCCTTGTTATGCTCAGGAGGACAGGAACTCCTCTGACGCTATTAGATAAGTTGCTCAAAAAACTGCTGCGGGGCCGCCAAGATAGGATTTGCATGGCTTACGGTCCAGTCAGCAAGTGGGACCCATTCGTTTGATGCATCGCGCACGCGGACGGCAAGCCCAGCTTCTTCAACTAAGAGTGCCGCTGGAAGATCCCATGCTTTAACAGAAAATTGCACTTGCACTTGCTCAAATCCCTGAGCCAGCCGAGAGCAATCATTGGCGAACCCACCAAAACGATAAATATTTTCGACGAGATCATGTTGTCTGACACGTTCAATAAATGGCAGTTCGCCACTAAGTCCTGCATAAAAGAGCAGCCCACATTCAACTAAACGGGGTGGTATCGTTGGTTGCAGCCGAGTAAATGAGCCACCGTCACGCTGTATCCAGGCTCCTTTGCCTCGCTCAGCAACAAAAAGAGCGCGCTGTGGTGCGTTAAAAAACGACACGGCTTCGATACGTCCGCTCTGGACATACCCAACCATCGGACCAAAACCAACTTGTGTATGACGAGCTGTAAAAAAGCGCTTGCAGCTTGTCGTACCATCAAGTGGATCGATAACAAAAAAATCAGCAGCTTGCCCAATCAGTGTATGAGTTTCAGGCATCTCTTCGCTGACAATGACATGGTCTGTCAGCCTATCAAGGATCTCTTCTTGCAGTGCTAAATCGACATTGGTCACTAAAGTATTATCAGGTTTGGTTTGTACCTGTAATGACTGATTCATATCAATCATCTGGCAGAGTTTCGTTCCCGCTGCAGTGGTAGCTTCGATGGCACGAATTGTAGAAGGCGCAAAAACTGGTTCTCCGGTCATGACAGACAGTCTATACTATAAATGCCGTGTCAATGAACCCTTTTAGTCAAAGCCGCCATGCCGATTCTATCTCGCAGGGCAATTTGGTCGAACTTATCGATAGCTATATTGAGTTCTATGCGACTTCTTCTGGGCATACCGCCCGTGCCAAGAAACTCGACCTCTACCATTTCGTTCGTTTTCTTACCGATTTTAGAAAGAAAAAGAGCCAGGAAAGCCTTCTTGTGAAAGACTGGGACTATTCCGCTGTACAAGCCTTTGTTGAGAACTGCCTGCGTGCAGGAGAATCTCCTGCGACCGTTACCAGACGCCTTGCGACCTTAAAGCACATGGGACGAACGCTGAGCGAGAAATATTCTGGATTTATCAATCCAGCCAGAGAGGTAAAGCCGCCCAAAACTGCTCCGCTACGACCAAAATCTTTAACAGATGACGAGATTGAAACGATTCGAGCATTCGCTCAGGAAAAAATAAGACTAAAACCCTCATTTACACGACAGCGAAATTTTATCCTCTTTAATTTTCTCCTTGATACGGGGCTACGTGCTGAAGAGATTCGCCTTTTGAAGGGTGCACAAATCAAAGCAGATCTTCATTGGATTGAAGGCGTGCGCACAAAAGGACGCAAATTTAGAAATGTTTATATTACCACAACAGTTCGTGAAGATCTGAAGACGTATCTTGCACTGCGTGAAAAGCAACTCAAGAAATACTATCCGACACTCACGGCAAAAGTGCTCAGTGACCATCCTCTTTTTATTAGCACCCACAACGCAGTTCCAGGTAAACCACAGTCATTTTATCTTGATCCAAAAACTATTTGGCGAGCGATTCGTGACTTCTCACAGGGAACAAAGCTCCACCCTCACCTGCTACGTCACTCATTTGCCATCGACTTGCTTGAAGATTCAAAAGACATTCGCCTTGTCTCACAAGCACTTGGCCACAGCGATGTGCGAATCACTATGCGCTACACCGAACGCCGCGACGAAGAGATCGCAGAAGCGCTTGAGGCTGCGCGAAAGCGGTGAGAAGCGCGATTAAAAGGAGTGCCGCGATTGGTTCAAGCGTTACCTATCCGGTCCATCCCACCCATCCAATGACCTACTTTCCCACTTGCATAAATGATATGCGCAATGAATAGAATAGATCGTTCATTGCTTTTTATATATAAGGTAAATTCTATGATAAAAAAAATAACTGCTATTGCTCTGCTCTCACTTGGTCTTGTTCACTGTGCTTCAGCCGATCCGATTCTCAACTACAGCACTTTCGATCTTGGCTTTACTTCTACTGGCGACAATATGGGATTTGGTTCACATAGCACCGCTGGTATCGACACAAAAGCATCGTACTTGCTCTCTGATAATTTATTCGCAACGGCTGGCTTCTCACATGAGAATGACGATAATTCCAACTCACATGGCTTTGATTTTAGCGTAGGCGGCTATGTACCAATTACGGAAGACATACATTTTCTAGCAAGTTTTGGATATGTATCTCAGCGGGCTAGTTCTGGATTTGATTTCATATCAGACCCAGATTTCCCAGAGGAGACTCCGCCTGGAAGAGATGTCATTTCTACTGATGATACATATTTTAGCCCTGCTGTCAGAGCACGACTTATGAAGAACTTAGAGCTTGGTATTTTTTATAAACGATACAACGATGAGTTCTTAGCGCTCTCAGATCAAGATCTGTTTGGTGGTAACCTGATCATCGGAACAAATGATCACTTTGCACTGACACTACAACTTGAGCGCATTTCTAGTTCTGAGGGGCAATTCACTGCTGGGATCAGATACGCCCTCTAAATCCTCCCTCCGCGCTGGGTAGTACAATGCTAAGGAAAACTTCCTGCGATTGGCTACCCAGCTACCATCCTCCCTGCCTCCCTCCAAACAGCCCCTCTAAAATATATCTATGCAGATTGAAATCCGCAGTCTGAGTGTCGCTGATATCGATGGAGTTATTGCTCTCCAACGAGCATGCTTTCCTCCTCCTTTTCCAGAAGAGCTCCTCTGGCAAAAAGAACATCTTCAAGAACATCTAAACAGTTTTCCAGCAGGACAGTTTGTCGCAGTCGACAGCTCTAACGGTCAAATTGTTGGCAGCGCAAGCGCGCTTCGTATTAGTGAACAGCGCTGGCAAGCACATGCAGGGTGGGAAGAAACACTTGGCGGGTTCTTCTTTACTGCTTACGACCCGCATGGCACAACACTTTACGGCGCAGACATAAGCGTACACCCTTCATATCAAAAAATGGGCATTGGTAAGCGATTGTATGAAGCTCGTTTTAAGACAGTACGATCTTTTGACTTAGTAAGGTATGGCACTGCCTGTCGTATTCCAGACTACCAAGCAACAAATCAACGCCATGGAGGAGCACTGCCAATAGCGACATACTGCAAACAAGTTGCAAACGGCGCCCTGCTCGATCGCACACTGTCACCACTCATAAGAATGGGACTAACATTTCTTGCAGTGATAGAGGATTATATGGATGACACTGAGAGCGGCAATGCTGCTGCACTCCTTGAATGGCATCCATGATACAAGCTGCTGCAATCAATTTTGAAATTCGCCCCATCAAGCACCGTGATGATTTCTTCAATCTGCTTATGACATCACTTCGCGATGCAGCGGATGCTGGCGCTGAACTAATCGTATTACCTGAATATACAATTGCCCCTCTCTACTCGTTGCATGCTCCTTATACAGAGCCCGAGGCGCCTTCGCTGCTTGTACCATACAAACAAGCATATATTCACGCACTTGAATCATTCTCTCGCTCAGCTCAGGTGACAATTGTTGGTGGAACTTTTTTTTCTGATGCATATGGAGGCATAACAAACGTATGTCCTATCACAAGCCCAAAATCACCAACACGGTTTCAGGTTAAAAATCAGCTCGTAACCTATGAGCAAAAAATCCAGAAACTTTCAAAGGGCACTCACCTTGAGCTGCTTGATGATAGACGCATTGGTGTCTTAATCTGTTACGACTCAGAATTTCCTGAATACTGTCGTCACCTGTGTGAGCAGGGCATGCAAATTCTTTGCGTACCTTCTTCGACTGAGACGATCCATGGGTTTCATCGTGTTCGCTACTCCTGCTTTGCACGCGCAATCGAAAATCAGATCTATGTAATACATGCTGCGCTAGTCGGATCGATTGGGAATGAGCCGCACCCTGAAAGCTATGGTAGCTCAGCAATCATTGCACCCTGTGCACCTGAATTCCCTGATGGTCCTCTGCTTGCCGAAACAAAACTCAATCACCATGGTATTGCTTCAGGGGCTCTGGACAGTGCACGTTTAGAAAAATTTCGATCCGAAGGTGAAGTGATGAATTTTAAAGACTGGCAAGCACTTGCTACGACATCCACTCCCAACCGTGGCCCTTTGTAAGCATAATATTCACAAGCTCTGCAAGCTCATCTCGATCTGATTGCTCTCCAAAGCTCAGTGCTTTCCAGTACATCTCGTCAACACCTTGAAGCTGCTTGGCGATTGCTGCTTCAATCAGTACATATGCAGCAAGCCACTGTTGCTGCTCATACGTACCATTGTTCGTTACAATCTCTGCTGCTTGATAACTTCCGTAGGCCATCGTCCCGAAACTAGAATCTTTGCCACACCCACAAGCAGAAAGAAGTAATGCACTTACTTGCATTGGATCTGTTCGATATATTTTCAAACAGACCGCTCTCATTGATTGACCTTCTTGCACTAACCCGAGAGCTTTTTCAGCATCATGTTGCCCACCAGATGCTAAGAGAATAATAAACCCAACTTTACTCGCAAAACCTGCAAGCATGCCGCGACCTGGACTAAAATCTGAGTTCAGCTGCCCAACAAAAAAACCAACATGCGCGCGAGTAATCGCCTCCTCAAGGAGCGGCGACCAGAGTAATTCATTGTTCTTTGTTTTGAGCCTTTTAGAGACAGCTTGGATAATACTGGCTGCGACAATGACATCACTACGAAGCACTTTGTGAGCTTCACGAGCAGTCTTAATCGGATCTGCGGTACCCAGCACTCGGTCAGCAGCGGCTGCCAAGAGAAGTTTATTTAAGCCAAGCAACAACCCCTGCCCTGCTTTTATGGGCCTACCAGATTTTCCTAGAACATAGTTCGATAATCTCCATACAAACCAGGGTATCGGTTCTAGCTCCTGAATAATTTGCTTGGCTGCATCAAAACTTGTATTTCGCTCTTTGGGGACGACACCAGCCGACCGAAGATTTTCTTGAGTAATTTCAAGAGTTTGGCGGATATTCTCCTTAAACTGTATGTCCTCATCAGCACTCATATTACTGTCTTATAGTATCGGTGCCGACATGCGAAAAATTTAGTAAATCTCACCACTTAAATAAATCCGACCAAAAAGAATTGGAATCTAATACGTAAGATAATAATTTTTAGCTTGAAAGATCTTTAATAATTTTAGAGACTTAAACTTATGAGCAACAATAAGTATTGCCTAACCAAAGCAGACCTCGCAGATGCAATTTATGCAACCATGCCTGTTGATAAACAGAAGGCTGCTGATATCGTTGAAGATTACATTGAGATCATCAAAGACATGCTCGCAAAAGATGGCAAGGTTATGCTCTCAGGTTTCGGATCATACGAAGTGAAAGCAAAGCCTCCTCGACGTGGACGCAATCCACAGACTGGAGACACCATCACTCTACGCGCTCGTAAAGTTGTTAAGTTCAAACCAAGCCAGCTCCTCCGCAAAGCTATTAATGGCCAGAAGTACGACGAGAGCGACGCTGATAAGCTTGATTAAATTCTTCCAGCAGACTCGAGAGCAATAGACACTCTCAGTAATGGACATAATAAAGCTCTTTTAAGGCGAATGCCTCTGCGTCAGTGTTGCATTCTGAAATGAAGACATGCTTCACCAAGAGCATCATGCTTATACAGCAACGTGCACTGGTGAAGCTTCTCTATGATCGCAATTATTTACGACCGAAGACCGCGATATTCCAGCAGTGCTTCTTAAAGTAAGGGAACATGCTTAAGAAAATACGATCGAGCTTTTCTAATTTTGTATAGAGTGGCTCAAGTCGTTGATGCTCGAGAATAATCTTTTTCCAATAACGCTCTTTATTTGGATCGATTCGCTCACAGAGCTTAAAGTTAATAAATATCCACAAGCTAAAGAACCAAAAACAGCGCGTTTTTACCTGTCTGAAGTGCTTTTTGAAGATATTAATATCGTTCATCGATAGTGGGTGTTCATCAGGAGTGCGCACATCTGTCGCGATACGACGATACACATTAATCAATGGATTATGCGCGAGCGGATCCCAGCTGACCATTATACCGCCAGGCTTCAAGACACGCTTCATATCAATCAGAGTTGTTTCTAGATCAACGTGATGAAGTAAGTTACCTGAATAGACAATATCAAAAGTATTATCATCAAAAGGCAAACGCTCTGCAGAGCATTGTTTGGTCTCAACAGAGACACCATGAAATTCTGCCACCTGTTTTACAACACGGAGCATACCATTTGAGATATCTGTCGCAGTGCTGAGCGCACCCTTCTTTGCAAAGTAAACCGCTGCTTCGCCCGCGCCGCACCCAACGTCAAGAATGGTCTTGCCTTTTAGGTTGCCAAGCCAACGCATGATTTGCCTTGCTTCTGGTGCGGTGCAGCACTCAAAGCTGTCATCCACCAGGACGGTTCGAGGGTCGATAGAGTGGGCCCACCCATCGTGGAACTCTTCTTCGCGCTCCTCAAGCCAACGAGTTTGAGGTGAGGGTAATGAATTTTCAAGAACACGTGTTGCCATATGGCTTTTTCCTTCCTTAGAACACTGCTCGTAAGTGTTTTAGTCGTCTGGACCTTAAAAATACATAAACACTATTTTAATAAGCGTTTTGTTCCTTTTGGGCGAGACTTCAAGGATCTAAGATTCATCAAATAAAGAGGAAGTTTCTGATGGGGCAAAAAATGTACATTTTTCGTGCCACAGAGACCTGGTGGATTCCCTTAAAAAGCTTTCAAATCAATGGGTTACTATGGCAATGTTTTCTAAACTATCTCGCGGCTCTCTCGCCAAAGCCGTTCTTTTTAAAGACCAGCCGATCTACGTCCAATTCTATATTACGGCACGCTGTAACCTTACCTGTAAGCAGTGCAATATCATTTATGCTAATTCAGATGTGCGAGAATGCACGCTCGATGAAGTGAAAAAAATTGCGGATAACTTCGCTGCGATGAATGTCGCAATGGTGCTCTTAACAGGCGGTGAACCATTCATGAGAAAGGACCTGCCCGAGATAGTGCATGCGTTTGAATCAAGGGGCGTTCACGTTCGCATGCAAACAAATGGTCATGCAAGTGAAGAACAGATTCATGCTGTCATTGAAGCCGGTGGCCGAGATATCTCTATCTCGTTAGATTCGCTGTGGCCAGCAACGCAAGAAGATATTAACGGTGGCGTTGCAAAATCTTGGCATGATGCCATCAAAGCAATGTCGATCTTTTCGCGTCTTTTACCTTCCGAAGGTAGTTTTGCATCTTTAGGGTGCGTTCTGCAGCGTGACAACTTACCAAATATCATCGATGTAATTCGCTTTGGTTCTGCGATTAGTTGGTTTACCTCTCTCGTACCAATCCATATCACCACCTATGATAAACCAATGAATTTTAGGACGTACGATCAGAGTCTGATTTTACACCCTAATGAATATCCCTATGTCGACGCCTTGCTTAACGAAGTGCGTGAAGCTCGGCGCGCTGGCTACTTAATCTATGACAGCGATCAGTACCTTGATGATATTAGTCGATTTGTAAAACAGGAACCAACGACATGGCGCTCGAAGAATGGCGGTGTTTGCGATAGCCCAAATCTGTATTTTGCTGTTCTTCCCAATGGCCATTTTGCACCATGTTGTGACCATCGGATTAAACAATCTGTGCCAGTATTTGGAGATACCTTCCCCACGGTGTACCGCGAACATGCATTTCGCCAACTCGTTCGGGAAGTCACCGAAGCATGCTCTGGCTGCATGTATGGCAGTTATCCTGAAATGACAATTAGTATGCGCTTTCTCAAGGCAACGCTTGAACGCATCAAGCTTTTTGTAACGAAACCACCGAAAAAGAATTGGCCAATCTCATACGAAGAGATGCTTTCTATTGCCGAGCGCATACGAACTGAACCGCGAGAACGCATTCGTATTCCTGATCATATTCGACCAGCTCGTTCAACTTCTTCAAACCTCCTCAACGTCATCCCCTCGTAAGTCGTATGCCAAAAAAAATTATTATCGAAAGTTTCATTCATCATCTTGCTACTGCAGCCCGTAAACTTGCACTTGAAGCATCAAGTAAAGAAGTGCAACAAGCACTCTTTGATCACATTGCCAGTTGGCATTTTGAAATAGGAGGTAGTCGTCTTGTACAATTCTCATGCACCAGACCTATGCACTATAGTGAAGCTCTGCAGATTCCATCACTCCACTTTTATACGCGCGGGGATACAGCAACAGCACCATCTGTTGGCACGACTGATACGCTTCAAGAAGAGAATCAAAACTATTTTAAAGAGCTCGCAGGAGAACTTTTAAAGAGAGCACAAGCTCTTTAAAGCGCAGCGCCATCACCTTCCGGGAACAGAAGCGGAGGATTCTTGACCTGGAATCCAGAAGCCTTAAGACGTAGCCAGATATCACGAGCAAGTTCACGTGACTCATTGTCGAGCAATGTATAGATGTCTGAGATATTTAAGACATGATTCATAGCTGAAGCGATATAGATCGGAGGCGCAGCATCTTCTTTCACCCTATCAAGCATGTTCGTCAAGAAGGTCTTAAGCTCAGCAGTCGTTGTGATCTTACCGATACCTTCCGCATCAGTTGAGACTGTTTTTGTCTTTGAGGATTTTGTTTCTTTCTTAGCTGCCATAATTCTATTCTATCTATCTACTGCTATAAGCTCAATTACCTGTGCATACCGAAGCGGTGGCTCTCCTGCCGCAACGACAAGCGGGCCATTTATAACGACGGGTCGGGTCTCAATACGACGGGGCTCTATCCCATACTTTACAAAAGCATCGCCTAAAGCAATAGCCCTACGCTTTGTTAAATAAGATGCATAAATTGAAGAATCGTCGTTAGCTTTCGCATAACTTCCAATAACTAATCGAGACCAGGGGAGCCGGTCCTTATTGAGCCGAGCAAGCTCATGTACGAGCTCATCACCCTGCTTGGTTAATTTGACGCCATCTGCACTAAAAAAGAGGTCTGCAGGAAAAATATCGCGGCTTGGGTGAAGCTCGATACGACGGGCTAGATAACGCTCAAGGATGGCTTGCACCTCTGCTCGGTACTGCAAGCGAACTGTCTCCTTTTGCATCTGAATTAAGGCACGCTCCTCCTCGTCACTCTGAGCGCCCTGAATAGCCCCAGCAACTGCGCCAATACCGGCACCAACAAATGCACCAGGGCCTGTTGGCGAAGAAACCTGAAATGCTGTCACTGCCCCTGCTCCAGCTCCTGTTAGAGCTCCCTGGACAGCACCAGCTGGCTCTCTATCACCATCAGGGCGCAATGTTGAAGATGGAGAACATGCAGTAAGCCCAAGCAGCATGCACAAAGAAAATCGAGGGAGAAATGTGGTCATCATCTTAGCCATTATTTAATCAAGAGTTCAGTTGAAAACTGCAGCGTCTTTAGCGAGAGCTTTTTAAGGTTTGGATCCCGCGCAAAGAGCTGGTTCCTTACCTTCCCAAGGGATTGATATGCACTACGATCTCCAACAACGAGCACCATCAGCTCTTCCTCTTTCCAGTACCTATTTGCTACTGCTACAACATCCTGTTTCGTAACTGCATCTATTTTCGCTAGAAAAGTCTCCTCATAGGAAGAGGGATAGTGCAGGATCTCCATCAAAGCCCGTCTTTGCACAATCTCAGGGATGGAGTCGTACCGAAATATAAAGGAGTTTCGGGCTGCTGTTTTAACATCAGCAAGCTGCTGCTCTGTAAACGCCCCACTTTTCATGGCACGAAGGGTGTTCATCGCTGCCGTAATACCATCACCTACTGAAGCACTTTTTGTTTGGAATCCAATAAAGTTTCTTCCTATGGGCTCATCACGATAGATACCACCAGCGACACTGTAGGTTAACCCTCGTTGGGTTCTAAGCTCTTTGGTAAGCATCGAGCTAAATGCACCATCACTACCAAAAATCCCATTAAAAACTTCGATCGCTGCATAGTCATCAACAAATCGTTTGGGTCCTCGTTGACCAATATACACAGTGGCTTGAGGGAAAGTCTTCTCAACAAAGAACACTCCTGGCATCGGCTTAAAATCAAGCTTTACATGCTCATGAGGCGCAAGCGAAATACCCACTTCTTGTTTTAAAAGCGCCACCACATCCTGACGAACCTGTTCTTTCGTCAGCGCTCCAGACACTCCAACAACTGCACTCTCAAGAGAGAAAAGTTTCATGTAAAGCTCTTCAACCGCAGACGCTGTCACCTGTTTTACATCAAGGTCACGAAGCGGTTGTCCTAAGATGGTGCCTCGGTACAACAACTGCACAAAGGAAAGCCCCGCAATTGTGTCTGTTGTATCAGAGCGCTTCTTAATGCCATCGAGCATATGCATCTTCCAAAGCAGCAATCGTTCTTCATCAAAGCGAGGAGCAAAGAGGACATCTTTAGTAAGTTGTAGGATCTCTTCACGCTCAGAGATCAAGCCTCCACATGAAATCTGAATATACTCATCATTCACATTCACCCCAATTGAAGCAGACAGATGCTCAAGCCGCGTATCAAGCTCATCTGCCGACAACGCTCCTGCTCCGCCATGACGCCAAAGGTACGAAAGCGCGCTGTACACTGCAGCGTTTGATAGTGTTCGTGAAAGACTTCCCCGCGGGAGATAGAGCGACAGAGAAAAGGTGGGAAGTTCTGGGTCTTCCTTAAAAAAAACTTTCACTCCATCAGCAAGGTTAAATTGACGAATCGCTGGAGGGGTGAAATGTTGCTCATCAAGCACTTCGGCAGAAGCAGTCATGACGCCCTTGGCAAAGCAGAGCATTACTACTGTGACGATGAGCGTTATGCTGATATGTTTTAAGAGATACCGTTGCATCTTACGACCCCTTCTTGCCTTCTTGCTCTAAGAACCCAATCGTTCTGTTGGTGGATATCAGATATGCATTACCAACCCGTACGATATCATCTGCCGTTACATCAAGCGCTTGCTCATACCATCGTATCATTTCTTGCCAGTCGTGATACTGAAGCTGCACAGTGCTCAGCGTCGTAGCGAGCGCAAGATTAGACTTCATCTGACTGAGGAAAGACATTGCAATTGAACGCTTGGCTTGCTGTAACAATTCTTCAGAAATTGGCTGTTCCAAAAACTGCTTTAAGAGCCGATCGAATCGTTGCAAGAGCTCTTTATTTGAGATTGGCAAGCGTGGTGTGAGTGTAAAGAATAAAAGGTTAGGATACCGCGTTCCTGGCCCCTCCTCTGAGGCAACCTGTGTTGCTATTTTCTCTTTTTTCACCAGTGTTTCAAAGAGCGGACTCTGCGAAGAACCGCAAAGCATTTCACTCAGCACCGTTATCACCGCATCATCTTCATGTGGATAGTGTGGCTTGTGGTATGCAAGGAGAAGCTGTGGACTTGTCGGTGCAGTACGTATCACAACACGCTCTTCGCGTTGCTCGGGTTCAACTTGAGCGGGTTCCGGTGCAATTCGTCCATCTGGAATATCCGCAAAGTATTTCTCTAAGAGCGGCATATCCTTATCTGGATCAACAGCACCAACAACTGCAATCACAATATTACTGGGAACATAATACTTTGCACGAAATGCTTCAAGACGGCGTGCAGTGAGTGATTCAATATCTTTTTGATACCCAATCAGCGGTAAGCGATACGGATGATTTTGAAAAGCTTTCTCAAGCATTGACTCATAGAGCAATGCTGCAGGTTCATTTTCAAATCGCATGCGACGCTCTTCCAATACGACGTTTCGCTCCTGATAGAATTGGCGCATCACCGGCTCTTTGAGTCGCGCACTTTCAGTCTGCGCCCAAAATTCAAATGCGCTGCGTGGCAAGCTCACCATGTAACTTGTATGGTCCTTGTCGGTTTGAGCGTTAAGATCGTTTCCTCCACGCTTCTCATATGCAAGGGTAAAGGCATCACTATCCCAGAGTTGTTCGAGCGCTGCCGTAAGGCGAGTAACCTTGCTTTGATCATCTTTAGAAAGATTAGTCAGCGTCGGATGCTTTGCTGCAATCGTTTCAAGCTCATCGAGCAGAACTTTTTCTTTTGCGTAGTCTTTTGTTCCTATATGAGGCGTGCCTTTAAACGCCATATGTTCGAACATGTGCGCAATACCAGTTTCACCAACCTGCTCATCAACACCACCAACACCAACCGTAGTAACGGCAGCAAAGACAGGAGCAACGCCTCGCTGGTAAAAAACAAAGGTTAATCCATTTGATAATTTTTTAACGACGACAGCATCTTCAAGGCGCTCAAGCGATCGCTCAGATGCTTCTTGGATGGTATCAGCTACGACAACACTACAGCATGCCACGACGGCATAAAAAACAGCACATAGTTTTAAGATCCGATTCATCGGATCAAGTATAGGGGGGATAATTAGCTTACAACAGTGGGCAGAATCACACTGACTTTCGCGCCGCCCTCAGGTCGATTTGCAAATGCAAGCTGACCACCAGCAAAGCCAACATATGCAGCAACAATTGCAAGGCCAGCACCACTACCCTGCTGTTCAAGCTTTTGACGATCGATCTGACTAAATGCCTGTGTCATCGCGCCCAATTGCCGTTCTTGAAAACCAATACCGTTATCAAGCACCTGTATCACAAACTCATCGCCCTGTGTGAGAAATTGGAGTGTGATTTGCTTTGGGGACTTTGAAAATTTACAGCCGTTTTGCACTAGTCGTGCAACAGCATCAAGAATCTGAACCTCAAAAACTTCTACATGGTGTGGCAAGACGGATCGCTCAATAAGAAGGGAGCCACCCTCTGATACAACACCCTCTTTAACCTGTCCTACAATTCTATCTGCAAGCTCCTCAACAGACACAGAAGCTTTCCTGCTTTCAGCCAAGCGCTTTGCAAGACCAGTATCAATTTGCTGCAGGGTCATAAAATCATTCACCAACCGCTCAAGCCTTAACCCACCGCGTTGAATAGCCTCTACGAGGGTTTTTAACTTTGTCTCTTCAAGTTGTGGCTGATCGAGCAAAATCTCTGCACCAGTATTAATTGCAACAAGAGGCGTTCGAAATTCATGTGACAATGTATGCAGTACCTGACGACGGTACTGTTCATAGCGAGTGTCAGTCTGTGCACGCTGCGCCCGGGCACGCTCAATTTTACCGTGCACCATCGCAATGAGTTCTTTTGGATCAAAAGGCTTGGTTAAGTAGTCATCGACACCAGCAGCTTTGGCTTTGATTTTATCGTCCGCAGAATGAAGCCCAGTCAAAAACACGAAGGGTACATTCACTAAATCACTTCGTTCGCGAACCATCTGCTGAAATTGATAGCCAGTAATCTCTGGCATCATGACATCACAGATTACCAGATCTATTTTCTGAGCATTCAAAATTTCGAGCCCTTCCTGGCCACTTTGACAGGCATAGACCTGCATCTGTTCATGCTCAAGCAATGCTCGAACAGCCCCAAGAATCAGGGGATTATCATCAACTAATAATATAGTTGGTCTGTTGCTTAACTGATCTTCCAAAAGGGAACACACACAAAAAAGAAACCTGCTTAAGATAAATCGACAGCACCCAGCATAAACATAAGTGGGTTTTTATCGAGGAAAGACGAAGGGTTAGGGAAACTGGGACGCTACCCGTTTTCCAAGCATGCGACCGCTGATGGAAGTCTTGAAAGTTTGCGTGGTTTATATAAGCAAATAAGAAGCTAATTGCAGAACACTTCTAACCTACTGTAACTACAGCAGATTTCAGCATTTCATTTTGTAATTTAATTGAGTTACTTCAGTCAGTTAGCTTTGCATATCACTTGCAGTCATAACTTACTATTCGAAGCATACTATGGAATTTAGAGTTACAAATAAAAATAATGAATCTTTATCATTCACCCCAAATGTAGGTAAGTGTTTGAAAACTACAGGAGTACTGGGAGCACTGTCTGAAACTCCTATATTTGTTGTAGACAGCGTCTATAAATAAAGTCGGAATCCTCTGGCATAAATAGGACATGCTTACAAATCTCGATAAGAAGAATACGCCAACACTACCACCTTACATTGGTACACTTGGTAATGCGCGCTTACTGGATCTACAAAAAATCTCCCCGGATTATATCAATGCAGAAAAAACAGTTGCTGCATCAATCGGAGATATCAATTTTCTTACCGACCACGTCGATCCTTCAATAATTGCCCGATGCATGCGATTTATCATCGTCGATTCACAAGGCTCAACCGAACCGTATGAGATCAGGTCATCACCCTTGGAGTGTGGTCGTGTCGTAGAAGCAAACGAGCAGGTAGAGATTGATGGCATTCCATATACCGTTACGACAAAAGGATGCGGAACAACGCGCTTCTACAGGCTTACAGGTGCAGAAAGTAAGTACTTAACAGTCTTTGAAAAACAACAAAGCTCACATGATCCTAATCAATTTGTAGACAGAGCGTACTTTGGATCTGCTGGATTGCTTAATCAAAATGTCATGCAAAGCGAGTTGTACGGTTCAGAAATAATGAAAGCTCTTGAGATTAAAACGCAAACTAATCTTGCATGGGCTCCGCTTCTTGCTCTTCCTCATCAAGATGGAATTCCGAGATCGATTCAAACACTCCAGAACGAAGGACTCATCTATGATGAGATTGAGCCAGTCTTAATGATACGCGCTGTTAGATCAAATTTTCGGCTGATGGATTTTGTTAATTTCTATGATCGTAAAGATCCTGATGGCATGAAATGGCTTCTTCAGCACACAAAAGATCTGTACCAAGACTCACTGGGATCAAGAATTTCAACTCAACGATTATACACGACGATTATGAAACAGCTTGTCGATGACATGCTGACTATCTGTTTTGCAGGGTATGATCCATGTGTTCATTTTGCAGATGATTTAGCTAGAAACATTACTATTGCAGGGGAATGGATTGATCTTGATGATTTGGAACAACCCAAAATCAGATCGCCTTACGACATTAGTTATAATTTCCAAAGGCAATCACAAATTTTACTTCGAGCTGGAGCAATGATTGGAGGTGCACTGAATTTAATTTCGAATCAGGACATTACGATGAATGACGTTGCTCTGCATTATATTGATTCTTTACGCACACGCCTCAAAAGTGGTGAAGCCGATTCTTTATATGAACAATTATCGGAGACAAGAAAAAAAGAAGTTAAGCTTAATACCTTTCGCTATGAGATCTTCCAATCATGCGCTTCATATTTCAGTGAATATGAATTCCTGGGCCGATTTAGGGGCATACAGCAGAAAGCATCCAGAGCAGTTCAAAACTATCTGGATGCTTTAAGACGTTAGAATCTGAAAGTAGCGCCCGCTTTAACGCGGCACAATGCTACTGATTGCACACCTATATATCGATTGTAATCGGTATTTCGGAAGGTACCCGAGAATTCGTGCCCCTACTCGTTTTTAGCTACCATAGGAAACGGATACCGTCACAGTTTAATGCTTCATAAAAACTTATCTAATAGCGCTATTTAACGCAGGAAGAGCCAACGATACATTCGTAAAAAAAGTACCCTCACCCATACGCCCCTCCGTCCACAATGCGATTGCAGTGCTATTAGTAGCAGCAGGTGCTACTAAAGCTTGTGTTAATGAATGACCAGGTATGCTTAGACGAACCATGTCTTGGAAAGTAATCGTCGAACCTAAAACAGATCCAACTCGACCAGTTTGTTGGTACATCACTATAGGGTAGTTAAAAGAAGTCTCATCTTTATAGATACTCTGAGACCACATAGCGACAACATTTTTACCGTTCGGTGTAATGTGAATTGTTGGTCTTATCGTGTCTTCATCGCTCTTTGAATAAAGAATTGGTGCAGACCATTCCATGTTGCTATTTACCAGAGTTCCTACGAATGCTTGGGAAGCTCGGTATGCATAATTATCTAAATATTTCCCAGTCGTACTATACAGTGCGTGTACACCAATAACTGCTTTTGTCCCGTTGCTGGACATAGAAATGCCTTGCACACTTGATGATGCATAGTTTGTTGGGACAGTCGTTAGCTCTGACCAGTTAGCGTTTGTGCCCGAAACGATGCCAAGCTTTGAATAAATAACTCTTGGACCATCTGCTGGACTAGTAAACGACGGAGTGCTTCCCCACGCGATGATTGCTTTGGATCCGTCTTCTGAAGCTGCAATATAAGGCAATGTCGAATAATCACTACCACTTGAAAGCGCAGAGGCGCCCCCTAAAGTTGCTGTATTCCCAGTGATTGTTGCAACTCGCGCATGAATCGTTGCGTAGTTACTATTTTGTATAGGTAGATCCCAAACATACAAAGCCTTAGTGCCATTTGCTACAAATGCAAACTTTGGATTACTTGCTATGACAGGATGGAAGTCTGCAAGAAAGTAGAGAGGACCCCAGTTTTGTTGAGCGCCGGATAAAGTTGCAAAAGTTGACGCTAACTTTCTTATAGAGGGAGATGATCCTTCATAAGTCCTCATTAAAAGAGCAAGTTTTGTTCCGTCCTCAGAAATTTTCAAATCTTCTAACGCAGTGCGTTGTGTGCCAGTATTACCGAAATAGCTGGAATCACCCCACTGATAAGATCCGTTTACTAATACTGCGCTGCGAACAGCGATATAATTAATACTTGAATTAGTTTTAAGATACTCTTGCCAAACAATACTTAACTTACTGCCATCAGCAGATAATGCAATAACAGGATTTATTGAAAGTTCAGGTGTCGTTTCTACGACATTATTAATTGCAGTATAATTTGAATCCCAGGTAACAATACCTTTGTTAATCACGCCAGTTTTTACCCGTAACTCTTTTTTGTCTCGGACAATATTATGCCAAGCAGCAACAACTCTGTTACCAAGCGGAGAAACTGCACTGCGCCCATTTAAGGAAAAATCACCATTTGTAGAGAGGGTAGTCGGACGGCTCCAACGAAGATTTTGTGCTATGAGTTCACCATTAACAGTGAGCACGAAAAGAATGATACCTATCGTTATTTGAATTTTTTTCAACATATATCGTAAGACAAATTAAATGTTGTTTGATAATTATCATATTTATCAGGGCTTATTCAAATTGCTTAGGGGGATTCCCTAAAGCAATCCGTGACGATACCCGTTTCTAGCTATCTACTATGAGTCCCCAAAACAAACTTTTGCCTCCGTATGAGGCAAAAAACCCTTGTTTGAATTTACTCTTGGAACTAGGGTAATATCGCGCACTTATGGAAAAAATATTTGCGGTATTCCCCGGACAAGGATCACAAACTGTAGGCATGGGCAAAGACCTCTATGAAGCAAGCGACATTGCTCGTGAGTGCTTTAATGCTGCCGATAAAGCACTTGGCTTTTCACTGTCGAGCATCTGCTTTGAGGGGCCAGCCGACAAGCTAACCTCTACCGCAATTGCACAACCTGCTATTCTTTTAACAAGTGTCATCTCATACCGACTCAGCCCAAGCACTACTCGTGACAAGGTCGTTGTTGCTGCAGGTCACAGTTTGGGTGAATACTCAGCCCTCGTTGCCATGGGTGCCATTAGTTTAGAAGATGCAGTGCAGCTTGTTCACAAACGAGGCTGTTACATGCAAGAAGCAGTACCCGCTGGCGTCGGCAAAATGGTTGCAATCCTTGGAAAAGAAGTTGAAGAGATTGAAGCTGCTCTTGCCAAAGTAACAACAGGAGTTGCTTCGATTGCCAATATTAATGCTCCTGGTCAAGTTGTTATCGCTGGAGATGTGGCAGGTATTGATGAGGGGCTTGCACACCTTGGAACTGCAAAAGCTATCCCGCTACAAGTCAGCGCACCATTCCACTGCTCTCTCATGAAACCTGCTGAAATAGCTCTTTCAAAAGATCTTGATGCACTCACCATACAAGCACCACAGCATCCAGTCATAGCTAACTTTTCGGCTACTCCTGTTTCAGCGCCTGAAGAGATACGCTCGCTTCTAAAGAGTCAAGTCTGTGGCCGAGTACGATGGGTTGAATCTGTTACAACGGCAATACAAACCTTTGCACCAACAGCCATGGTTGAATTTGGAGCAGGTTCGGTTTTAACTGGTCTTCAGAAGCGTATTGATTCAAAATTGCCTCGATATAATATCTATCACGGCAATGAGATTCATTAAACTACTCCTCGTCCTCTCGCTCTTATCGTTCTTTGCGTTCGGTGCATTCGTCTATCTTCGTTCAGGATCACTGTCACCTCGATTCTTTGAAAAAGAAGCTCCAACCATTGAAGCGCCCGCTACATTAGGTGTTGGCGTTGAGCCAAAAGCAATCTCTCTTACCGCTCGAGATACTGGCGCTGGCCTCGATGAAGTCGTGGTACGCCTCGAGCAAGATGGACACACGCACATTCTCCTCAAACAACAATTTCCTCAACACACAGCAGAGCAAGCGCTCACTGTTACCATACAGGCCAAAGAGCTCAGCCTCAAAGAGGGAAGCGCAACACTCTTGATTGGATGCTTTGATCGTAGCTTTTGGGTTAACGGAACCCAGCAATCAATTCCTATTACCGTAAAATACTCAAAACCGCGTGGTGAAATCCTTACCGGTCAACAAAACGTCGCGCTTGGTGGAGTCGAACCTGTATTCTATCGAGTAAAAGATAGTGCAATTTCATCAACTGGCGTTGAGGTTGGAAGCAACTTTTTCCCAGGCTACAAAGCAAGTCTTCTTGACCCTCGCTTTGAGCGATTTGATGATGTCTATTTTGCTCTATTCGCACTGCCCTTTAACTTCAAAAAAGATCAGGACAAAGTGCATGTCGTTATTAATGATATTGTAGGAAATCGTACAGTGCTTTCCTTTAACTATCTGGTAATACCACGACGCTATAATACCGTTGAGAT
>JBILLA010000154.1:0-6430 GCA_044376365.1 Bdellovibrionota bacterium | reverse complement strand
TAGACGAAAAAGAGTTGTGGGAATGTGTTAGGGACGTTTTCCATAAGAGAGCATTTCAATTTTATACCGGATAACAACAAAAAGAGTAGCAAGAAGAATACAACCAAGCATCATGACGTTGAGTGCCAGTATATAGGAAGGATCTTTGAGTCCTTGCTGTTCAATGACCTGTGGATGAAGCTGTGCAGCCGCAGGTAGTAATTTAATCGAATAAATCATAAGTGGCACTGTGACGGCACCAAGGATACCAAGGACGGCGCTGTGTTTTGCTATGCGAGCAGGATCGCCAAACAGCCGTAAGAGCACAAAGGTCAGAAAGATGAGCCATAAAAAGAGGAAAGTCACGAGTCGAGGCTCAAAGCGAAACCACGTATTCCAGGCGGTGTGTCCCCATATCATTCCAGAGAGCAGCACTATCGTACAGAACAGAAACCCTACTTCTCCAGCTGCAACAGAGAGGGCATCGAACTGTATTTTATTCGATCGTAGGAAGAAGATTGCAGCAATAAATACAACGCCAAAGCAGAGTGAGCTAGCCATGGCAGAGCCAACATGAAAGTAAAAAATTCTTTGAATGGCGCCCATTGTTTTTTCGTTTGGTACTACCATAAAGACAAGATAGTGCGCATAGGCAAGAACCGCAGCGGTTAGCAGCGTGAGTGCTCGAAGGGAAAGAGGAATGCGGGTCATAGATTATTCCTTGATAGCAGCGGGGAATAGCAGCGTTGCTATAAATATATAGATACCGTCAATAAGAGCAAGCAGGGTAAGCCACGGAGATTCAAGGAGGTGCTGGAGGGGGCCAAGCTCTTGGGCGCTGATGATGATGTGCGTGAGTTCTGAGGCGGCAAAAAAGAGGGGAAACAAGAGTGGAAGGATGAGCAGCCCAAAAAGGCTGGCTGCGCTTGGGGCGGATGCTGTAAGTGCAGTAAGAAAAATTCCAAGCGTTGTAAAGCCGATGCTATAGAGCACAATCAGCGGAAGAAAAAAGACGATATGAAGCGAGTGCATATTCAAGAGCACTGAAAGTGTCAAAAGGAAAATAGCATGAGCTAGTATAGTCGTGAGACAAGCACTTGTGATTTTGGCGAGGAAGAATGCAGTGATAAGAGTTGGGTCGGATTGAAATGCGCGTGGAGCTTTCAGACGATCTTCACATGCATAGCTTCTTCCAATTGAGAGTATGCTTAAGAAGAATGCTCCAAGCCAAAAGAGCGTTGGAAAGATTCGTGTGATTGTATCTGCTGCTATAAATGCGTTTGCAACGCTTAGACCAATCAGTACGCCAATAAAAAGAGCAAAAGAGAGAGCCGTTAGGAAAAACTCTTTGTGTCTATATTCTATAACGAGATCTTTTTTAAGGAATAGCAAGAATGGCTTTAACATGGCAACAAACGTCCTCCCTGTAGTGCAAGCATCGGAATGTTTTGTAGCTGTAGCCGCTCAAGATCGTGCGTGGCAATCAACGCAACCTGGTTCTGATGATCGAGAAGCTGCAGCGCTTGCTCGAACCACCGAGTTGCTTCGAGGTCTAAAAATGCAGTGGGCTCATCGAATATAAGGATGCCTGGTGATCCAAGGAATGTTCGAGCAATGCCCACCTTTGCTTGTTCACCAGCAGAGAGCGTGCCGACAAGGCGATGCTGTAACGCGGTAAGTCCCCAACACTCGAGAAGGGAAGAGAGTGACGTAGAATCTGCGTTAAAGAGTTGTGCAAAAAATTTGAAGTTCTCAATAACTGAGAGTTGTGGATACAGTCCGGTGCCATGTGCAAAATAGGCAAGGCGAGCGTTTTGAAGAGTGGATGAGCGTGTGATTGACCCACTATCAGCATCGGTGATGCCAGCAATAATTTTTAGCAGTGTCGATTTGCCTGCTCCATTTTTTCCTCGAATAATTGTCGTGCCAAAGGGAATCGAACAAGCAATATCCTCAAGAATCAAATTCTTGAGGTAATACTTAGAGATACCCTCAAGCCTTAGTGCGTCCATCGAGTTCTTGTTCCAGTGCAGTTTTTTGTTCTGTAAAATCTGATGCACTCATTTTTTGAAGAGCATAATCTAAATGTAAATCAGAGAGTGATTCTTCTAAGTTATTTAATGAAATCTGTTCTTCTGACCGATCGTGGTGAGGGATAACCACGGTATCGTTGCTTGTAATCAGTGGTACGCAAACATAGCAGAAGCTTGCAATGGCAAGGAGTGAGATAAGGATAGTAATCGTCAGCATGGCAGGCATCTGTTCCTTTGATTTTAATGTGATTTTGGCTTTGCAGAATAGAGTACTAATCCACCACCAAGCACCATGATGATGGCACCAATCCAGAGCCAAATCTGAAGTGGATTGATAAAGAGCTTAAAGGAAACGGTTGTTTCGTCATCACTAATTCCAGCCAGAACAAGATAGACGTCTTCTCGAAGACCAACATGGAGCGCTACTTCACTTGTGGTTTCATTTTTCTGTGGATAGAAGCGAATCTCAGGTTTGAGTGTCTCAACAAGCGTTTGATCATTTGCCCGAAGCAGCGCTACTTGAGACACCAATGCTTCAAAGTTTCCTGATGGTTTTTGATAGAAGTCCTGCAAGAGCAAATTGAATCGACCGATCGAGAGTGTTTCGCCACGCTTTAACGTGAACTCTTTCTCTACTTTGTGCGCCATTGAAGCAGTGATCCCAATAACCATGACTAAGACACCGCAGTGCACAAGGTATCCTGCATAACGTCGCAAGTGGCTCCTAAAAATCTGCTGTTTCGTTTTGATGCCACGATAGAGCTCTCCCATAATGGTAAGAAAAACAAAAAAGCACAGTGAGTAAGAAACGATTGCCCAAAAGCTTGTGATGCCAGCCCATACAAGCAGTCCAGCGATACCAAATGATAAGAGGAATGGAGTTTGAAACTGACGTTGTAATGAATGCCAGGATGCTTTTCTCCATGCAATAAGGGTACCGGTGCCCATAAGAAAAAGCATAAGCATAAAGAGTGGGATGTTGACCTGATTGAAGAAGGGGGCGCTCACTGTTTGCTTTGAGCCCGTCACTGCTTCAGAGAGTACTGGGAACATGACGCCCCAAATTGTCGCAAAGCATATAGACAGAAAAATTAAGTTATTAAGAAGGAATGCAGATTCTCGTGAAAAGATACTTTCAAGCTGCCGAGTTGAGGTCAGAGCTAATCGTCGTTTCCAAATAAGATAGCTCACACCGATAAACATAACGATTAGATAACCAAGGAATACGCCACCAACATTAGTAGAAGCAAATGCATGAACACTTTGCACAATTCCTGAGCGGGTAAGGAACGTACCAAAAATTGTGAGGAAGTAAGTGAGCGACAAGAGTACGACGTTCCATGTTTTGAGCATGCCTTTTCTCTCTTGAATCAGAGCTGAGTGCAGGAATGCCGTGCCGGTAAGCCATGGGAAGAAAGAAGCATTTTCTACTGGATCCCATGCCCAAAAACCACCCCAGCCAAGTTCAATGTACGCCCAGAATCCACCCATAACGATGCCTGAACTCAGAACCATCCATGCGGCGATGCTCCAGCGTCGTGTAATATAGATCCACTCATTACCTAGTCGGTTTGCTAAGAGCGCAGCGATACAGAATGCAAAAGGCACAGAGAATAAAGTAAATCCTGCATACAACATTGGTGGATGCACAGCCATGTACGGATTTTGTAAGAGTGGATTTAAGCCATTGCCGTTTGGTGGAATAAAATCAGCTTTAATCCATTCAAATGGGTTGGTAAGAAAAAAAACAGTACCGAGAAAGAAAATTTGAGCAAGCGTCTGTGTGGGAAGAGCGTACGAGAAAAGTTTATTGGGAAATATGCTGTGTTTTATTGCAAGAGCAGCAGAGAAAATTGAAAGCAAACTGCCCCAAAAAAGCATTGATCCATTCATGCCTCCCCAGACAGCCGTAATTTTATATATGGGAAGCATCTCGCGGTTTGAGAACTGCCATACATAATGATTTTGATAGTCGTCTGTTAGAAACTGATACGCTAAGAGGACAAGGGCAGCGATACAAAAAAAGCCAGCAGTAATTGCGCCGCGCCGCGCTGCTTCTTGGAATGATTGACGCTGCACAGCTGCGCCAAAGAAGCCAAGCACCGAGCAGAGTATTGAAAAGAGGAGGGCAAAAGCGACAAAGAAGTTTCCGAGTATATTCATAGGTGTACTATAGAGCGAGCAGCTATTCTTTTTTTGGTTGAGGTGGTTCGTATTTAGATGGGCATTGGGTTAAGAGGTTTGTTGCCTGGAGGGTGCCATCTTTAAAATCCCCATCAACGATGACATCACGATCAACAGCAAACATATCAGGTTTTAATCCTTGGTATACCACAGGCACCGCAGCGCTTGTTGGGTTGTCACGGTCGCGCAGGAAGAATTTAAGAACAAAGCTGCCCTCAGTTTCATAAGAAAATGGTAGGTCGGCAACTTTGCCGCCGACACGAATACGCTGAATGTTTTTATGATCTGCAGCAAGTTGCGATGGAATCAGCACAAGATTTGCTGAACTCTTGGTTGCCTGGAAGGTCAGAAGTAAGAGTAGGGCTAGGATAAAGACGGCAAGAAAAACAAAGCGCTTCATAGATGCTCTCTAGTATACGACCCTTTCTAGGAAATCTCCAAAGGGTCGATCTTGCCAGTCAGAAAGTCTTTTAATTTAGTTAACAACCGTTCCTCAATCTGGCGTACTCGTTCTTTGCTGATGAGTAGCTTGTCGCTGAGCTCTTGGAGCGTTGCTTTTTCGTCCTGGAGTAGGCGTTCGTGGAAGATAACCCGCTCTTTTTCATTGAGTGTTTTTTCAAAGGCAGCAAAGTTCTCTTTGAGCATCTCTTTGCTTTGCTTATCGGCAAGGAGTTCTTCTGCGGATTCCTGATTGCTGGGAAGTATCGAGAGCATGTCTGAGTCAGGATTGTCTGACAGCGGAGCATCAACGCTCATATCGTTCGCAGATAGCCGTTGCTCCATCTCGACAATGTCACTTTCACGAACATCAAGTTTTTCAGCAAGGAGTTTTGGTGCAGGAAAAAATCCCTGTCGCTCAAGCTTCTCTTTTTCTTTTTTTAAATTGAAAAATAGTTTTCTTTGCGCTTGGGTTGTGCCGATTTTAACCATCCGAAAATTCGCAATGAGGTAGCGCACTATATAGGCTTTAATCCACCATGTTGCATACGAAGGGAATCGCACTTCACGGAATGGATCAAAGTTTTTGACTGCTTCCATCAATCCGAGATTTCCTTCCTGAACAAGATCAAGAAGGTTTCTCGCAGCATTTTGATAATCACGGGCTAATTTAATGACAAGCCATAAATTTGCTTGAATAAGAGTTCGTGCAGCGATGACATCTTTTGTTTGAAAGTATTTTAGTGCAACTGCTTTTTCTTCTTCTTTTGAAAGCGGTTTGATTTTACTAACTTCGCGCAAATATAGATCGAGCGGATTATATGTTGTTGGATAGTACTTATTGGTATCAGGCTCATCTGTTGCATCAGCTGTTTCTGCGATTGGTTCTTCTATTTCAATAACATCAAGCGCATCGACATCGTCTGAAACTTCAAGGACCTCTGGAGTTGTCTCTTCCTCTTCAAGCGCAGGCAGCACCTCGATGACGACTTGGTCGTCAGGGGGATTTTTCTTGAGAGAGCTTTTTTTGGGCCGCGCCATAGTCAAATTATCAATAATTTTGAATATTTAACCAATGCTTCGAAAAACCCCCAAAAAATTCAAGGTTTTAAGCGGGGCGGTCGATTTTCCTAGAGCGGTGTAGAGGAATCTCTTAGGGGTGTCTAATCAAATGAATACAAGGCTTGGTGATGTCATGGTAAGGACGGGCAAAGTGTCGCCCGACCAGCTTGCCAAGGCACTTGCTGAGCAAAAGCAGGTAGGGGGAGGCTTTCTTGGGACATTCCTAGTTCGAACGGGTGCCCTCTCTGAGCAGCAAGTAGCTGAGATATTAAGCGAACAGTTTGGCTGCCAAATTATTGAACTACCAAATGTTGAAATTGATGCAAACGTGCTGCAGCTCATACCACAAGCACTTGCCACTAAGCATGCATTGATTCCAGTCGAACAGCATGATTCTACATTAACCGTTGCAATGGTAGATCCGACCAACCTTGTTGCAATGAATGATATTAAGTTTGTCACTGGGCTTGATATCCGTGTTGTTGTCACTACAGAGACTGCGCTTAAAGCATCACATGAACGATACTACGAAGGAGCAGTGCAGTATGATCAGATTATTGGTGATCTTGATGATGCAGAGATCGCTGTTGTAGAGAAAGAAGAGCAAGTTGCACTTGTTGATCTTGAAAAACAGACTGAAGATGCTCCTGTTGTTAAGCTTGTGAATGCAATACTCACTGATGCGATTAAGAAAGGAGCATCTGATATTCATCTTGAGCCTTACGAGAAAACTT
>JBILLA010000153.1:0-6541 GCA_044376365.1 Bdellovibrionota bacterium | reverse complement strand
CGGGTGATGGAATGGTAGACATACAGGACTTAAAATCCTGGGATCGCAAGATCGTGCGGGTTCAAGTCCAGCCCTGGGCAGTGTCTCACCCCCGACTTGCTCCGCAAGTCGACCCCTGAGGGGTAATGAAAAAGACGGGACTTGAACCAAAAACAACAAAGGCTAGTCCCGCTAAGCGCGACGCTAATCGCGCATCCTGGGCAGTGTCTCACCCCCGACTTGCTCCGCAAGTCGACCCCTGAGGGGTAGTGTCTCACCCCTGACTTCTCCCGACAGCCGCCCTTCGGAATCATTGATGAACCGCTGATGCGAGCGAACAATGGGTAGCAATGCTGCAGCGAATTACTATCCGTTATCTGCATCGACAGCTCGATGAATTGCATAAGGCCCCCACGCTTGGCAGGTAGCCATCATCTCAAGTGAATTAATATTTATATGTTCAGGCAAAGAGGCAAGCCAAAGCATCGTTGAAGCGATGTCATATGCTGTCAATGGCTTTGTGCCGGAATACACCGCTCCTGCTTTTTCAGCATCACCGTGAAATCTTGTCTTTGAAAATTCGGTCTCAGCTAATCCTGGTTCCAAACTTGTAACTCGTACTTTCGTACCTAACAATTCAGCTTTTAGATTGCGAGAAAACTGATGCACGAATGCTTTTGTTGCTCCGTAAACGTTACCACCTGGATAAGGCCAACTGCCAGCAATTGAACCGATATTAACAATTAACCCACGGTTCGCAGCAACCATTGCTGGTAACACTACTCGAGTCACCGTTGTCAGTCCTCGAATATTAACATCAATCATTGCATCCCAATCTTCAAACTGCGCTTGATGTGCTTTATCTAATCCCAATGCAAATCCAGCATTATTCATAAGCACATCGGGCGCACCATGCTCTTTAAGATACGAAGAAAGAACCGCTAGCGTTTCATCCCGATTACTCACATCAAGCTGAGCGATGGCGATATTGGGATACTGTCTTGCAAGCTCCTCCAAGGGCGCTAACCGCCTTGCAACAGCAAACACTGACCACCCCTGCTTCGCAAAAGCGACGGCAGTTTGGTAGCCAAATCCAGAACTTGCCCCTGTAATGATAATTTTCTTCATAGTATTTTTCTCCTAAAATCCTTTGCTAGCCCTGCCCTCTGATCTATACTTAGCGCTGTTTTTTAGCCGTTTTATCGCGCTCATCACTAAACTCTATCATGAAACCACTTCTTCTTTGCACCCTTACCCTTTTAACGACGCTCCTTCCTTCAATAGCCTCAGCACAGGTAGCAACAACAACAGTTGCGCAGATTATGGCAGAGCGCGATACGACAACTCCAAACATAAAAAACCCCCGTTACTGTACTGGTGGTTCTAGTCCCCTCTTTAAACCGTGCGTCTGCACACGCGACGTAACCAAGCGTGCACAGTATCGTCCAAGTGTAAAAGAGTGTGGTCGTAAAGCCGCCATTATCCTAAACGGCTCTTACGCGTCTGCATTTAGCGCCGTCGTACGCGACGTTGAAAACGCAGACCGTATACCAAAGAAAGAGCTTATCAACGGATGCACTGTACAAGAACGTGATGGTCTTGGCCTTAACAAGTGCAGTGTCTTTAAAGCACAAAAAGTCCTCCGCTACTCTGATGAGCGTGGCGCCGTTGCAGTACATTGCTTAGGTGCTCCAGGAACATCTCGATTCTTTAGACGTGCAGGAAGAATTACAGTGAAGCTTGCTGACGTACCAAACTCAACAAACGATCCAATCGCACGACTTTGTCTTGCTGGACCAACAAAAAACTTAAACTAACCCCTCAAGTTCAATCTCATCAGATTAGATTTACAAAGTTAGATCCTGGCCAGAAAGAGCCGCTGCCACATTATTTTTGTGGTAGCGGCTTTATTTGTATATGCAATTCATTAAGCTGCTTGAAGCTTACCGTACTGGGTGCACCCATCATCAGATCTTCAACTGTTTGTGCCATTGGGAAAGCAATGACATCACGAATCATATCTTTCTGAGCAAGCAGCATCACGATACGGTCAATACCAGGAGCCATACCACCGTGCGGAGGAGCTCCGAATTTAAATGCTTTAATCATGCCGCCAAACTTCTCGTCGACAGTTTCTTTTGAGTATCCAGCAATTTCGAATGCTTTATACATAATCTCGGGCGAGTGGTTTCGGATAGCACCGCTGCTTAACTCATAACCGTTACACACAATATCATACTGATACGCATGGATAGTGAGTGGGTCTTGATTCAAGAGCGCATCCATTCCTCCTTGAGGCATCGAGAATGGGTTATGGCTAAAGGCGATTTCGCCAGTCACTTCATCTCGCTCATACATTGGATAGTCTGTTATCCAACAAAACTTAAAGCCCTTCTCAGCCAGACCAAAGTCATTGCCCACTTTCACACGAAGCTTTCCAAGAGATGGCAGAATCTTGTCATAACCGCCAGCACCAAAGAAGATAACGGTATCTCCAGTGGTCTCAAACTTTTCACGAAGCGCAAGCACTTCGTGCTCTTTAAAGAATTTAGCAATTGTACCCTTCACCTCACCATTTTGAACGATAAGATACCCAAGGCCTGAGCCACTGATACCTTTAAAGTACTCGATAGTGTCATCAAAATATTTACGTGAGGGTACTGTTGCAGCCGAGATACCGATAGCAAAGACACCGCCACCCATATCGAGCTCATTTCTGAATACTTTAAACTCAGTATCTTTCAAGATATCAGAGACATCTTGGATTTTGAGTGGTACCCGCAAATCTGGCTTATCATTACCATACCATGCGATGGAATCGTTATACTTAATGCGTGGGAATGGCGGTGGCGTGACATCCATCTGTGTAAATCGAGAGAAAAGCGAATGCATCAATGTCTCTCCAACCTGAAAGACATCTTCTTGCTCGACAAAGCTCATCTCCATATCGCACTGATAAAATTCACCAGGCGATCTATCTGCTCTTGGATCTTCATCGCGGAAGCAAGGAGCAATTTGGAAATAGCGATCAAACCCTGACACCATCAAGAGCTGCTTAAATTGCTGGGGTGCTTGTGGAAGTGCAAAGAACTTTCCAGGATGGAATCTTGATGGCACAAGGAAATCTCGCGCCCCTTCAGGAGAAGAGCTCGTAAGAATTGGAGTTTGGAATTCAGTAAACCCAAGCCCCTGCATCAGTTCTCTAATGGCTGCAATCACACGCGAGCGAAGCAAAATGTTTGTATGAGCTTCTTCGCGACGCAGCTCAAGGAAACGGTACTGCAATCGAATATTCTCAGGTGCAGAATCTGGGTCTGCAATTGTAAAGGGCAAAACATCAGCATGCGAATGCACAACAAATGAAGCAACCTTTACTTCGATGCCACCCGTAGGAATTTTTTCATTTACAAGAGCTGGGTCACGCTTAATAACTGTGCCGTGCACTTCGATAACAGACTCAACGCGAAGCGCATTAAGATTTTCAGCAGTATCACCATCAGCAATAATTTGGGTCAGACCATAGTTATCACGAAGATCTATGAAGACGATGCCGCCATGATCCCGTTTGCGATGAATCCAGCCAGATACCACGACAGAAGCACCCGCGTCTTCTGCACGAAGTTCATGACAAAGGTGGGTACGATATTTGGATTTAAGAATAGGTAGGCTCTTGGAACTCATCCCAAGAGCCTATCAGAAAACAGGTCAACGATAAATTAATTATCGTACTTTTCAGAAATCAGGAGCCCTTGAGATACTTCTCAAGGTCATCAAGCTTCATTGCTTCAATAGCAGCCTTCAGATCCTCAGCTTTTGCCGCCCCGATAGCTTCTGCATTTATCATCGAGCCACCATCAAGAAACAGCGTAATCTTAGGCTCACCACCAGTAGTGTCCATCTGCGCTGTGCGCCCACTAATACGCATCGTCTCTATACCCTGCTGACCACCGAACATTGCGGCCATAGAGCCAAGCTGCGCAAGGCCGCCAAGCGCCCCACCTGCAGTCGATCCAAGGTTGGTCAGTGCTATCTTGAAACCATCCTTGCCCTTTTTATAGGTACGCTCGATATTGGTCATCCCAAGTGCGCCACTTGAATTAATTTTATCACCAGTGAAGCCATTGAGTGTATCGGGAAAGAATGTCTCTATCTTTTTAGCGTTGAGCTTTTCAATCTCTTTAGAAGCCCACTTGAGCTCTTCGAGTGCCTTAGAATAATCACCTGAAGCAACCAGTGATTTTACTTTAGCAAAAATTGGATCAAGCTCTTCAGCTACAACAGCGGATGACACCGCTAATGCAAGACAGAAAAGTCCAACAGGTATGATTTTTTTAATATGTTTCATAATTGCTCCTTATAAACAAAGCTGTACATATCTGGTGTAGCATACACTTAGAGCAACTCACGAACCTTCTTAAGAACCGCTTCATACTGTGGCTCTTCTGCAAGCTCTTTCACATATTCAACATGCTGAATCGTGCCAGTACTATCTGCAACAAATATAGAGCGAGCCAATAGCCCCATAGCAGTAATGTATGCTCCAAAACTTGCACCAAGCTCATGCGTGTTTTTATACGAGCTTGCGGTCACTACATTTTTTGCTCCTTCCGCAGCGCACCATCTGCTTTGTGCGAATGGAAGATCTGCACTGATAGCAACAAAAGATGCTTTACCAGCAAACTCATTTGCTTCTTTGTTAAATCGAGCAGTCTCAACAGCACAAACAGGTGTATCAAGACTTGGGATAAGCGACACGACAACAGGTTTACCAGCAAATGTAGCATTGGTTACTGGTGCCATATCGTTGCCAATTGCAGTAAACGATGGAAGTTTATCGCCGACTTTAAGTTCAAGACCCTCGACGGGCATTGGGTTTCCTTTGAAGGTAAGATTTTTATTGGTTGTATTCATGCGTCAACTCTACCGCGCGACAGAGTCAGAAATCAAGGAAAGAACACCAGCTGCAATAGCTTGTGCTGCATCCTGATGAGACACCTTTTGAGGGCGCTTCACTATTTCGTTATAGCGGCTGATATCCATCAGCGAAGATAGTTCAGTGCACAGTCTTTCTTGAAAGCCTTGACCTTCAGGACAGAGCACTGCCTTGCCTATCTCCACCAGAGTCTTGGCATTACGCGTTTGATGATCCGCTTGAGCATAAGGGAACGGTACAAAAATAACAGGTTTATTGACCACAGAGAGTTCACTCACAGAACCAGCACCACTGCGACTTATAATAATGTCTGCCCATGCATACGCTGCAATCACATCATCAATAAAGCCCTTTACTTCATAGTCAGTCAATGCACTTGCTTGATAGACGGCGCGCACTGCATCAACATTCTGAGGACGACACTGATGTATAAGAGAAAGACCGTGCTGCTTTGCAAATGCCGCAAGAGCAGGCGCTGCATCGTCTAAACTTTGAGCACCCTGCGAACCACCAAGTATAAGTAGATGTTTTGGAGGATCAGTTAGCGGAGCAGAACGCTGAATATCCACCAAGCCGCGACGCACTGGATGTCCAGTAAATGTTTTTTCAACGATACGTGGAAGCTCGCAACGCTCAAAAGCGACAGAGATTTTCTGACTAAAGAAACTTAAAAAAGCATTTGCCATGCCTGGCTTAATCTCGGCTTCGTGAATCCATGCTGGAATAGCACGACACCATGCCATAAGGACTGGAAGCACGGTCACATAGCCACCTACTCCAACAACGGCAGCAGGCTTATAATGCGCAAAGAGCGAAGCAGTCTTCATCAAGGCACGGGGCAAACTGATCAAAAACTGCAAGATGCCCTTGATACCACGATTCTTTAATCCAACTGTTGGAATAATGTGGTACTCAAGCTGCCAATCATGAAAAAGCTTAGCCTCAAGCGGGCGCCCAGCACCAAGGGCAACAACCCTCAGCGATGCATCAAGCTGCTGTAGTGCTTGTGCAATATAGATCGCCGGAAAAAGGTGTCCACCAGTACCACCAGCCGCTATGAAAATTGTTTTTTTCGCCACCGCACTATTGAAAGAATAATACCGATTCCTGAGAGCGTTGCCATAATACTTGAACCACCGTATCCCACCAGTGGCAGTACCATACCTTTCGTTGGAAGCATGCCTGTGACTACCCCTGCATTGAGCATTGCTGGCATCACCACTAAAAGAGTAAGGCCCAAGGTCAGCGAGAACGCAAAGGTATCCGAGGCGACTTTACCAGCAAGGTAAATGCCGCGAGCTAGAAAGGCGAGAAAGACAGAGAGCAGCAACATACAGCCAATCAGCCCCAGCTCTTCACCAACGACAGCAAAAATAAAATCTGTATGTGCAGCAGGCAGAAAGAAGAGCTTCTGTTGGCTCTCACCAAGACCAACTCCAGTTAACTTTCCAGAACCAACAGCAATGAGCGACTGAATAAGCTGATAGCCGCTTCCACTTGCATCAGCCCATGGCTGTAGGAAGCTTGTCACTCGCTTCATACGATACGGCGAGAACAGGATAAGAAAAATCGCAGGGATCAGGAACGATAGACCCATAAGAGCAAGATGCTTAATCTTTGCACCAGAGG
>JBILLA010000152.1:0-6544 GCA_044376365.1 Bdellovibrionota bacterium | reverse complement strand
ACAAAAAAGGCCACTTAAAGAGCTGCGCTATTAGGAACAGAGCGTAGCAAAGAGTTTCAGCTGATCCTGGCTTGAAGCGTTTGCGCTCGAGAGCATTGTTTCAGGATGCCACTGTACAGCGAGAAGTTGTGATGGATAGCGAGAGCTTTCAATTGCTTCAATGATAGTATCTTGCTCTGCATAAGCCGTGGCAATCAATGAATCGCCTAACGTCTTAATAGCCTGATGATGAATAGAGTTCACCATGACTGCATTATCCTTAAACAAGGAATCAATCTGGCTTCCAGATTGGAACGACACGCTATGCGAAAGATGGTACCAGCGATCTTCTTTCGTTGTATGAGTATAAGAGGCGCTTCGTGCACACTGACTCTCAATATCCTGGTAGAGCGTTCCTCCAAAAGCAACATTAATCAGTTGAAGCCCACGACAGATGCCGAGCACTTTTTTGCCCGCAGCTAGAAACGCATGGAGCAGTGCGATTTCATAATCATCACGCTTTCGACAGATATCCTGCAGCTTTGCATGTGGGGCTTCCTTATAAAGCTCCGGATCGACATCCTCTCCTCCAGTTAAGATCAGAGCATCGAGACGCTCAGCATACGACGTAGCGACCTCTTTATGATTCTTATCAAAGAGAGGGATTAAAACAGGCAATGCACCCGTCATACGGACTGCGGCAGCATAAGCACAGGTTGAACCCACCACCTCAATCGAATAACCACTATCCTGGATAAAACGGGTCGAAATACCAATAAGCCGCTGCTTCATACCCCCCATTCTGCCAGACAACCAAGGTACAGGGTAACTCCCCCCATGACCCACTGAAGAGACCAAATAGGTACAGGGTAGCTCATAAACATGAATAAAATCAGACAATTACGCCATTAGGACACCGCCTTCTGCGCCGTTGCATAACTGAAGATAAGATATTTATGGCACAGATAGAGCAATTCCCAACGTATCAAAAATCACTGCGTGGCACGGAAAGTATAAGGCAGTCTTTCTTAACTATCCGTTTCAAGCAACTCACCAACGCAGCTGCACGAACAATTATCGATGAAGATAAGTCTCAATTCGAGAAATTTTCAAAGCAATGGGTAAAGATTCGAGGCCTCTTACACTCTCAACAAACCATCAATGAACAAGAGCAAAAACTTGCTGGGGGAATTTTATACCCCTTGTTGAAAAGCAAATTGGCAGCTGATGCAATTGCAAATTCACTGCATGAAATATCTACAAAAGTTCCATCAGTCACTTTTCCCTACGCGCTCATTAATAAACTCAATACGATTGTCACAACAACACAAGCCAAAAAAACTTGTCGAGTTGTCGAAGGACTCTTTGAAGCATTCGCCCGAAACAAAGATTCTGAACGCTTTATCCATGCAGCCGAAGTTTTTGATTTTCAAAAATTTGGAGATCGAATCGCACGAGCTGCAATCAAAGGCGATAAGAGTAGCTATGAAACATCAGTCTATACTAACTTGCCTGTTTGCAAACTAGGAGTAACCGATGCTGAATTTGAAAAAAGCATTTTGAGACTCTTCGATAAACAGAGTGAATCACAAAATATCTTTTGTGCAGCGCTAGCATATTCGCTCACTCACTCATTTCCAGTTAAGAAAGCTGCCCACATGCTGCAAAACGCGCTAGAGCTTCGCTCTGACAACAGAATAAGTAAAGATTTTTTTATAGATCTGAAAAAAACTATCTGTGATAAACCTGGCATGTGCAATGCACTTCGCACACAATATCCAGCTATTATGCAATCCATCGAAGCATTTACCAAAGAGTAAAGATCTAAAATCACTGCACAAAAACATAGGATAGCAAGGAACGCTATCCTAGCTTTGAGCTCAGAAATTTCACCAGCTGCACCATACCCATAAGCCCCTGCCCTTTCCCCATAGAAATCGTACGTCCAAAAATATCATAGACAATATCTTCTGAAACGCGCTGGACCTCATCAACTGTTTTTCCGCTAAGGTTCTCGTCAAGAATAACTGCTAGTGCCTTTGCAGAGATGCCCTGCGGGTTTTCCACCGCAAAGTAAAGTTGAACGGTGCCATCAGGATTTGGTGTCACAAAACAGTAAGCTTCAGACTCACATGCAGGCGTACGATTCGCTTCAGGAAAAGGACGACGCGCCACCGATTCAGGCACTTCGACAAATTTATCAGCACATTCAATCAGCAGATCGAAACGAACATCTTGATCTTCAATCTCGCGGAACTCTTGAATGATTGAATCAATACTCATAGAGATTCAAAGTACATATATCACGTAAAGATTTTAGAGCGACTTTTCAATAGGCACGCCAACCAAATTGCCCCACTCAGTCCACGAGCCATCGTAGTTACGAACCTGCGAAAATCCAAGCAGATAGCGTAATACAAACCACGTATGACTACTGCGCTCTCCAATACGGCAGTATGCAATAACATCATCAGTTTTCTTGAGGCCAATTTCCTTGCAATAAATCTCGGCAAGATCACTTGCAGATTTAAAGGTACCATCTTCTGTGTAAATCGCACGTGCCCACGGCACACTTTTCGCACCTGGAATATGGCCTCCTCGCAGCGCACCCTCATTTGGGTATCCTTCCATGTGAAGCTTTTTACCAGAAAACTCATCTGGGCTTCGTACATCAACCAGCGGAAGCTTTTGTTCGACATGCTTAAGAACATCATCACGGAACGCGCGCAATATTTTATCATCACGAACAGTCACTGCATATGTAGATGGCGCTATTGATGGAGCCGCACGGGTAAGCTCTCGCTGCTCTTTCTCCCACTTCAGGCGCCCACCATCCATGATTTTTGCATTCGTATGACCAAAGAGTTGAAAAATCCAGAACGCATAACACGCCCACCAATTATTCTTATCACCGTAAAACACAACCGTGGTATCTTTCGTAATACCTGCTCGTGCACAAAGCGCAGCAAATTGTTGCGCATCAAGATAATCACGCACCGTTTGGTCATTGAGGTCTCTGACCCAATCAATTTCAACTGCATTGGGGATATGACCAGATTTATAAAGCAGCTGATCCTCGTTGGACTCAACAATACGAACTGATGGGTTCGTAAGATTTTCAGCAACCCATGCAGTGGTTACAAGTGCATCAGGAAAGGCATAGCCTTTCGCTACAATTTCATCGAGAGAGGTAAGTTTCAATGCAGAAGACATAAGAAAGCCGTATAAAAATGGTAAACCGCAACCCTATAGTTGAGTAAATAATTATACTTTAGGCCCCCCTCCAATGGCAATCTTAGTGCTACCTTCACAGATTCCCTTTAAAAAATGAGCTAAGAAATCCTCGCAGATGTATAAACTATTGAATTTATTCAGTATTATTTTTACCAATCTCTTACTTTTTTAGTCTACATCGCATTATGTCAGAGCCATATCTCTTGGTAAGGACGATATAAGTCGAAAGGTTTACAATTATGGCAGATCACATTAATACAGTCGTAAAAGCAGTCAGCAAGCAAGACTCTGAAACTGAGGCATTGCTTAATGAGGTCTATGGTAAGTTCCAGTCAGAACCTGGCTCTAAAGATAAGTTTCGAGCTGCCAATGCCGCTGATGCCGCGAAGCTAGATATTGCTGTTACTTTAGCATACGAAGTCGCTAGAAATGGCAAGAAACTTACTGACGCCGAAAAAGCAGATCTCAAAGAAGGGTTTCGCGCAGCAAGCGCCTTTCTAAAATCAAAAGGTCAGCCCAAAGGTCAGCAGGATTCTACAGAAACAAACGCAACTCAAGTCGACACCAACAAAACCCCTCCTGCACCAAATACAGCTGCAGCGCCAGCGAACTCCGTAACACCAGCACCAGTTGGCTTAGATACAAATCTTAAAGCAAAAGAAGCTATCAATCTTGAAATAGAAAAGCTCAATGAAAAGCTCGCAGCTATTCAGGAAGGACGCAAGCAAGCAAGCTCTAATCCTATCTGGGATAAAGCTGAAGCTGAACTACAAAAGACCATCAAGGCCGCCATTGATAATATGAATAAAATGGATGTGACATCGAAAGATGGCCTTGAAAAGTTCAATGCGCAATCAGTAAAAGTGCGCACACTTCTTGATATGGCTTCCAAACTAGATACGTTAGAAGCAGCCAGTGATGCCAAGTTTAATCAAGAAGAACAGCAGGCATACCAGGCTTTCCTTAAAACTATACAGATGATGCAGAAAGTTAAGAAGCAAGAAATAGCGCTTGTGAAAGCTGAGCATACAGCAGAGATCCTTGATAAGAGCTGGGAAGATGTCCTTGCAAAAGAGCTCTACAAAGCGCAAGCAGCAGCAACGAATGCAGAGACTAAAGCTATTGAAGCTGATACGAAACGTGAGATTGCCAGTGAAACCGCAGACAACAAAGTAATCTCTGCAGAGCTGCGTGCAGAAGGACAAAACCAACGTGATGCGAATCGCTTTAACCAAGATGCACGTCAAGAAGCGCTCAATCAGCAGCGTTTTGAAGGTGCATATGCACAACGAGGCGACCTGATGGCGATCACTAATGTCAATAATTCAAGAAGAGTCGGACGAATGTTTATACCAAACCTGCAACGTCCACGTGGCTTTAACAACAACCCCGGTATTGGTCTGCTGCATGGCCTCGCCCAGGGTGCCGTAACTGCTGCACAGATTGATTATGGAAGAACTGTTATCGATCAAACTTACACGAACATTCAGCGCAACGTACCGGTCACACCCAAAGCAAGTATTACTACTGCCCCAAAGAAAGACGATAAAAATAATGAATAAATTCAAGTATCTATAGTGTTACCTGAAGCACTTATCGCCCAGGTACGGATATATAAGCAGAATTTTTTATTATGAAAGATAGAGCATAAAAATCATGAGTAAAAAAATAGCACTAGCCTTAGTCACCCTCATTACAGTTGCAGCACAGGTATCCTATGCGCAATCAAATAGCTGTGTAAGCGAAGTAAGACGGCTTAATTCAAATGTCCGTAAGCTTGAAAGAAACTACAATTCTAGTCAGTCTCAGTACTTTAGAGCAGAAAATAACGTCCTAAGAGAACAATTCAGAAAACTTTCCTCAGTCCTTAATATCAGCGTCAGAGAATCTTCTTCTAAAGCTGCTGCACGGTGGTTTCAAGGAACTTGCCTTGTTACAATTTTTACTGGTGGATTTGTCGGTTGTCAGACGATTATCACTGGTTTCACACCTGATGCCATTGGCGCAGCTCCTGGTCCTGATGAAGCAACCATAGATGGAAAAAAAGTACGCGGTACTGCAAAAACTAAGAAAATATGTGTAGATAGCGCTAAACAATGCATCCCTCAATCTATCGCCCTTGAAGCGCAAGTTGCTGCTCTCACAGCCCAGCGCAAGGTGCGTGAAAATCTTGGCAATCAAAGAATCAAGGTTGCACAAACACGGGTAGACCGATTAGCTAAAACAGTTGCCGATAATCAGACCAAGCTTGATGCAGCACAAGCAGTTTTGGATCTCAAACAAGCAGCGTGTGATAAAACACTTGCTAACCTCTCTTGCGTTAATTCTTATATTAAACAGTGCCGAGCAGATGTAAGAGTTGCTAAACGAGAAGTGAGCACCTGCTACCGCTTAATTACTCGTGATTGCAGCGCATCATACACAAAAGGCTCCTCTGGTTACGCTCAGTGCGTCACTGATGCAAAGGCAGTCTGTGTAGCTAAAGAAAACGAAGTTAAAGCTATTAACTGTTTAAATGATGCTAAAAATAGCTGCGGCAGCTAAGATACCCCTGTGACCCAGGCTATCATTATCGCAGGCGGGGCTTTTAGCCCCGTTTTCATTTCCTCCCTCGCAACCCGTCAGGACCTCTTCTGTATTGCCTGCGATCGTGGAGCGACCTACCTTAAAGAAGCTGGCATCATCCCAGATCTTTTGGTTGGTGACCTTGATTCGATTGAACCAACAGCGCTTTCATACATAACGCAGCACCAGGTTGCCGTTGAGCAATACCCCGTTGATAAAGAAGCTTCAGATCTTGAACTTGCCATTGATGCTGCTATTAAACGTGGCTATGAGCAAATCATTATCTCATGCGCACTTGGGAACCGTACTGATTATATTTTAGCGAATACGACACTCCTCCTTCGACAAAAATATAGGGACATTGATCTATCAATTCACGAAGACAACGAGTGGATCTATCCACTCTATGATGGCGTTGAGCGAACCGTTTACAACGCACCACACGAGCGATTTTCTGTGATCCTGCAGGGCGAAGGCTATGTAACTATAAATGATGCTGCATGGAACCTTGATGAAGAATACATCGTGCGTGGCTCAAGTCGGCTCGTCTCTAATCTGATTAAACAAAATAGTATTACGGTGACGATCAAAAAAACCTCTGGATTGCTTGTGTTTAGTCAACATACATAAAAACACACAAGCTTTATTTTGAATATGCACGGGCTCCGATACGATGGAGTACGCCCTCACCTTCTACTGCTTCTGGTGAGATATGCCAAAACCATGTAGCACAACCGCAACGCATTTCTTCATAACGATCAAAGAT